>JAJZXC010000177.1 GCA_021846365.1 Bacillota bacterium | reverse complement strand
GTGTGGCATCCAGGCCAAGATTAGGCACGGGGGTACCCTGATGCTCTGGGCGCGGAAATCTGCCGCCGCGACGTTTTGGCGGCAGGCGCAAGCCGGGAGTGCTCTCGAGGGCGTCGAGCAAACTGTGGCAGGCCTCGCGCCGTGGTTTACCATTCAGACTCTTCCAAGGTAAGTTTTCGCACAACGTGGCCACCAATTCGCTGCGGCTAAGATGGGGAAATTGGCGAATCGTGGTTCGGATGAGGGCGAGATCCGTTTCGGAAAAATAGCGATCACCAATCCAAAAAGGGTTGTCCAACGATATAGGCACTGCAGATCACCTCGCGTCTGCTGGATTCTAGAATCTGATTCTACTAATCTGTTGCGCGAGCGTTTTCGGCGAGTAGTAGTACTTGTCCGTTGGCGAGGCGATGATACAATGTTGAAGATGGTTGACACGACTACGGATTCAAAGGAGTGGCGAAGATCAAACCCGCGGCCAGAATGGCGGAACTACCGCCGTACCTGTTTCTGGAATTGGACCGATTAGCTGAGGCTAGGCGGAAACTCGGTCGGGACGTGATTAATCTTGGCGTGGGAGATCCAGATTTGCCGACGCCGGACTATATTGTGGAAGCCATGATGCGGGCGGTCAAACGGCCGTCCAATCATCGATATCCCAACTACCTGGGCAGTGAGGCCTTTCGCCGCTCGATGGCGCAGTGGTATCATCGACGCTTCGGCGTCGAGGTCGACCCCCAACGGGAAGTAGTGGGGTTGATCGGATCCAAAGAGGGCATCGCGCATTTGATCTGGGCAATGGCTGGGCCGGGCGACCTGGTGTTGGTGCCTGACCCGGCATATCCTGTGTATGCGACCCAAGCCGCGCTGGCGGGAGCGGAGGTGGTGACGCTGGCCCTGGACCCGGCGCGGGGATTTCTCCCCGACTTAGGATCGATCGATGAACAGACATGGCGGCGCGCCAAGATGCTGTGGCTAAACTATCCCAACAACCCAACCGGCGCCATCGCGCCCAAGGAGTTTTTGGCCGAGGCGGTCGATCGATGTCGGTATTATGACGTGTTGTTGTGCCATGACAACGCCTACGCGGAAATGACCTACGACGGGTACCGCGCGCCCAGCGTACTGCAAATTCCGGGGGCCAAGGAGGTGGCGGTTGAGTTTTACTCATTTTCGAAGCCATTCAACATGACCGGCTGGCGCATCGCTGCTGCCGTCGGCGCTCGGGTGGCCGTTGAAGTTCTGGGCCTCTTGAAGAGTCACTTGGACTCGGGTGCGTTTACAGCTGTGCAGGAGGCGGCGGTGGCTGCGCTGCAACAAGAGGGGAAGTCGGAACAGGTTTTTGCTCGGATGAATGCCATCTACGGTGCACGCCGGGACCTGGTGGTTGACGGCCTGAAGGCGACGGGATTGGACATTTCGCGGCCCTTGGCGACGTTTTACCTATGGTTTCCGGCGCCAGAGGGAATGACCTCGGCTGCCGCGTCCAAGTTTTTCTTGGAAAGTGCTGATACCGTGCTGACTCCCGGCCGGGCCTATGGGCCGCACGGCGAGGGATGGCTCCGGATTGCGCTGACCGAGTCTGAAGAGCGCTTGCAGAGCGCGGTCGAGCGCATAGCGGCGGCGATTCAGACCCGTCCCCGGGTCGGCTGAACGCCAGCAAGCACACCCTTCACGACCGCTTAGTGCTGGCGTTCGGGAAGGGTGTGCGAGAGGTCTAGCTAAGGCTAGCCATGCTGCCTTTCATAGGCGAGGATAGCTTGCTCCTGAGCCAGTGTGCGGGCAATGTCGTCGAGTCCGAGAAGCAAGGTTTCTTGTTCATACGAGCTTAGGGGAAAGCGGTAGGTAATGGTGCCCTCGGCATCCTCAACGGTCAGGGCTTTTACGTCGACGACCAGGGTAAGGTTGTGCTGACGGGATCGGTCGGTGAGCGCGCTCACCTGATTAGGGCTCAAGACGAGCGGCAACATGCCGTTTTTAAAGCAGTTGTGGAAAAAGATGTCGGCGAAGGACGGGGCGATAATGACGCGAAATCCGTAGTCGCGCAGCGCCCACGGAGCATGCTCGCGCGAGGAGCCGCATCCGAAATTGGGGCCGGCAATTAAAACACTGGCGCCGCGGTAATTCTCCTGATTTAGAATAAACGAAGGATTGGGCGTGTGGTCGGGAAGATATCGCCAGTCGAAGAACAGGTACTGGCCGAATCCGGAACGTTCCACCCGCTTGAGAAATTGTTTGGGAATAATCTGATCGGTGTCGATATTGGCCCGATCAATAGCTACGGCGAGTCCAGTGTGACGCACTAACGCTTCCACAATTATGCCTCCCTTATCCTAGTGCAGTTTGCGAACGTCGACGAAATGTCCGTAGATCGCCGCCGCGGCGGCCATTTCGGGGCTAACCAGATGCGTGCGTCCTCCTCTGCCCTGGCGCCCTTCGAAGTTCCGGTTGGATGTGGAGGCGCACCGTTCGCCGGGCTGAAGGGTATCAGGGTTCATGCCCAAGCACATGCTGCAGCCCGGCTCGCGCCATTCCATGCCCGCATCCAGAAAAATCTTGTCGAGGCCCATGGCCTCGGCTTGGCGTTTGACACGCCCGGAACCTGGCACCACCATCGCTTTTACGGTGGGTGCCACGTGTTTGCCCTGGATTACCTCGGCCGCCCGCTGAAGGTCTTGCAGGCGACCATTGGTGCAAGAACCAATGAACACCCGGTCGATTGGAATGTCGGTAATGGGGGTATCAGGCTTCAGGGCCATATAGGCCAACGCCAGCCGTATGCTCTCGGCCTGCACCGGATCCGTCGCCAGTTCGGGATCAGGCACCCGACCGTCGACCGTGGTTACCATCCCTGGGCTGGTCCCCCACGTAACCATAGGGGCAAGTTGCGCCAGATTGACCTCGACCGTGCGGTCAAACTTCGCGTCCGCATCGGTCGCCAGCGACAGCCAGTGTTGACGCAGGCGGCGGTCTGGTTGGGGAGCATAGGCTCGCCCCTCAAGGTAGCTGAGGGTGGTGTCATCGGGCGACACCATGCCCGCTCGAGCTCCTGCCTCGATGCTCATGTTGCAAAGCGTCATCCGCTCCTCCATGGTGAGCTGCTGTACGGCTTGACCGGTGTATTCGAGGACGTAGCCGGTCGCTCCCGAGGTGCCGATTTGGCCGATGAGGCCGAGAATCATATCTTTCGGAGTTACCCCCGGCGGCCGCTGGCCGACAAACCGCACTTCCATGGTTTGGGGGCGGGCTTGCACCAGGCATTGGGTGGCCAGAACGTGTTCCACTTCGCTGGTTCCGATGCCAAAGGCGAGGGCGCCAAACGCGCCATGAGTTGCCGTATGGCTGTCGCCGCAGACGATCGTCATGCCGGGCTGGGTCAATCCCTGTTCAGGTCCGATTATATGCACGATTCCCTGGTCGGGATGATGAAGATTGAATAGACGTATGCCAAACTCTTGACAATTGGTCTCTAGAAGTTCCATTTGGCGCAAGGCGATGGGATCCTCGACTGGCAGGCTACGGTTCGTGGTAGGAACGTTGTGATCCATCACGGCAAATGTGCGCTCCGGTTGGCGCACTTGCCGACCGGAGACTCGCAGGCCTTCGAAGGCCTGTGGCGACGTGACCTCGTGCACCAAGTGCAAATCGATATATAACAGGGCCGGCTCATTGGGGGCTTGCACGACCACATGGTCATCCCAAATTTTTTCGAACAAGGTGCGGGGCACCGACATCACCATCCTTCAGTCAAAGTCGCTGGATAGGCAAACTGGAGGTGAGATAGCCCAGGTCAGCGGGCGCTGCCTGATTTGCCCCAGCGCTGAAATGTAGTGTAACGATTTTGCCGCGCTTCGTCGATATCGTGGCGCCTATACTGCGACGATCCGTTGCCTATGATCTGAGGCTGGCTTTGCCCAGCACAGGTCTATCGTCCGGCGGGGGTTTGCCGAGATCTGCGGCATTTGGCGAAAAACATGGGGGAGTGGCCTCATTTTCCATCCCACTTTCAAGCTGTTCGCGGCGCATAAGATCGCCATTTTGGACGATTAATGTGCTACACTTAAGTTATCGCAGGGGAGTGGTTGCTATCAGTCCGAAGACGGGCCATTCCCAGCATATGCGCATAGGTTGGTCGCGAGGAAAGAGCCAGGCCCTGGGCGATCGCTTCAGCGAGCCGACGACGGTGTGAGGTCGGTGCGGTGACCAAGGCCTACCCACTTTGGAGCGATCCGATGAAAAAATCGGACGGTGCCGGCCGTTACCCGGGTCAAGCGGCTGGTTGTGGCCAACCACTGAGGTGGTACCGCGGATCGGAAGATTTCGCCCTCACGTTGTGAGGGCTTTTTTGTTGGGAGTGACACGGGTGCGTTGGTTGATTAAAATCGGGACGTCTAATCTATGCAAGGTGGACGGACGCTTGGACGAGGCAAAAATCGCCGACTTTTCCGGGCAAATAGCGCGCCTGTATTATGAGGGACACCAACTGTTGCTGGTGTCGTCGGGCGCAGTGGGAGCCGGTATCGGCGAGGTGGGGCGCCGACCGCGCACCGTGCAGGAAAAGCAGGCCTTGGCGGCGGTCGGCCAGGCGCGTTTGATTCATGCCTGGCGGATGCACTTGGGCAAGATTGTAGCCGCCCAAATTCTCCTCACCAGTTGGGATTTAAGTTTGTCCGAGGGGCGAAGAAAGTCTGCTCGCACGCTGGAGCAGTTAATCGCCTGGGGGATCCTGCCCATTATCAATGAAAATGACACCGTGGCCGATGAGGAGATTAGGATCGGCGACAATGACACCTTGGCGGCGCGGGTGGCCTGTTTGACGAAGGCAGATCGGTTGGTGCTGCTGTCCGATGTTGATGGACTTTATACCAAGAATCCTAGACAACACCGGGATGCCGAGAAAATCGACCGCGTACCCTGGGTGACCGACGAATTTTTCCGGATTGCAGAGGGAGCCGGGGATTGGGGCACGGGCGGTATGCTGACAAAATTGGCGGCGGTGCGCATCTGCCAAGAAGAGCGGATTCCGACCGTGGTCGCCAATGGCCAAACTCCGGCCGTCCTGCAGCAAATCGCGGCTGGCAATCAACAGTGCGGAACATGGTTTACGGCAACTCCGGGAGAGGCGGTGCGACTATGAGTGAATTGCAAGTGGATGACTTGCAGGCCATGCTGGCCAAGGCGCGACTGGCCCAGCGAAGGTTAGCCCAAGTGCCCATGCAGGTCCGCAACCGGGCCCTGGCCGAGATGGCGCGGATCCTGCGCGAAGACGCGGCCGAGATTGAGCAAGCCAACCAGGATGACCTGACCCGAGCGCGTGAATCTGCCCTGGCCCCGGGACTGATG
Source organism: Bacillota bacterium (assembly GCA_021846365.1). Taxonomy (GTDB): domain Bacteria; phylum Bacillota; class Sulfobacillia; order Sulfobacillales; family Sulfobacillaceae; genus JAJZXC01. Next base: position 1,547 of record JAJZXC010000177.1, on the reverse strand, counting down.
AAGCGCCTGGCCTTGACTCCAGATAAGATCGAGGGCTTGGCGCGATCGTTGGAGGCGTTAATCGGATTGGCGGATCCGATTGGACGCGGCGAAGGCCGCCGGGTGTTGGCCAATGGGCTGATCTTGGAGACGATACGCGTGCCATTGGGGGTTATCGGCCTAATTTTTGAGAGTCGGCCGGGCGTGACCGTGGAAGCGGGAGGCTTGGCCATCAAGAGCGGCAACGCCATCTTGTTGCGGGGCGGGCGCGAGGCCAAGGCGAGTATTCGGGCGCTGGCCGAGGCTTGGCACCAGGCCTTGAACTCGGCAGGGCTAGCCAGGGACCTGGTTCAATGCCTGGAAGATCCCGACCGCCGCCTGGCCGAGGGCTTGATGCACTTGGAGGGGCTTGACCTGCTGATTCCCCGCGGAGGCCAGGGCCTGATCGCCGCCGTGGTCCGGGAGGCAACCGTGCCCGTGATTGAGACCGGAATCGGAAACTGTCATCTTTACGTTGACGCCGATGCAGACCTAGATATGGCGCTCAGCGTGCTGGTAGACGGTAAACTGGGCAATCCTGCGGTCTGTAACGCGCTGGAAAGCTTACTGGTTCACTGCGCGGTGGCGCCTGAATTTTTGTCCCGAGCCCATGACCGGCTGAGCCAGCACGGAGTGGTGTTTCACGGAGACCCTCCGTCGCGGACGATCGTTCCCGATATGCTCGTCGCCGACGAGGGGGACTATCGGGAGGAATACTTGGGCCTGGAAATTGCGGTCAAGGTGGTAAAAAGCCTGGATGAAGCGCTGGAACACATAGAACAGTACGGGTCGAAGCATTCGGAGGCGATCATCACCCAGTCGTATCACACCGGACAGACGTTCTTAGAACGTGTAGACGCGGCGTGTGTATACTGGAACGCCTCCACCCGGTTTTCAGACGGGTTTGAATTCGGGTTAGGTGCCGAAGTGGGTATCAGCACGCAAAAGTTGCATGCTCGCGGACCGATGGGACTGGAAGCGTTGACCACCTGGAAAACGATTGCCTACGGACAGGGGCAGACGCGAGACCTTCGATAGCGGGCCGACGACCGACCGGCTCGCGGGGGATGGTCACGGGGGGAGCATAAGGGAGCGGCGACTCAGGTCAATGCCTAGGCGGGACTCGGCGCCAAGCGCCCCCTGCCGAGCCTCGCAGGCAAAGAAAAGGATGAAGTGGCGGGAGCCAGGACTTGCCCGGCGATGGCGGGAAGTGTGGGTCGGTAATCGAACTGGTGCGCGCCGCGCGACCTGATGCGGGTCTGCTGGATGGGGATCTGTTCGCGTTCGACCGCTACCAGATTTGGCGGCGCCATCGCGAGACCAGGAGTTTCTTAACCCTAGCGGTGCCGACTTTTGCCATTGCCGGCAGTCTGGACTTTCCGCTGACGATGGCGGGACTGACGGAGCTGCAATGCGCGTGTTGGGGAATCGCCCTATGCACCTGGGGTTGAGATCGAATCTCCACGGGTGACCTGGCTGCCCAGGGTTTGGAAAAGTCTCCCCGGGCGGTTGCCGAGGCCAGTCCCCGG
>JAJZXC010000176.1 GCA_021846365.1 Bacillota bacterium | reverse complement strand
TCCTCCAAGACGCGCCCGAGTGCATCATCATTGAACTGGGAGGCCTGGATGCCGTCTCCCCAGAGCAAGCCCAAGGGCAACGTGGCCGCCCAGGTTTCTACGCCATAGAGCGGATTGCGGTGGGTCAACACGTTAATGACCAGCATGAGCGCCAGGACACTGGGCGCGATCTGGGATCGGATGGGATCCCACGGCAGCAGGTGTCCACGACGGACAACCAGTTGACCCGATCCGCGAGCAACCGGACGGCCAAGGCGGTGCCACTATGGGCGAAATAGTTGGGGTCTTTTGTAGATTCCACGTTAACGGCAACAGGTAGTTTGATCATGTTCGAGCAATTCGACGTTGATCCGAAATATCCTTTTATCCACTTTTCTGACTAGTCGTTGTCGAAAATGGAACGCCTGCCATAATTTGACATGCGGAACCTGGGATCTAATGTCTAACAAAGGCTACCATCAATGTGCGAGCCCTGAATTGGCCGCCGAGATTGTGGATCGGATTCTCTTGGATGAAGTCCGCCAATTGTTAGCCCCATAGCAATGGGACGCGGTCTGGGCACAAGTGATGGATGCCCAAAAGCGCGAATCCGGGCAACCAGCCCAAACGGTTCAACGGCTGGAAAAGCAGCTCGCAGAAAAGGATGCCATGATTGCCCAAGGCACAAAAAATGTTTTGTTGCTGACTGATGCTGGCGTTATTGATGAGGTGCAGATGATGATTCGATCCGTTCGGGCGGAATGGGAACAGCTTGCGCGAGCTCTCGTAGAGGAACAGGCGCTCTAAGTAGCTCAAGGAGAAACCGAAGAGATTGCGTGGCAGGCCGACACCTTGCGGAAGAACTGGGCGACCTTCGTGTCAGACGGGCACATTAATGTTGCCGACCCCGAAAATGCCGAGGATCTGCGGTATTTGTTTCGGTTGTTTCTTGACACCGTAATAGTGCGAGGCGACAGGTTGACGTTGCGCTTTCCGGTTACAACTATTCCCCCAGAACAAAAAACACACGCGACACCATATGATTCAAAGCGTGTGATTAAAATTGGTGTCGGGAGGGGGACTCGAACCCCCACGAGTTTCCTCATACGCCCCTCAAACGTAAGCGTCTGCCAGTTCCGCCATCCCGACCTGTTACGTGGTGCCGAAGGTGGGATTTGAACCCACACGAGCTGTTGCTCACGGCGCCCTGAACACCGCGTGTCTGCCAGTTCCACCACTTCGGCAACTATCGGTTGTAAGTATAACAGGCCTCTTCCGGGAATTCAACACCCACCAAAGCCTTGGACTGAATGGGTCTCAACGGATCTCAAGCCACGCTTGCATCAATGCCGGCACGGTTTCACGGGGTCTTAAGCGTTGGACCCATTGTTCGGCGCAGACCAGGCGAGTGCCGCGCAAAATATCTTTGAGGTACACACGGTGATCGGAAACCAGCAGCACCTGATAAACCCGGCGTTCGGGATCGCGGCAATAATCGCCGGCTTGTAACCGATCCATAGTCTTGCCTGCCGACGTTTTTTACGCGTCGTATGCGCGCCGGCGACCAGTTAGAACGCGGGGCGGAGTCGTCCTTGGCGTTGGTTTGCCAGTTGGTGGAAAAGTGCATATGATAAGGGGAAAGAACGGATTGCGGATTGGGCGTGAGGGCATGGGAGAGATTCCGGTAGTCGTGGCCGGCATAACTGGCAAGACCGGCGAGGCGGTGGGCAAGGCCATTCACCAAGCCAGCGATATGTGCTTGGTGGGAGCGATCGCGGCCAGGCACGCGCATGAGCACCTCGGAGCCAGGTGGAACGATGAGACGCTCGATCTCAGCATGGTGTCGCAGATTGAGGACCTCGATTCCATGCCCTATGCTGTCTTGGTCGATTTCACCGAACCCGAATCGGCTGCCCACCGTATTCAGTGGGCGGTAAGCCGTCGATGGGACATTGTGGTGGGGACCACCGGATTTTCCTTGGAGCATCGGCGACGCATAGAACAATTGGTGGATCAGTACCAGGTGGGGGCGGCTCTGATCGCCAATTTTTCGATTGGAGCATGGTTTCTTGAGCGGATGGCGGTGGAGGCCAGCCGTCTGTTTGAGGTCGGCGAAGTGATTGAGGCCCATCATGCGTCCAAGCGAGACCGGCCATCCGGCACGGCCAAGCGTATGGCAAGCTTATTGGCCGAATCCTGGCGCCGACAACCGGAGGACATCCCGGTGCATTCCATCCGGTTGCCGGGCCTGGTGGCTCACCAAACGGTGATTTTCGGTGCCGAGGGCCAGCTTTTAACCTTTCGCCACGACGTCCACGACCGCTCTGCGTATGGTAAGGGCGTGGTAATGGCGATTCGCAAGATACACGAATTTCGTGGACGCGTGGTCAGTGATCTGACTGACGTCTTGTCGTGACCCCAAAAGTTTCGGTGTGCCGTTCGGCAAGCTCCCGAAAGCGCTGACCATTGGGATGATGCGTTTGGAGCAATTCTCCCTGAATTTGCTCTTTCAGCGCGTTCAAGGCGGAACGTGCCTCGGGAACCACGGGACGTTTCTTGTGTGCCATGACGATTCCCCCTCAACGTTTGGTCTGAAATCATGCTATGATGACCTTATACTCTGTAATTTCGACGGGGATTCTCAGGTATTTTGAGGTGAAACATGCGAAATTTTGAAACGGTGGAATCGTTAATCGGGCTCACACCTCTGGTCCGACTGCGGGGAATATCGGAGCAGACGGGCAATTTGGTGCTGGGCAAGGTGGAAAGCCGAAACCCGGGCGGAAGCGTCAAGGATCGCATAGCTTGGGCAATGGTCAACCAGGCGGAACAGGAGGGACGGCTGAAATCCGGTGGGACTATTGTCGAGCCGACCTCCGGCAATACCGGAATCGGGCTGGCTATGGTCTCAGCCTCCCGGGGTTACCGCTGCATTCTGGTTATGCCGGAAACTGCCTCGTTGGAGCGTCGCATGCTGTTTTCCGCATATGGCGCCGAAGTAGAGTTGACGCCAGGGAGAGAGGGCATGCGGGGAGCCATTGAGCGGGCCGAGGCCATGGTCAAGGAGATTCCGGAAGCCGTTATCCTGAGACAATTTGACAATCCGGCAAATCCGGCAATTCATGAGGCGACGACCGGACCGGAAATCTGGAACGATACCGACGGCCGGGTGGACGGTGTGGTCTGCGGCATAGGAACCGGCGGCACGGCGACCGGAGTGGCTCGCTATTTAAAGCGTCACCGGCCCACGGTTCAGATAATTGGCGTGGAACCGGAGGAGTCACAGGTCTTGCGCGGCAAGGCAGCCGCTCCCCATAAGATTCAGGGCATTGGCGCCGGTTTTGTCCCCGCCGTTTTGGACCGCGACAGCTTAGATGCGGTGGTAGCCGTGTCTTCGCGCACGGCGTTTTTGCATGCTCGCCGGCTTGCCCGCAGTGAGGGGATCCTGGTCGGGATTTCCGGCGGAGCGGCGGTAGCCGGTGCCGAACAATGGCTCGCAGGTTCTGGCTGGGCGGACAAGGTGGTGGTCGTGATTCTGCCCGATTCCGGGGAACGCTATTTGAGCACGGGAATGTTTCAAGGAGACGATGAGAGTGTTTAGTTTGACAGAGACGTTCAAGTCGGGGTTGCGGACGTTGGCCTTGTTGGCAGGGCATAGTGGGGAAAGTCCGGTGCCGATCAGCGAAATGACGCCGGTTATCGGATTGTCGGACAAGTCCTTGGAGCAACTGTTGATGAGCCTCCGACGGGCGGGCTTGGTGCGGTCGGTGCGCGGGGCTAACGGGGGGTTTTTGTTGGCGCGGACGGCCTCCAAGATCAGCCTCAAAGATGTGCTCACCGCACTGCAAGGTCCAATCCGGTTGTGCGACTGCCAACAAGCCGATTGTCGCGACTGTGTGCGACCAGAAGTGTGGAAGGCGCTGGAAATGTGTTTCGAGGGGACGTTGGCGTCGATCACACTTACCCATCTGATTTCGGGGGAACCGTTTCAAATGCTGCCGCACTCGGTGGTGCTGCCTGACTCTCCGTTGTGGCAAGAAGGCGCCGGCATCTGAATCGACCGCAAAATGAAAATGGTCGGAGAGACAGGATTTGAACCTGCGACCTCCTGCTCCCGAAGCAGGCGCGCTACCAAGCTGCGCTACTCCCCGACTTGTTCCTATTGTATGGGTCGGAAAGCGCCGTTGTCAAGGTTCGTGGCGCATTTTTAACAACAGTAAGGGTGAGGCGACCATTCGTTACCTTCGACTGTGGGTGGCCGTAATGGCAGCTCGCCTGACAGCATGGGTGAGCCGAATGAGCGGGCGCGGGGGGAGTTCGCTCCCGGGCTTGGTAGCGAGACGTATTGCCCCCGACGTGCTGGCCCGGCTGGGCGTTGGTTTGCGGGGCGGGGTGGCGCTCATTACCGGAACCAACGGCAAGACGACCACGGCCGCGATGGTGCGTCAGGTGTTGCAGTCCGTCGGCCTGAAGGTGATCGCCAATCGCAGCGGGGCCAATTTGGCGGCAGGCATCACGACTACGTTCATTATGGCCGGCAACTGGCGAAGGGTGCGGCCTAGGGCTGACGTTGCCCTGTTGGAAACTGACGAGGCAACCATGCCCAAAGTGGCTCCCGAATTGTCTCCCCGGGCCATCCTGGTAACCAACGTATTTCGCGATCAACTCGATCGCTATGGTGAACTGACCACGACCCTAACTTATATTCAACGCGGCATCGACGCCTTGTTGCCGTCGGGGCGCCTGGTGCTCAACGCCGACGACCCGCAGGTTGCCTTTTTAGGCGAGGGCAGGCCGGGCGTCGTCTATTACGGGTTTGAATCGGATCATGAACCGGTCAGGGTCGAGGCTGCCACCGACGTCTCCGACTCCCACCGCTGTCCTCGCTGCGGGGAAGATCTTATTTACCGGACGCGGTATTATGCGCATTTGGGCGACTACCGATGCGTTGGCTGCGGGTGGCACCGGCCTCAACCAACGATTAGCCTGCGTAGAACTTCCGCCGACCGCAATACGGTGCATCTATTGGCCGAGTTCGACGTGGCGGAGTGCACCGTGCCGCTCCCGGGCACCTACAACCAGTACAATTTGCTGGCCGCCGCCGCGCTGGTTTGGGCCTTGGGCATTAGCCTCGAAGACATTCCCCGGGCGATTGGCCAAATGCCGCCAGCGTTTGGCCGGATGGAGGGTATTGTCGATGGCGAAACCAGGATCTGGCTAGCCCTGGTCAAGAACCCCACCGGTTTCAATCAGGTGATGCGGGCCATGGCAGAGGGGCGCACAACTCCGACCAACGCCCTTATCTTGATCAACGACCGTCACGCCGACGGGCGGGACGTTTCCTGGTTGTGGGACGTGGACTTTGAAGGCATGGCGAGCGAGATCGGGGTCGGACAATGGTGGGTCTCCGGGACGCGGGCATGGGATATCGCGGTGCGGTTGAAATACGCAGGAATTGACCAAGCCCGGGTAAGCGTGATGGCGGCGGTCAACCAAGCGCTCACCGCCGCCATCCAGGGCAGTGCGGGGGGCACATTGTATATCTTGCCGACCTACACGGCGCTCCTAGAAGTCCGCCAGGCCTTGACCCGTCGCGGTTTGGTTCGCCACTTTCGCGAAGGCTAGAGGCAGGCTATTCTAGCGCTTCCAAGAATTTTTCGCAGTCCATCGCCGCCTTGCAGCCGGAACCGGCGGCGGTGACGGCCTGCCGGTAGCGGCGGTCAATCACGTCACCGCAGGCGAATACCCCGGGGACATTGGTTTGGCTGGTGACGCCGGCGGTGCGAATATAACCCAGTTCGTCGATATCCAGTTGCCCGTTCAAAAAACCGGTGTTGGGCTGATGACCGATGGCGACGAAAATTCCCTCGGCGAGCAAGCGGCGCTTGCGGTGGGTTTGGTTGTCCTCCACTTCCAGGCCGGTGACCTGGCGGTGGTCGGACAGCACCGCGGTGGGCGTCACATTCATAACCCATCGAATCTTGGCATTCTTGCGCGCCCGATCTTGCATCACCTTGGAGGCGCGGAGTTGATCCCGCCGATGCACAATGGTCACCTCGGACGCGAAGCGGGTCAGGAAAATGGCCTCTTCCATCGCGGAATCCCCGCCACCCACGGTGATAACCGGCTTTTCCCGGTAAAAGAAACCGTCGCAGGTGGCGCAGGTCGATACGCCATGTCCCACCATGTCGGCTTCGCCAGCGACGCCCAGCATTTTGGCCGAGGCGCCGGTGGAGATAATCAGGGAGTTCGTCCAATACTGGGTTTGTCCGTCGTCGATGGTTAGCCGAAAGGGACGTTGACTCAAATCGACCGCCGTGATTTGACCACTTTGGAAGCTGGCGCCAAATTTTTCAGCCTGAACCCGCATCTTGTCCATCAGGTCGGGGCCCATGATAGCGTCGGGGAAGCCGGGAAAATTCTCTACCTCGGTGGTTAGCGTCAGTTGGCCCCCGGGTTCGTTGCCGTCGATGACCAGGGGGGACAGGTTCGCTCGGGCGGCGTAGATGGCGGCGGTCAGACCCGCCGGGCCAGTTCCTAAGATTATCACGCGGTAGCGCGTGTCCATGTCGTGTTCAGCGGCGCCCAGGGAAAATATGGATTCGCCGGGACTCTCTTGCCGCTGGGCCTCCTTTCTCAATCGCAATAACCATGGTTAAAGTCTGAGGCGGCCGTCAAAACGCTGGCAACAGACTGCAATCGCAGTCTGCCCAAGTTGGCCTCGCCGTCCCAGCTCAGCGGTCATCCTGCGGCATCCTAGCCGGGCAAGTCCGATGATCGCTCCATGGCATCTAGTATACGTTCACCGGGGCAAAAACGAAAATACGTCGAAGACCGTCCTATCCGTTCCCGAGCATCTTACTTGCAGATTGGGGATGTGCGCTCGCGCGTGGGCGTTATAATACTTGAACATAATGCCCGCGCATTCCCCTTCTTAGGCGATAGCCA
>JAJZXC010000175.1 GCA_021846365.1 Bacillota bacterium | reverse complement strand
CCGCCGATGGGCGTGCTTGGTCGCTTCGGCATACTTTTTGGCGTAAAACGCCGCGTAGGTCGCGTCGTACCGTCGAACGCTATTCGCGGCTTCAAGTAAGTAATAGCGGAGAAAGACGTTGCCGGTGCGCGCCATCGGTGTCTCCTCGGCCTCGAAGTCCCCTGACTGGTGCGCGGGCCAGGTGATCCCCGCAAACTGCGCCAGCTGGTTATCGGTCAGGAAGTACTGGATGTCCCCGATTTCCGACAGGGTCCCGGGCGCCGTACACCGGCCCGTACCCCGGAATGGTGAGCAGCCGATTGTTGCGCGTCACCGGCTCCTGCGCGATGCGCCGTTCGACCACCTTGACCTGGCTTTGGTAGTAGCGGATATCTTGCAAGGGGTCCAGCTCAAGATTTGATGCACCGGATCTTTCAGCTTCTCGGGCAGCCGAAACGACGCCTGCGCCGCCTGACGAACGGCCTTGGCCACTTGGTCCGGATCGGCCAAGTGGCCGCAGGCCCCCTGCTGCAAGCATTGGACCAAGTCCTCCAGCGATGCGGCGGCGATGTCTTCCACCGTCTGATAGGTCTCCAAGAGGGTCTGGGTAGCTGCGCCGAATCCCTCCGACTGCGGCGGATGCTGTACCAAGCCATCGGCCTTTAAGAAGAGATAACTCGCCGCATAATTCTTTGGGTGTGGCTCTTCTAGAGGGACGAGTCTTGTATCGATCGGCATACAAATAACTAGCAATCAAGCGGTATATGGCGACCCATTAAGCTAATTCCATCACATCGCCTCTACTGCAATCAAACGCGGATGAAGGGGTGATATGGCCAGTCGAGCTGTGACGAGAAGAGCCACATCCATCCAGATTTCAGGGTACCAGATCTCGATTTGAGCTCCTTGGCCAAGCTTGCCGGGGCCGGGGATTTGGGGCCAACCATCTCTGCAACAAATTGGCTCGAACAAGCCAAACGCACCGTGGGCTCCGATTTCGCGTCGCGGGATGCCAAGTTGGGGATCACATCGCGGCCACCTCTCCCGGGCGATTTCCCATCCGTCCGGGGTGGTTTTGACCACGGCGTCCGCTGGCGCCGATCCTATGGCTGGCTCCGCTCTAGACGGGGTGATTCAGAGGATCCCTTCTTGCCCTCAGCCAGCCTGGACGTCGGGAAGTTCATAGAGTTCTTAATTTGCCCTCCTATGCTGATCCCAGAGACGACCAGGGGCCATGATGGCGCCCGGTTTGAATGGCGAGGAGTTAACCGACCAAAGCCCGGGTGAGGGTTCGAGCGACACCGCCCTGATCAGGAAGATTAGGAAAACCATGGCACGCCAGGAATGGACAGCCAGCAAGGCCAGGTTTAGCGGGAGGAAGGACGGATGCAATAGTGAAGACCTTTGAGCGCCGTGCCATAACCTTGGTGGTGGCAAGCGGGGTGGCTTTTAGTGCGGTGGGGGCACGGCTTTGGTATCTTCAGGTACAACGGGGGCATTATTACGCGGGTCTGCAACGGGCGGACTACGAGCGCAGCCTCCCCGTGATGGCGCCGCGCGGCAAGATGGTTACCGCTGACGGCGTCACCGTGGCCACCTCTCAGCCCTCATGGACGCTATATTACCTCAAGCCGCCAACCCCCATGCCCCGCAGCGAGTTGGTGAAAGTGGCCAGCGTGCTCGGCGTGAGTTCGCACACGGTGGCGAAGTCGATGGAGGCGGAGTCGAAGATCCTGCAGCCATGGGATCCGATACCGGTGTGGGCCGGTTTGAGCCCGCGGCAGATGACCAACGTGCAAGTGAATGCGGGCAATTTGCCCAACCTGCGGGTGGCTGCGGTACCGGAGCGTTACTACCCCTACGGATCTTTGATGGGTAACATTATCGGCTATATTAGCCAGCCTACGATTGATACCACCGCCGGCAGCTCGGGATTGGAACTGCAATACCAGAAGTATTTGGCTGGTTCGGCGGGCGGTCAGCGCGCGGTGGTCAACAGTTTGGGCCAACTGGTTGGATTCACCGGCCGTGGCGCGGCGAAACCCGGGGACACTTTGCACCTTACCATTAATTGGCGCTTGGAAAAGGTCGCGCAACGTGCCCTAGCCTACAACATCAAGGCGATGGACCAATCATCCGGCTATGTTGGCTATGCTCCCAAGGCCAATGCTGGCGGGGTGATCGCGATTAATCCGCAAAACGGCAAGATTCTGGCTTTGGCCAGCTACCCCAGCTACAATCCCCAGAAATTGGTGCCCAACAATCCCAGACAACGGGATGGGTATCTGCAGCAGCTGGATCAAAATCCGGCGCGTCCGTTTGAAATTCGGCCCATCATGGGCCGATATGCACCGGGTTCCACGTTTAAGCCGCTCATGGCCACGGCCGCCTTGGCTTCCAAGGTGATTACCCCCACCGGCACCATCTTTGACCCCGGCTACTTTCCGCCAATTCCCACGTTTCACAACTGGTATCCGAACGGATTTGGCCGGCTGAACATCGAGCAGGCCATCGGGCTGTCCGACGACGTGTTTTTTTACACCCTGGGATACCGCATGGGCATCCAGGTGATGGACCACTGGATGCGCGCCTTCCAACTGAACCATCTCACCGGGATCGATTTGCCGGGAGAAGTGCGGTCACTCATCCCCACTCCCGCTCGCTTGATGCAAAGTCAACATACCTCCTGGACCCCAGGCTGGAACCTGGATACGGTGATCGGCCAGGGCATCTCCCAATACACCATGATCGCCCTGGCTCGCGCGGATGCCGCCGTGGCCAACGGCGGAACGCTGTATCAACCGCACTTGGTTTCTTCGCTTACGACGCCGGGGGGCAAGGTAGTGAAGCGCTTCCATTCCGTAGTACAGGGCAAAATTCAATTGCCACACTGGATTTGGAGCACGGTCCATAAGGGACAGGAACTTTCGGCCCAGGGGGCCAATATTGCCCATACCGGGTTTTCCGGCACCGGCTATCCCACCTTGCAAGGGTTTCCCGTATCGTTGGCGTCAAAGACGGGTACCGCCCAAAAGAGCGGTCGGTACAACAACGCCTTTTTCATGACCTATGGACCGATGGCGCCCAGTAATTCCAAGCCCACGATACTGATTCTGTGCTACATTCACAATGGGAACTGGGGGGCAAATTCGGGCTATGTGGCGCGCGCCATCTATGACCAGTACTTTAAAGTGGCCGACCCGGCGGCTAAGGCCGCATTTCAACGGACCTTCGGTCCGCGCTGGAAGTGGCCGTTTGGCTATCACGCCGGCGCCTGACGGTGAGGAAGCTGGGCCCCGCCCGCATGGTCAGCGAACAGGGTCAGCGGTTATGGGGGGAGCCCATACGCTGAGCAAGCCGACTCCGTCGCGCAGCGGAAGGTCATGCAGGCGGTAGACGGTATACGTTCCCACCCGGCCGATGGAAAGGCTTAGGTGGGTCGGCCGGAGTGAGGGCGTAACCCGATACCGCCGGCGGTTGAACGTGAAGTAGCGGGGATACGCGAAGCGGGCTATCCGGAGACTGCTGCCGATTTGTACCGCCACCGCTTGCCGCCGAGGTTGGTGCGCAATCGGCAGGACCTTAAGCCAGGGCAAAGCCTTTACCGGCCGGGGAAGCCCGCTCGGCGTCCGTGCGGTGAGCCAGAACACCCGCGGCCCGAGAATAAGCCAGTTGCCAATCAGGACAGGGGACGCGGGTGTTCGCAAGGGCGCCCGGCCCGCCGCTGTGCTGTGCGAAGGCGACGAAAAAGGCCGGGCGGCGGCGAACAAGCCGTTTGCCGGGGCTTTGGGGGCGACATCCGGTAAAACCGTGCCCGGCGCCGCCAATTGGGAGACGGTCACCACACTGGCGATGACAGCTGCCGCAATCGAACCCCATTGAGCGATCGGCTTCGGCCAAAGTTGTCGGCGGCGCTGTGGGGCGGGCGCAGGCTCGGCCGCCAGCCGCGCTCGAATCTGGTCCCGAACGGGATCGGGCAGAGTTTCGCTGGCCAGCGGACGAAACCGCTGGCGCCAAGTCTCCAGCTTATCCACTGGGTACCTCGCCTCCGTTCCACCATTTTTCCATCCGTTTGATGGCGCGATGTAAAGTGACCCGCACCCTAACTTCCGTCCACCCCAAACGTTGTGCGGTCTCCCGCGAGGAGCGGTCTTCGATCGCTCGTAGAATGAAAACGCGCCGCTGAGCCAAGGGGAGTTGGGCCAATGCTTCTTCCAAGAACACCCGGTTGATGGGATCGTCCGCGCTGGCGGCGGGCTCGGGAACCTCGGATAGAGGGACCACGTCCTGCCGCCGCCGGTAGTGGTCGGTCAACACGTTACGCGTAATCGCCCACAGCCAGGTTCGCGGCGACGCCCGGCGCTCGAACCGTGGCCACGACCGCAAAGCGTGCAGGAAGACGTCTTGCACCAAATCCTGGGCGGTGTCGTTGTTGCCCACCACGAGGCGGACATGCGCGAAGATCTCTTCCCCGAACTGCTCAAACAATTCCGCCACGGCTTCACTTGAGGACTTTGCCACGGCTCCCCCCTTGCCTCAGCTCTACCTACAATAGTGGCCTGAATGAAGACAATGTTACCGCCGGAGATCCCAAGAGCGCGAGCGGATGGCCGCCGAACAGGTTGGCTTCAACCGAGGCCAAAGAGGGATAAGGCCTGGGCAATCAGCCAGATACCCGCGAAGGGGATGGCCATTCCCAGCACTCCCCAATGCCACAGGTTGCGGAGCAGGATTTGGCTCGGCGGTCCTCCGCGAATCTTGATCCCGCGCAGGGCGACGGGCACCAAGGCGGGAATGCAGAGGGCGTTGAAGATGAGCACCGACAGCATGGCGCCCTCGGTGCCGCCTGCATGCGTGCCGGTCGGCGCCGGCCAGGGCGCTTGCATCCCAGTCAGCCAGCCAGGGGCGGCGGCGATGTACTTGGCCACGTCGCTGACCACCGAAAAGACGGTTAAGGCACTGCGGGTTGCCGACCACTGGCGCGCGATAATGACTACGTCCAAGAATTTGGCGGGATTAGAGTCGAGATCAATCATATCGCTGATCTCCTTGGCGCTGTGGGTTCCCGTATTCATCGCCAGGCCCACGTCGGCCTGCTCCAGCGCGGGGGCGTCGTCGGTTCCGTCGCCGGCCATGGCTACGCAGCGGTCAGCGGCCTGCTCTTGCACAATCAGCCGAATCTTGTCGCGGGGGTTGGCCTCGGCCACAAAGGTGTCGACCCCTGCTTCGGCGGCGATCACGGAAGCCGTAATCCGGTTGTCGCCGGTCGCCATCACGGTGCGAATTCCCATTGCTCGCAGTTGGCCGAAGCGTTCTTGCAAACCCGACTTCACCAAATCTTTCAGGCGGATTATGCCGTAGACCCGATCATCGACGGCGACGGCAAGCGGCGTCGAACCGTCCCGGGAAATCTGTTCGGCTTGGCTGCCGAGCTCCTCCGAGGGGGAGGCTAGCAACCCTTGAATGACGCTGACAGCGCCTTTCCGGATCTTGCGGCCGTCGGCTAGGTCGACCCCGCCCATGCGCGTTTCAGGAGAAAAGGCAATGGGAGTCCCGACCTCGTCGCTGGCAAGCGGGTGATCCCCAAGGATGGTTTGGGCCAGCGTCACCGTCGAACGTCCTTCCGGCGTGTCGTCGTCTCTCGACGCCAACAGGGCCGCTTCGGCCAGCTGTTCCCGGCTGACGCCGGACAGGGGCAAGAAATCGGTAGCGGTTCGGTTGCCCACGGTGAGGGTGCCCGTTTTGTCGAGAATAATCGTGTCTACGTCGGCGGCGCGTTCGACCGCCCGACCATGCTTGAGAATGATCCGGGCTAGTGAGGCGCGGTGCATGGCCCCAATTCGCGTCACCGGCAGCAAGGCTGCGGCCGGAAGGGGAATCAGGCAGACGAAGAGTCCGACCGCGGTGGTGATGCTAAGGGCGTGTACGCCGTGATACCGGGAGAGGACCACCAAGGTCATCATCGCCAGCGCGAAGACCGCGGTTACCCCGCTCAAAAGCGAGGTGAGGGCTTTTTCATGGGGAGTTCTCTCTCGCTCAGCGCCTTGGACCAAGGTGATCGTATGGTCAAGCCAGGTTTCGTGCGGCAATTCGGTGAGCTCAATCACCAATTGGTCGGAAGCGAGGATGGTTCCCCGGCTGACCAGGTCTTGACATTGCTTTAAGACCGGAGCCGACTCGCCGGTGATGGCCGACTCGTCCACCGAACCCACGCCAGCAATCACCACGCCATCGCCGGGAACGATTTCGCCAGCCGTGAGCACGACCCGGTCGTGACGCCTGAGCAAGGCCGTCTCCACCAGTCGGGTGGTCCCGTCGGCTTCCAGCAGTCTCATTTGGGCAGCGCCCTGGGCGCGCCGCAAGACGGCAGCCAAGGCTTTGCCCCGCGTTTCGGCGTAGGCCTGGACAAACACGGCCAGCATCAGCGTCACCAACAAAATAACCTCAACCCACCAGTCGTACCCGGTGGCGGCGCGATGCCGACCGACGACATTTCCAATTAGCACCACCATAGTGGCGCCTTCCGCCACCAAGAGCACGGGATTGTGCCGCAGGTGGAGCGGATTCAGTTTGGCCACCGTCGACCTGAGCATCGACGCAAGCGATTGAAGCCCTATCCATCCGCTTAAGTGCGATGGCGTCGGTTGGTCTGACGTTATCGGCATCTCCTTTACGCCCCGAGTGCGCACATCCCACGATGAATTGTGCCCGCTGGACGCCGCCAAAGCAAGTCCGGCGATGCCGTGAATGGACGAAATCGCCGGCCTGTGCTCGACCTCGATACCGTTTTCGCGGTGCTGGTCGAAAGTTCCTCTTGCTCGGGGAGGCGAGATTCAGGGTTTTCGGAAAGAGGCCGGATTTTGGCGGGACGGCCGGAGCACGGAAACAAGCACGGTGGGAATCGGCTGTGGTTGGCGTCCGGCGAGCGTTCACCGACGGCGCGCGGTCATGATGGCAAAACAGCCGA
>JAJZXC010000174.1 GCA_021846365.1 Bacillota bacterium | reverse complement strand
TGGTCGAACACGGGTTTCGGCTGCCATCGGCCTATGACAACCGGCCGCTGACGTTCGCGGAGTTTGAGGAAAGGGTTGGCCGCGTGATCTATGTATCGGCCACCCCAGGCCCCTACGAACTGTCGGTGGCGGATCGGGTGGTGGAACAGATCGTTCGCCCCACCGGACTCTTAGACCCCGAGATTACGGTGAAGCCGACCAAGGGCCAGATCGATGACTTATTGGGTGAGATTCGGGACCGAGTGGAGCGCGGTCAACGGGTTCTGGTGACGACGCTGACCAAGCGGATGGCCGAAGATCTGACCGAATACTTGCGCGAAGCAGGCGTGCGCGTGCGCTATCTGCACTCGGACGTGGATACGCTGGAACGCATGGCTATCTTGCGCGACCTAAGATTGGGAGAGTTCGATGTCCTGGTGGGCATCAACCTCCTGCGCGAGGGGCTCGACCTTCCCGAAGTGGGTTTGGTGGCCATCCTGGATGCGGACAAGGAGGGGTATTTGCGCTCGGTTACCTCGCTGGTGCAAACCATCGGACGGGCCGCGCGCAACGCCGAAGGAGCGGTCATCATGTACGCTGATCGGGTGACCGATTCCATGCGGGCGGCTATCGAGGAGACCGAGCGCCGGCGGTCGATCCAAGCCCTGTTCAATCAGGAGCACGGGATTACCCCCACCACGGTGAAGACCGCCATTCGCGACGTGATTCAAGCCACCCGCGCCGTGGAGGAAGAGCGGGCGGCGACTAAGCCGGTTGAGGAGTTGAGCCCGCGTGAGCGGATACGCTTGGCCAACCAGTTGCGCAAAGAAATGAAGGAGGCCAGTCGCAACTGGGAGTTTGAACGAGCGGCCATGCTGCGAGATCGGTTGATGGAATTGGAAAAAGATCGCCCGCAGCCGGTGGGCGCAGGAGGGAAGACCAAGCGTGGCTGAGGCGGTGATTCGGGTTCGAGGCGCCCGCCAGCACAACCTGAAGGGGATTGACGTCGATATTCCGCGTGATCGGTTGGTGGTGATCACCGGGGTTTCTGGGTCAGGCAAGTCTTCGTTGGCCTTTGACACCATCTATGCCGAAGGCCAGCGACGGTACGTCGAATCGCTGTCGTCCTACGCCCGGCAGTTTTTGGGCCAGATGGACAAGCCGGAGGTGGACAGTATCGAGGGCTTGTCGCCGGCGATTTCGATCGACCAGAAGACGACCAGCCACAACCCGCGCAGTACGGTGGGCACGGTGACCGAGATCTACGACTATCTCCGTCTGCTCTACGCCCATACCGGGGTGCCGCACTGTCCGCAGTGCGGCGAGTTGATCCGCCAGCAGACGGTGGAGCAAATGGTGGACCGGGTGCTGACCCGGCCCGAGGGCACCCGTCTTGAGATCCGGGCCCCATTAGTCCGCGGCCGCAAGGGGACCCATGACAAGGTGCTCAGCGAACTGCAAAAGGGGGGCTACATCCGCGCGCGCATCGACGGTGTCCTGGTGGAACTTGAAGCCGCGCCTAAATTGAAGAAGAATCAGAAACACACCATCTCCGCCGTGGTCGACCGGGTGGTGGTGCGCGAAGCGGCGGCGAGCCGTTTGGCCGAATCCATCGAGCATGCCCTAAACCTGGCCGGTGGCGCGGTAGAGGTGGGCGAGCCCGACGGTTCCAGCGAAATCTTCGCCCGTGACTTGGCCTGCGTCCACTGTGGGATTTCGCTTGAGGAACTCACGCCGCGGATGTTTTCGTTCAACGCCCCCTTCGGTGCCTGTCCGGCCTGTACAGGCTTGGGCTATAAGCTGGAGCTGGACCCGAGCCTGGTTGTACCCGATCCCCGGCTTAGTGTCGCCGAGGGCGCCGTAGCACCGTTTTTTCGCGCTTCCAGCCGGTATTACATGAGCCTCTTGCAACGCGTGCTGGAGGTGCGCGCAATCTCAAGCACGGTGCCTTATGCCAATCTACCGGCCGAAGCGCGGGATATCATATTGTACGGGTCCCCCGAGCCGGTGCGGTTTGAGTTTGATGGCGGCTTCAGCGGTCCCGGCGAGCGGCTGACGCGGTACCAAGGGGTAATTCCGATCTTGGAGCGGCGGTACCGGGAGACGACGAGTGAGATGGCCAAACAAGAGGTCGAGCAGTATATGACCTCTCGACCTTGCCAGGCCTGCGGTGGGCAGCGGCTGCGCCCGGAAGTGCTGGCGGTGACGGTAGGCGGGCGGTCAATAGCCGAACTGACCGACCTTTCGGTGGAGGAGATGCACCGTGTACTGGCGGGACTCGACTGGGGCGCCCGCGAACGCCCGGTGGCCGAGCCCATCCTGAAAGAAGTACTCGAACGCCTGGGCTTTCTGATCGACGTCGGCCTCTCCTACTTGACCTTGTCGCGCCAGGCCGGCTCGCTGTCGGGCGGCGAAGCGCAACGGATCCGACTCGCCACCCAGATTGGCTCGTCGCTGGTCGGGGTGCTTTATATCCTGGATGAGCCTTCGATCGGCCTGCATCAGCGTGATAACGACAAACTCATCCGCACCATGAAGCGCCTGCGAGACCTAGGCAATACGTTGATTGTCGTCGAGCACGACGAAGAGACTATGCTGTCAGCCGACTATTTAATCGATATCGGGCCCGGGCCGGGGGTGTACGGGGGGCGGGTGGTGGCCGCCGGCACTCCGACGGAGGTGATGCACGCAGCTAATAGTCTGACCGGGCGCTATCTTTCCGGGCAGGAAGAAATTGCCCTACCGGCGGCCCGCCGCCGGCCCGATCAACGCTGGCTGACCGTGGAGGGAGCGCGGGAGCACAATTTGCTTGATATCACGGTCAAGATTCCCCTCGGCTGTTTGGTGCTGGTCACCGGCGTGTCGGGATCGGGGAAGTCTACCCTGGTGAACGATATTTTGCGCCGGCAGCTGGAACTGGACTTGAACGGCGCCCATTACCGCAAGGTGGGCCAATTCCGGGCGATCAGCGGCGAAGAGTGGCTCGACAAGGTGATCGCGATTGACCAGAGCCCGATCGGACGCACGCCGCGATCCAATCCCGCCACCTATACCGGAGTCTTTGACATGGTGCGCGAAGTCTTCAGTCAGACCACCGAGGCGCAGATTCGAGGCTACCGTCCAGGCCGCTTTTCGTTTAATCTCGCCGGGGGCCGTTGCGAGGCCTGCCGGGGAGACGGCATTTTGAAGATAGAAATGCACTTTTTGCCCGACGTGTACGTTCCCTGTGAGGTGTGCAAGGGGCGCCGTTACAATCGGGAAACGCTGGAAGTCCGCTACCGGGGGAACACCATCGCCGACGTGCTAGAAATGACGGTAGACGACGGACTGGAATTTTTTCACCATCATCCGCGTCTCCAACGCAAGCTGAAAACGCTGACTGACGTGGGCCTCGGCTACATCCGGCTGGGGCAGCCGGCGACCACGCTGTCGGGGGGCGAAGCGCAACGGATCAAGCTGGCCAGTGAGCTGTCACGGCGCTCGGACGGGCGCACTCTGTATATTTTGGACGAACCGACGACCGGGCTGCACGCCGATGACGTGCGCCATTTGCTGGCTATCTTGCAGCGTCTGGTTGACCAAGGTGATACGGTGCTGGTGATTGAGCATAATTTGGATGTTGTTAAGAGCGCCGACTGGATCATCGATCTCGGTCCCGAAGGTGGCGACGGGGGCGGCCGGGTGGTGGCGGCGGGACCGCCGGAGGCGGTGGCGGAGGTCTCCCAGTCCTATACGGGCGCGTATCTGGCCCGCCACCTGCGCCGTCAGGCGACGCCCATGGCCTAGCCCGTGCGGTCTGCCGGAAGGAGGAGGGATCCCGTGGACGGCGAATCGGCTCCAAGCCCGCTCAAAGCCAAGGCGGCCGCCTTGACCGAGCGCCCTGGCGTCTACTTGATGAAGGACGCCGAAGATGTCGTGATCTACGTAGGAAAGGCGGTCAATCTGAAAAACCGGGTGAAGAGCTATTTTCAGGACCCGGCTCGGCTCGCTCCCAAGGTGGCGGCGATGATGCGGCACGTCGCCGATTTCGAGGTGATTGCCACCGACACCGAGGTGGAGGCGCTGATTTTGGAGGCGACGCTGGTGAAGGCGCGCCAGCCCCACTATAATATTCGCCTAAAGGACGACAAGGCCTATCCCTATTTGCGGCTGACCTGGGAAGAGGATTTCCCGCGGCTTTTAATCGCGCGCCGACCTGGGTATAGGGACCAAAGCCGCTACTTTGGTCCCTATACCCGGGCCGAATCCGTGCACGACACGATTCGCCTCTTGCGCAAGATTTTCCCGATTCGCAATTGCAACAATCAGAAATTCAAGAATCAAAGCCGTCCCTGTCTGGAATATTTCATTAAACGCTGCCAGGCCCCATGCCAAAACCTCGTCGCGCGCGATGCCTATCGAGCCATGATGCGCGAGGTGGAGTGGTTTCTGGAAGGACGTACCGACAAGGTGCTGAAAGACCTGCGGAAGAGCTTGACCGAAGCCGCCGAAGGTCTGGAGTTTGAGCGGGCGGCAGAATTGCGCGATCAGATTCGTGCCATCGAAGAAGTCACCGCGCAACAAAAAGTCTCCAGCACGGCGGGCCGGGAACTGGACGCCATCAACTGGACGGTGGCCGAGCGGGATGCCTACGTGCAGGTGTTCAGCGTGCGCAAGGGAAAGCTTAGCGGCCGCGAGTCATTTACGCTGACCGGCGTCGACCAGACCGACGAAGGAGAGCTGGCGCGGGCGTTTGTGCTCCAATATTATGCCCAGGCGGGGACCTTGCCGCCTCAAATCCTGCTCCCGGTCGCACCCAATGACGCCGAAGAACTGAAGACCTGGCTAAGCGGTGTGGCGGGCCGGGCGGTACGGGTGCAGGTGCCCCGCCGGGGCGAAAAAGAGCGGCTTTTGACCATGGTGCGCCACAATGCGGAGTTGGCCCGCGACGAGGCGCTGCGGCGGGTGGCCACCCGCGAGCGCGACCGCGAGGAGGGCATGTTGGGGCTAATGCACGCCCTGGGGCTGTCCGCCCCGCCGCGGCGCATGGAGTGCTACGATATTTCTAACACCCAAGGCACGGAGTCGGTGGCATCCATGGTGGTCTTCCGCGAAGGCCGCGCCGACAAGAGTCAGTACCGTAAATTCAAGATTCGCACGGTGCAAGGCGCCAATGACTTTGCGTCGATGGCGGAAGTCATTACGCGCCGCTTTCGGCACGTCGAGGAGGCGTCGGACGCTCCCGGCAAGCGTCGTTTCGCCGAACCCCCCGACCTGGTGATTATCGACGGCGGCAAGGGCCAGCTGGGCTATGCCCACCGGGCCATGGCCGCGGCCGGGGTGGGGGATATTCCCGTCTTTGGCCTGGCCAAGCAAAACGAGTGGCTGTTCGAACCGGGACGGGAGGGGCCGATCATCCTCGACCGCGATTCGGCAGCCCTCAAATTGGTGCAGCAGATCCGGGACGAGGCGCACCGGTTCGCGATTACCTTTCATCGGCAATTGCGGACGCGACGCAATTTGCGCTCGGTGCTAGACGAGATTCCCGGCATCGGACCCAAACGCAAACGGCAGCTGATCCTGCACTACAAAGATGGCGAGGCACTGGCCAACGCCGCGGTGGAAGAATTGGCCCGGGTGCCCACGATGACGGTTAAGGCTGCGGAAGCGGTCAAGGCCTACCTGAGTGGGCCCGGTGCCGGCGGCCATTCGAAGGAGGGGTCGATGTGATCCGGCGGCTCATGATTTGGGCAACCAACGCGCTCGGCTTGGCGGCGGTGGCTGAGTTGGGCATTGGCATTCGGGCGTCGTCGACCGAGAGCATCGTGATCGCCGCCTTGGTGCTGGGCCTGGTGAACACCTTTATCCGTCCCCTGGTTCGTCTGATTGCGCTGCCCTTGACCATGTTGACCTTGGGTTTGGCGGGCTGGGTGATCAACGGACTGATGCTGTGGCTGGTCTCCGCCTGGGTGCCCGGGTTTTACGTGGCGGGATTCCTGCCGGCGGTAGAAGGGGCCATATTGCTGGCGGTGATTGCGGGAGGCATTCATTGGATACTGCGTCGATAGTGCGACTAGTGGCGTTGGATTTGGACGGGACCAGCCTTACCCCGGGCGGCGGACTGAGCCCGGGGTTGCATCCGGCAGTGCGAGCCGCCCGGGAGCGGGGCGTCAGCGTAATTCTAGCCACCGGGCGGATGGTGCAGTCGGCTGCCCGCTTTCAGCAGAGCTTGGACTTGGAGCCAGGGCCGATGATCGCCTGTAACGGCGCGTTGGTGGTTCGCTTGCCCGAGCGGGAGGTATGGCTCTCAGCTCCCCTCGACGAAGCGGCGGCAGGCATTTTGGTCGACCTGGCCTTGGCCGAGGCACTGGTGGTACAGGTCTACGTGGGTGATGAGTTGTGGGTTTCTGAAGATTCCCCGCGGGTACGCGAGTACGTCCGCAACAACCATGTGCCGGTGTGCGTGCGTCGGGCGCAGGAGATGGTCGGATGGCCCCAGGCGCCAATCAAAATACTTGTGCAGGGCGAGCCCGGCAAACTGGACCGCTTTCGCCGCGGGGCGGAACCGCGGCTGGCCGGATACCCGGTGCGTCTTTTCAAATCGCAAGCCGACTATTTGGAAATGGTAGACCACAGGGTGGGCAAGGGTCAGGCGCTGGCGCAGGTGGCCCACCGTTTAGGCATCCCCCGGTCCCAGGTGATGGCGATTGGCGACAATGAAAACGATGCGGACATGCTGGCCTGGGCGGGCATCGGGGTGGCCATGGGGCAAAGCCCGCCAGCCATCCAACGCGCGGCGGACTACGTGACGGGACCGGTCCAACAAGGTGGGGCGGCCCAGGCCATCCGGCACTTTGTCCTCGGCGAACTGTCGGCGGCCATCGGGCGGGGAGGAAAATTGCGCACCCCAGCCGGTCCCGGGTGAACCGCAGGAGCTGGGGAGGCGGGGCGCTCTCGACTACCAGCCCCCCCTGAGCGCTGCAAAGTCGGCGGCCCCAGGTTCAAATGTGAATGAAGCTGCTGAGCGGGCTGCGTGCGATGAGATAAAAGAGCGTAAGGATAAAGATCATCGAA
>JAJZXC010000173.1 GCA_021846365.1 Bacillota bacterium | reverse complement strand
AGGCGGGGGTTTCCGAAGTCTACCCCCATCGTTTTTTGGCTCACCGATCCCCGCGCGAGGCCGTGGGGCCCAGATGTCTTACATTTATCTCCCCCGGGCGAAACTTCTGGCCTCTCCGGTCCCAGCTTTCGAAAAATCCCTGATCTTGGCTATTGCTTTCCTTGACACCACTATTTAATGCGGATATATTGTAGTTGCGAGTCATTCGCAATAAGGAGGGTTATGCTATGATCAACTTATGGAATCCGCACCTGGGCATCAGCTTGGGCGCCGCGCTGGCCACGGCCTTGATCCTAGGGATGGTGCATGGCATTACCCCCGATGAGCACACCTGGCCGATCACGTTTAGCTATGCCATCGGCAGTTATTCCACGCGCAAGGGGGCACTGGCCGGATTAGTGTTTTCGTTGGCTTTCACCATCCAGCGCGCCCTAGCCAGCGAACTTGCCTATCTCTCCTTGGGTAGCTGGCTGGTGTCGGGGAGCTCCCGGCAATACTTCGTCTACATCGTGATTGGAGTGATCATGGTGTGGGCTGGGCGGGCAACGTTGCGGGGAAGGCATTGGCACTTGTTCGGGGGCCATCACGCTCAAGAACGCTCCGAGGCGACGGATCCCAAACCGTGGATGCCAGCCGTGCATGGCTTTGTGGCAGGGTGGGGATTCGGCGCGTTCGCGATGATTATTTACACCGTACTGGCGCCAGCCATGCCTGGCCCGGCTTGGGGATGGGTTCCGGGCGCCGCTTTTGGCCTGGGCACAACAATTATGCAGGTGATAGCCGGCGGCTTATTCGGCTGGATTAGCGCGCGGCGCGGGCTAGCGCCGGAGGCCATTCGGTCGGTTGCCTTGACCACGGCCGGGCGCACGATGGGCTGGGGCGGCGTGGCCTTCATCATGGGAGGTGGGTTTGGTCTCGGGTTCCCCAAACTCGCCGGCTGGAGCTTTTATACGGGAATCCACGTACACAATTTGGATCGGCTGGGAATCGGTTTCGTCTTGGTGATGGTCACCGTATTGGGCATCGGCGTCGGCACCCTGATTCGCGAAACACACTACTGGCTGCGCCATAAGCCGTCGACTTGAGAGCTGCCGGAAACAGGGGGTGGCGCCGGCGTCGCGGTTGAAGCTCACGGTTTATAGGGGTTGACCACGATGCAAGAAGGTGCGCTGACCGCCCAACAGCGGCCGTTGGGCTCAGGCACACCATCGTCGGCCAAGGCCATCACTTCGACACAGTCAGCACGTTGTCCTGCCACCAGGATCCAGCGGCCGTCGGGGGTAAACGCAAAGTGGCGGGGATAGCTGGCCAGGGTGGGCACCACGCGCAGCAGCTGGAGCCGATCGCCAGCCTCGGCGACGGCAAATACCGCCAGGCTGTCATGGCCGCGATTGGAAACATAGAGGAACTTTCCATCTGCCGAGATGGCGATATGGGCGGGCCAGTTTTCGCTGACCCGAGTCTTCGCGTCCAGCGTGGGCAGTATTTGCTGGCGTGCGCATTCGGGGCCATCAGTTTCGTAGTGGTAGACCCCGACCGTAGAGTCTAGTTCGTGGACGACGTAAAAATAAGGCTGATGGGGATGGAAGGTCATCATCCGGGGCCCGCTACCGGGCTCGGTGGCGATGCTCGCCACGCGTAACAGGTGCCCGTCTGCCTCTCCGCGGCGGTACACTACGATGGCGTCTAGGCCAAGGTCGCACACCCAGACAAAATGACCGCCGGGGTCAACCGCTGAGGAGTGGGGATGGGGCATCGCCTGTCTTGCCGGATGTCTACCGTGACCCAGGTGGCGTACACTTTCACGCCATCCGCCCATAGCTCCCGACGCGGTTAATTCAAAGGCGTCCAGCGTGCCTCCCCCATAGTTGGCAACCAATATGGCGGCCGGTTCGGCCAGGCCCAAGAGGTGGCACGGAGAAGCACCACTCGTCGAGCGCAGGACGTCATCCTGCCGGTGATGGGGGAGACCGTCAGAAGCCAGCGACAGCGTGACTACCGAACAATGGGGGGATTCGGCCTCCGAGACGGCATAAAGCCGACGGCGGTCGGCGTCGAGCCAAAGATACGAAGGATTGGCGATTCCGGCCACAGCATGCAACGGATGCAGGCTTCCCGATTCATCTACTTGCCAGTGGTGAATTGCGGCGTTCTTGGGACCCTGATAACTGCCGATATAAATGTCATACATGAAGTGTCCAACCCTCTGTTCCGAAGATGACGGGAATGACGCCCAACTCACCCTTCAGAGGCGGACCCATTCACTATCCTTGGTTGTACCCGACTTGCGAGCGTTTGGCAAGCTCGGAGATAGAGTTTGCCCCGACCAGATTCTGCTTGTTTCACTCACGCAGGGTGACGGACAGGGGGGTTAAGAGTTGTCCAAGCGGCCGGAGGGATGCCGAGCGTGGCGCAAAACCACCGATGCGCTGAACAGTCCCATCCAGAGCATGCCGGCCAACGCGGCCAATAGCCAGATCACCCAAGTGACGGGCAGATGATTCAGGGCCAAGCCCAGGAGCGCTGGGAAAACAGCGCCGCCCATGCCCGCCGATGCGGTAAGCAAACTGGTGACGGTGCGGGTCATGCCCGGAAAGGTGTGATTGGCGAATACCATCAGGACGGAATAGACGGGAGCCATGGA
The DNA here is from genome assembly GCA_021846365.1 of Bacillota bacterium. Classification (GTDB taxonomy): domain Bacteria; phylum Bacillota; class Sulfobacillia; order Sulfobacillales; family Sulfobacillaceae; genus JAJZXC01. The sequence continues at coordinate 4,407 of JAJZXC010000173.1, read as the reverse complement.
AAGCCCCAGAGCAAAGACGAGAACAAACCCCAATGCTTGGTCATGGGTTAGGGTGAAGGCTGTCAGGATGGTGAACGACAGCGAAATGCTGGCCCATAGGTAGTGGTCGTAGCGCAGGATGCGGGCTAGCCATCCGATGCTCACCCGGCCGATGACCATGGCGGCCCAGAACGTGCTGGCACTAAGCGCCGCCGTCGCTGGCGGTGTGCCCAGCCCGATGGTGAAGAGCGAGGGTAGGAAACTATTGATGCTGGCCTCCAGGCCGACGTAGATCAGCGTCATATAGAGAAAGATGGCGAGTACGCCATGCTTTGTGCTGCGGGTGGCAAAGCTGGGCGGGCCGTCCATGCCGGCATCGCGGTGTTGGGAAGCCACCGGTTCGCGGGGCACGGCAATGACTTGCCACCAAAAGGCCAGACTGAGCCCCGCTAGCCCGATGCCGAGAAAGGCTAAACGCCAAGGACCGAGGCTGATCAATGCGCCCGCCAGGATGGGCAGCCCCAGCGCGCCGACGCCGAAGGAGACCTCAAGCCGACTCATGAAGATCGCCCGTTGCTGAACCATGCGTTCCATCACCAGGGATGCCACCACGGTTTCCAAGGCTGAGCCGCCGGCACCATTCAGAGTAGCCAGAGGATAGACCGCGGCGAGCGGAGGCAGCGTGCTGAGGACGATCTGGCTAAGTCCAATCGCCGAAGCGGAAAGCGACAAGATGTGCTGCGGCTGCCATCTGCGCATGGCCTTAGCCGCCAGCGGCACGCCCCCCAAAAAACCCATCGCCTGCACAAAAACGACCTGCCCGCCGACGGCGTACGACGTGTGATAGTGGTGCAAGAATTCCGGCATCACGGCGCCCAATAAGACGGCGGTGGTGCCGGCGAGCGCGTACATTGCATACGACGCCCAAGCGAACGGCATGCGGACCCCTCCCGTGGTATGATCGCATAATTGACCCCCAGGTGCGATGGATCAATCCGATGTTGCCACGAGGATCAACAATCTCCGACCATGGTATGATGATACGAAGCAAAATCGGCGCGGCCTAGGGCCGCGACCTGAGAGCGAGGGAGAGAGGATATGTTCGGAAATAGTCCGCGCGTGGTTGGTATAGAGGAAATCGGCAAACAATTGCAACAGCAGCACCAGATGAAGGCAGCCACGTCGAATTTAAGCGCGCTGGATTTCTGGCTGATCAACGACGCCGGATTTCAACCGCTCGGATTTGTTTTGGGGAATTCGGTCATGAGTATGGGCATTTCCGGCGGCATCGCCACCGCCTTCAAGGGGTTGCAGCGTGGTGAATTAACCCAGCTCACCGAATTGATGTATGCGGCCCGTGAGTTGTCGCTGCGTCGAATGCAGGCCGAGGCAGATGAACTGGGTGCCGACGCGGTGGTCAATGTCCAAGTCGAGATTATTCATCGCTCGGAAGAGATCATGGAAGTCGTCGCTACCGGTACTGCCGTCAAACGCGTGCGCGAGGCTTCGGCACGGTCGGTGACGTTGCAAGTCAAATAAAGGTGGGACCCGAGGGCGGAAAAGGGGCCAAGGTAATGCGCATAGTGATGGTGGGCGCCGGCGACATCGTGCGCAAGATGTACTTGCCGCTGTTGGCCGGCTGGCCAGGAGTGCAACTTGTCGGCATTGCATCGCGGCGAGCGGCGTCGAGCGGGGAATTGGCCCGCACCTACCGCATTCCGGCCCTCCCTAGCCTGGAAGCGGGGTTAGATCTGCATCCGGATTTGGTCACCATCCACACCAGCACGGAAACTCACGCCGAACTGGGCGTGAAGGTGCTAGAACGCGGCATTCCGCTATTTGTCGACAAACCACTGGGATATCACTTGGCCGACGCGGAACGACTGTTGGACACGGCTAAGAAGACCAACACCCCGCTGTTCGTGGGATTTAACCGTCGGTTCGCCCCCCTTTACGTGCAGGCAAGAAGACATGTGCCTGAGCCGGGACTGGTGATGGTCGAAAAGCACCGACGCCAACGATGGTTTACCGACGCGCGCACGACCCTGTTCGACGATTTCATCCATCCTCTGGATACCTTAGTCAGCCTGACCGGCGGATTAAGTGGCGGCGAGCTGGTCGATGACGCCACCGCCGTTTATATCCGCGCCGAGGCGGGGCCCCGGTACACGGCAGTGATGCATCGCGGCATAGGCTATGAGGGAGAGCGTCTGACCCTGCAAGGCGAGCCCGGCCGGGTGGAGGTCGCCGATTTGGAGCATTTGACGGCGATGACGCCCAATCAGCGGATTACCCGCGAGTTTGGCTCTTGGGATACGGTTGCGTGGCGGAGGGGGTTTCAGGCCATGATGGAGAAGGTCTTCTCCACCTTACACGACGCCAACGGGAAGGCGGGTTGGCCGATGAGCTTAGATGAACTCTACCTCACCCACGCCGCGCTCGAGGCCTTGAGCGTGTACGGCAGGTTTGACCGAATCTAGTCATGTCCGCATCACGAGGTCAGTGAATCCACCTCCGGCGAATGCCGTACAACACCTGCCGAGCGCCGCCGGCCCGCAGGCGGGTGAAGGTACCCGTGCCACGCAAAAATACAGCCGCAGCCGCAACTCGCCACAAGGCCAAGAGGATCATCACGGCGGTCATGTGGATCCAATCCAGCAGGATGACTCCGAGTTCGGGGGCTAAAAACCCCACCAGACCGAGAACGATGTTATAGGCGGCGATAAAGCTGGGACGCCGCTTTTTGGGACTTTGGGCCAGCAATTGATTGAACAACAACAGGATAATTCCCGATGTCGCGAGGCCGCCGAGAAGGTTCACCAAGATCAGCCAGGGCAGCGATCGGCTGGCAATGGTCAGAACGGGGTTCAAGGCCAACCCTAAGCTCGCCGCCGCCAACGGGATCAGGTTGCCGTGACGGACCGAATAGCGGCCCCACCAGCGAAAGGAAAGGATTTGACCCATCTGCCCGGCCAGCGTGAAGAGGCCGATCCAAATGCTGGTGGCATGGGCCATCCGGATTTGATAGATCGAATACAGAGGCCACGCGGCTTGCCATCCGATATTGAAGAACGCCGAGGCGAGGATAAAGGTCAGAAAGGGGCGATTTTGAAAAACCGCCTGCCAGACGACGTCCTTGGTTTCGACAAAAGGGGAGGCCTGCTCCGGTTCTTGGTGGCGCGCCAGGTAGTAGGCCTCTCCGATGCCGGCGGCGCTGGCCAAGGCGAAGGCAGTCCTATACGGCCCTATGGCGTGGGGCGAGAAATGGCTGAGGACGACACCTAAGATGAGCGTGGAGGTTAGTCCCACGGCGGTGGTGATTACGTTGCGCTGACTGAAAAATCCCGCCCGCAAGCGTGAGGGTATGAGCCGATCAATTAAGGCCTGCCATCCCAACCCGGCCAGTCCCTGCATGAAACTGGAGCCAGCATAGGCGTAAATGGTAATGCTGACCGCCGCCCCCGCAAAGAAGGGGGTGAAGCCGAGCATGGCATACACCAAGCGCGCCAAGAGAGTAGCCACCACCGTCATCGGCTGGTAGCGGTTAAGCTTGGGTAAGATGAGGGCGCCGAGACCGATAGCCACCGCACCCAATAGGGCGGGCAACGCGTTGGCCAAGGCAACCGCCTGATCGCTAGCGTGCAGGCCATCCAGCAAATAAAGCGGCAAATAGGTGGCTACGGTGCCCGTGGCCACAATAGAAAACGATCCGTTTAGGATGGAAAAACGCGTGTTCTGACGAACCCGACCCGACTTACGGTTGGCCATGCTGTCGTGCACCTGCTGTCTGGCAGAATCTTTGCAGATGCTAATTCGCTGTACAGGCGGCGAATCCCTGTTGCCTCGAAATTTTTGTCCTTTCCAATTTGCCGCAGGCCATAGTCCGATCCCGGCAACCACCGAGGCGCGGGATCCATCCCCTGGCTCTGCCGAGCTCCCCTGGTAGCGCGCCTTGCCTAAGATGCGAACCATGGCGGTCGAGAGGTATAATGATACCTGAAAACTGGTTCGGCCGAAGCGCAAACGCGGGCTGAAGCGGTCGCCAAAAGTGGTACGTTAGCTGGCTGTGGTCCATTCCGGCGGCGCTGCATATCACCACCCTGCGTTCGATGACTCCGGGCAAACCGCCGGCGGAAATGGCGTGGCGCCAGTGGTGGAGGGTGAGTCCGGGCTGGTTCCATGTGATTGGCGCGTCGTATGATGGTGCAACGAAAACGCAGGCGATGATGGGCCATAAGTTGGGACCGAAATCAGGGTGCCCGACCGGGCTCGCGACGGCTGAGGATGGTACCCGGGTCTGCCGAGGTTAAGACGAGTGGGCCGGGTAGAACCTCGGCATGACCAACGCCAAAGGAGACTAACGCCAAAGGAGGGAGTTACATGGAAGAGCGACGTTTGGGAAGGCTTGAGCACAGGAGTTCTATCGCC
>JAJZXC010000172.1 GCA_021846365.1 Bacillota bacterium | reverse complement strand
GGGCAACAAGCGCGGCAACCATTGGTTGAGCACTACCGGCCATGCTCGCTCAGCCGCTTCCCACTCTAGGCGCCGAGTCCAGTCGGCGATCCGACGCGGATCACCGAGCCCCTCCCGCCAGTCGGCGCCGATGGGCGCGAGACCCGAGGGAAAAGGCTCCAGCCGTCGAACGTACCAGTCCAACCAGTGCTGCACCCCGTCCCCGTGACCATGGCGGATCATGGCCTCCGCAGCCATCGGACCGTGATTCGATAGCCGTCCCCGAAACTCCGGCCCGGTCTGGTGCAATCGGCGGTAAACGTCGTCCAGTACCATACTTGACCTTCTCCCTTTTCCCGGAAGTTCACTCCCGCCGCCGTCTGGCTTGACCAGAGCGATATGACGCCATCTCAGCCGGATTTTCCAGTCGAACGGGCGACTCCGTCTGACCATTACCAAATTGGAGCCCGTCTCCTCTATCGTGCTTCAACCGCGTGGTTCGGCAGCAGATTGCCCGCCGATTGGCCTAGCCTGGGCGGCTTGCCCAGTCGCCCCCGGGAGACCGGGCTCGGCTGGGTTTCGGTAAAGCTGGCTGCCCCGGTTCGGCTGAGTGCCTGTTGAGTTCGTCCGTTGCTCGCGGCGCAGCTAGGGCAAAGAAAGCCCCAGATTCTGGGTTTGGTAAAACGATTGATGGTACCCGCCATCGGTCACGGTCACGGTCTGGCCAAACATTCCCGGCTGTTTTTGAATAATCAGCCGGTGCGAATTCGTTCCCGCTGGCAACGTATAGACCAAGGTGGCGCTGGCGGAGGGAGCCGGTGCGGCAAGCGACGAACGCGCCGGAATATAGACACGAAACCCCAGCAACGTCTTGTTCAGCGACCGACTCTGGGTGACCCGCACTCCGGTTTGGGGTGTAACGGTGGACGACACCAGCCGGGATCCATAGGGCACGTAAAGGTCGATCCAGCCGTAGTAGGGCACAACCAGCCAACCATGGGATACTTTCGGCATGGTCCAGTGCATCGTCGTGGTTTGCCGCACCGACCCGTTGGCCCGATGGCTAATGGTCGTCGAAATGGCCGTCTGCAGGAAGAAGTTATCCTTGTGGGCCCCCAAATTGTCATTGACCACCGACAGGTAGTCACCGCCCACGTGGGTCGGTACTTGGCCGGCGGCTCCCCACCGGCGTGCCAAGGCCTCTTCCCGAGGGTTGTTGAAATAAAAGGCCATGTGCCCGGCTTTGACCCCTTCCTGCAACACACCCAGCATCGCCGTCAAGCGGTGACCGGAAGCGTTCAAGAATCGGGTCCGCAATTCCGACATCAGTGTCCCCAGAAACGCCTTGTCCTGGGCCTGTCGAACCGCCAGCCGCTCGGCCACGTATTCGAGCGTCTGGTTAGCGTGGTGAGCGGTTATCTTCACGTTGCCGTACTGCCCTCCTAGATGCAGAGCACCGGTTTGGCGAATCAAGCTATCCGCCATCCAGGTGTCCACGAAGACCACGCCGGCAATCGGCGGATGGTGAGGCACCGCATCGTAAAATCGTTCGATGACGCGGGCATTGGTAGGCATGTTGGGGGAGAGGGCACTGTCGCGCACTCCCCAGTATTGCAGTTTGGGCCAAAAGCTATCAATCGGCCACGGGGTCGGGGGGTGGTACCGCGTCCCCGCTTGCAGCACCGAGATCGCCCGGATGTCGGCGTGGTGCTGCGGTATACCGTTTTTCAGCGTGAGATAACCATACGCGGTGATGAATCCGCCGCCCGCACGCAGTTCACCGTTATTTTCCAAGATGAGCAGATAGCGTTGCGGCCGATTCATCCCCAACATGTTGCGCACCAAGTTCTGATGGTGAACCATGGCCTGCAAGACGGTGACGCCAGCGTCCAACTCTGGACGATAGCTCTTCATGACCCCGAGGCTATTCAAGCTCGCCGGCAAGGTCGCAAAGTCTACGCGGTCGAGTGCCTGCCTCGCCGCCATCAGATTCGGCAACGCGCGGTCAAGGGCAGGCCACAATTTGGGAAAACGCTTGAGAAAGGTGGCCATGCCCACGGTGCGCGGGTTCCGGTGCGCAGACAGCAGCAGGGGCTTTAATCCCATCGACAGCTGATCCGCTGCCTTTACCGCATCATAGGCCGTGGTCAACAAATCGCGGGCATCGTTGAACGACCGCGCCACTCCCGGGATCCAAGCCAGGTACCCCAGACGGCTCACCGCACCCTCAGCTTCGGCGAGAGTCGCGGTCAGCCCGGGCAGTCGGCGCACCAAGTCGCCGAAGTTACGGCTTTGGACGTCCTTACGCACAGAATACGCCAGCCCCCGCAAACGGGGAACCGCAGAGTTCACCGTGAGCAACGGTCCTGCTGCAAAATAATACAAGAGCAAGGCTGCCGCTGCCCCACCGCCAAACCACCACCACTTTGACGGCACTTTGGGGCTGAATTTTTGGGCTCGACTATAAAGAGCCATTTCCATCGGTCTCCTTCGAACACGGTCACAACTTACGGAAACGAGACATTGGGCCTATCCAACCACACCGGCACGCGCACCAACTGGCAACCTATTTCTATTTCGCATTGCTTTCTATTTCGTATTGCTTTCTATTGTAGCGATTTCATCCTGCACAAGGAAACGCCCCCCTTGACCTCAAGTCGCTTAATGTCATCACCGGCCCAGTTGGTCGGACTCCCTCTACTCACGAGGCCCAACCCCGTCCGACCCAGGAGTCGGTTGACCGCGTCGTTGGTGCCATTTGGATACGCTCATACCTATTCCTCGGCTCCGCGAGTTAGGTGAACGGGCACCCACCCCTGCAAGCTATTGATAAACCACAGTTCAGCGGCGGTCTCCACGTCTGTCCGGGATAGGATCCGTTCTTCCAGCAGTCGGTGGTTAATCAGCCAGCCACGCAACGTCCCTGGCAGCAGGCCGCAAGTCAACGGCGGGGTGAACCACCTGCCGCCGCGCTCAATCACCAGGTTGCCCCGGGTAAATTCGGTGACGTGCCCGTCGCGATCGAACAGGAGATGGTCATACACCGCGCTCTGCGGTGGATGCCAGCGCTCATACCGTTCGCGCCGGGTGGTCTTGTGGAAGGTTATGGCGTCAACCTGAACGGCCTCGCTCGCCCAGGCCACTGGGCGCAACACGCCGAACTTCGGCCTCCATGGTGAGATTTCGGTAGTAAAGCGTCCGTGACCGTTCAGCAACAACCGCACTCTAAAGTATCCATCAGGGTTGGCGTCGGCGAGGCGGTCGAGAGCAGATCGAATCGCGGCGGCGGGGCAGGGAAACTGCCAGAAGTCGGCCGACCTTTGTAGCCGGTCGAGGTGATCGTCCACCAACCAAAACCTCCCGGCGTCCAGCCTGAGCGTCTCCAAGAGTTCAAAGCGGGGACTTTGGATGCTAAGAAACCGGGTTTTCGCCTTCACTTCGGCATATTCCGCGTTAGCCTCGGAGTCAGCGGTAATGCCACCACCGACCCCAAACTCCACCCGACTGCGGCGGTCGACCGACAGCGTGCGGATGGCCACGTTGAAAATCGCCCGCCCGTTCGGCGCCACGTAGCCCAAGGTTCCGCAGTAGATGCCCCGGGGCTCTCTTTCCAACTCGGCGATGATGCGCATGGTGCTCACTTTGGGCGCACCAGTGACGGAACCGCTGGGAAATAGGGCTCCCATCACGTCGATCCATGATTGCGGCGGGGAGAGCTTGCCGAGCACGGTTGACGTCATCTGCCATACGCTGGGATAGCGCTCAATTTCACATAGTTTTTCACAGGTGACCGAACCGGTCACCGCCACCTTGCCCAAGTCGTTGCGAACGAGGTCTACGATCATCAGGTTTTCGGCCCGGTCCTTGGCCGATTCGATGAGTTGCCGACGGTGATCGAAGTCTGCGGCCGGGTGTCGCCCTCGCGCCCGCGTCCCCTTCATCGGTCGCGTGACCACTACTCCCTGGTCGAGGCGGAAGAACAATTCGGGTGAAGCGGAGAGCAGGTCGGCATCCGGCAAGCGAGCATAGGCCGCATAGCGTGGGTGTTGCGCCTCGACCAGGGTCAGATACCAACTATAGGGATCGCCGGCAAATTGGGCATGGTAGCGTACGGTGTAATTCACTTGATAGGTGAGCCCTTGTCGAATATACGACAGCACGGCGGCTATCGAACGGTCATAGGTTTCGCGGTCTCCGGCGGACACCCATGGACCCACCCGATACGGCGTGGGCGGCCACCTCGGCGGTGGCGACGGTTGGCCGAATACGCCAAATCCAGCCAACGGCAGCCCCGTGTCACCGACCACCGAAAATGCGCGATCAAAAGCTGCCGCCGCCTCGTAGGTGAGGAATCCGGCTACCCAGTACCCCGCTCGCACTGCTTGGTCGGCCGCTCGTAGCGCGGGCACGACATCGGAGACCGACGTCGCCGCGATCCAGTCCACGGCATTGGCAAAGTAGAGAGTACCCTTGTCATCCGAATAATCAAAGCGAAAGGCGACGTCAGGGATCAAAAGCTCCTCCCACACAGCCAGCCCCCCCGGGCTTCAGAGCCATAAGTCGAGCTTTATCCAAGCCCCACGGCTAACGCCGTGGGGTCAACGCTTTTGCCCCCATGGCAGCTTCGCCCCTAGGTCATCGGCACCTGAGTTCGAATCTTCCCGTCGAGACGCGACAAAATATCGTTGAAATCGGGTCCCGTAGCCGTGATGCCGTGATTTCTAAGGCCAATGATGGTGCGCTCGGGATGAGGGTCTTGGTCCAGCAATTCCGCCATTGCCGCGCCCATCTCCACCGTTCCGCAGGGATAGTTGATGGAGGTGGTAGGAATCCCGTCCATCCAGGCGTGAATATGAATCATCGCCCCGATTTCCGGATGAGCTCGGTAAATTCCCCAATGTTCCACCGCATCCACAGATACCCGCAGGGGTTGAGCGTCCGGGCTGACCGAGATGCGAATAGCGTTGGCCTCTCGATCGTAGTCCTTGACCAACAGGATGTCGCGGCTGACGGTTCCGATCTTGCCCTTATCCACCCCGCTGGCGGACATCCAAAACCGCTCGCGGTCGTGGCGCGCGCTCAAATTCCCGTAACTCAAACCCCCTATGCCAAAGACGTGCTGCAAATGCCGGTAGTCAGCCGGCGGCAACATTTCCACCACCGGGTAGGGAGCAGGAAATAAATTCCAACTATCGAGAATGCGGCTGGCATGACGCATTTGGTCCGTCACCGACGTCCCCCGGGCCAATTCCGGCTCAAGATCTTCATCGAAAAGGTTGTCAATGACTAAGTGCGATTCGGCTAGGGGAGCGATGCGACCGTAGATCTCCCGGTACCAGGTCTCGCGGTCGGCGGTTCGTTCCAGTCTCGAGCATCCCAACTCCGGTGTGGTTACAATCATCCATGGATCCGGCCTCAACGCTCCATAAAGCAGGACATTTGACAACGAGCGGACCAAAACCGGATAGGTTGTCATCAGGGCGTCCGACGGTGAGGCATCGGCTTCGGCGATGCCCACGACAAAGGTTGCCTTGGCCTGACGCCGAAACGGCCGCGGCCGATCACGATCTACGGCATGAAACACCAATTGGGCACCGTCCAAGGCCTCGATCAGGGTATGCCCATTTCTCATCATCACATCCTGAAGCCCGTCGCGTAGGTCTCTCAGCCAGAGCGACTCCGATTCCTGCCAGTCGAACCCAAACTGCAAATCTTCCACCTCCAATGATCTTTCGCGCCTTCGTCGCATACTGATGCGATATCATGATACCCGACGATTCGCCTCGTCGCCCTTCCCGTTGGCTCGTTTCCCGCCGGTCAGAAGATCTCTGCGGGGAAGGGTAGCTGGGCTCGGGAAAAAGATGTCGCACTCCCGCCGGCGTTGAACTCAATGGTAATGGGCGAGCGCTGTGCGCAACCCTCAGATTCCTCGCCAGTACGGGGTCAATCTCTTTGGATGAACGGGTCGAGATCCCGTTTGGGGATCCCTCTACTCACAACCGGCACCACGCGATCGTGCCGGCGGGCTCCGACCCGAGGATTAGGACGATGGCTTGAGATCAGACCGTCGACCGCAAATGGCTCGCCAACGACCGCGACGCCTCCTAAAGATACCGCAAATGAGTCTCAGATTCTCCCTTATTCGTCTGGCCCAACCCCCCTCTTCCTATATCATAACGGTTGCACCCTATCGGGTCGATAGTCGCGGTCGAGGGGCGTGAGCACAATCGATCCACCCCACAGCGATAGGTTCGGCCCACCACCTGGTTGAGGTGGCCGCAGTGCGGGACACGTTTGTGACGTGTCCGCTTCACTGATGAGAATGAGTGACGTTTAAGTTTATGCGCTAAATAGGCTTCGAAACGGCCAAATTCCAAGGCTCCCACATCCTGATTCGTTCACTGGAACCGGTGGTACCGTTTCTTGCGGTTGAGAGTGCCCAAATCTCCTGCATACAGCACCGTGATGAGATGCGCGACACAAAAGGCTATCCTGGTTGGCCGCATGATGCAGCGTATTTTGCGTGATCGGTTGCACTTTTTGGCTGACACCGTGTCGGGCACGGTTGGGGCGTTTGCGCCGCCGAGACCCGGGTTTGGTTCGACTCCGCTTTTTCTGGAGCTTGGCCAAGGCTTTGGTCCAACCCTGCTTCCCGAACCGCAGGCCACGACCCGACACCGCTAATGCCTCGTCGCCATCGGAGACCATGCCCAGATGAATTGGTTTGTGTGGGAGCCGTGCGGATAAGGGCCACAAAAATCGGGAATTTTGGGTTTCCTGACTTGCGGAACGTCGGTAATATGACTGATATGCTGACCACCCCAATACCTTGGAGGAAGATAGAACCAAAAACACGGTGCAGCCAGCCGACTTGTCTCCCTGGCGCGGGCAGATATATTCCACCGCCAGCGCCTTGGACGGCGTCATGGGCTCAGACTTCTTCGTTTAGCCATATAAGCCACATAACAATCGCAAGAGCGACTCCCTTGCACATCGGATCCCGCCCTGACTTGCCGGCACTGGATCATGGTGATGAGTCGCGACAGCTCTTATCTCGGTCCCTCAATGTCGAACATCG
>JAJZXC010000171.1 GCA_021846365.1 Bacillota bacterium | reverse complement strand
ATGACCTCGAAGATAATGGCGTTGATCGAATACTGGTGTTCATCGAGCAGCTTTTTAATCTCAGTAGCATTTTCCCGCATGATAACACTCCGTTTTTGGTTGATTTGGCATGCACCTTAATTATACCAAAAACCCAGTATTCATGCGGGTTTTGCGCCCTTTTAAGCCATAAGATTTGTTGTGATTTCGAGGTGCGAAAGTCAAGTTATTATCTATGACAGTTCCCCTCAGGTTTACAGCCAGGAAAACGAACGCAAGCTTCTTTACACTGCGTGTACGCGGGCAATGCACCGGCTATTGCTCTACTCAGTAAGGGATTGGTCGCCTTTTGTTCAGGCTGTAGATCCGGATTTGTACGAGCCCGCACCTTCATGAGGGGATCGATGGGAGCAACCCAAGGCCGTCAGATTACACACATATATTATATAATTGCTACCGCTTAGATGCAATCAGTACCTGACCACCCGAGTGTGTCTACTCAAGCGCTGCCCTCACCCATCAGTATCGGTCGCCGACGGCACGGCTCGCGGCGCAAAAAGCTCGAGATCCATTCAAGACGGTCTTTAACTTGCTCAATCAACCAGAATCTCGCGAGGAAGCCAAGAACGGCCGAGCGATTTTACCAGGCACCGCAAAGTCCGGTTCGTCGACGTGATGGCCATCATCATCAATCAGCTACGCAGCAGCCAGACAAATCAGATCGAACGCTATCGCCACGAGTTCCACCGGAATCAGCCACCAAGACCTGGTATACCAAGCAATTCTTCGCCGAAGCCAGGCAGAAAATCCGCCCGGAAGCGTTGGTGTCGCTCAACAACGCCCTGGTCGACCGCTAATATGCCGATCCGGATTTTCAGACGCGGTTTTCCCCCAAGGCGTTGAGCACACCTATCGGAAAGCGTTATGCTCCGCCTGGGGACGGGAGCTGGCACTTATGCCGCCAGATCTCGGCGCTTCCTGGCATCAGGTTGTCGTCCATCGACTCTCCCGCCACATACAAGGTGGTCCGTTGCGATGGCAGGGCATGGGAAACCGGCGACAAGTTCAGCGTTACGGTCAGCGTGTCGCGGGCGGTGTGCCGCTGGAATTGGAGCACATGCCGTTGGGTGAGGTCATGGTCCAGGATGAGGTCCCCCTGTTGCAGCGCGGGTTCGGTCGATCGCAGACCAATCAGCGCACGCAGTATGGCATGGGTCGACGGCAGGTCAGCCGTCCGCTCCCAGGGCATGGCCGCCCGGCAGAGTGGATCCGGCCCGCCGATCATCCCCAACTCATCCCCATAGTAGAGCATCGGGATGCCCGTCCACGTCATCAAGAGCACCATCAGCAACCGCCAGCGCCGCATGTCGGCATCAACCAGGGTTAAGATGCGTTCGGTGTCGTGACTGCCGAGCAAGTTCCAACTGGCGGTGGTAGCCGGCAGGGTTTGTCGGTAGCGGATGGTGTCAAGACGACGGGCCATCTCAGCCACTGACAACTTGCCGGCAGTGAAATAGTCGAGAAGAATTTGGCGAAATGGATAGTTCATCGTCCCGTCAAACTGGTCTCCGCCGAGCCACGGCGTAGGATCGTGCCACACTTCCCCCACAATCAGAGCCTCGGGATTTTGGGCCTTCACGCGCTCGCGAAATGTCCGCCAAAAGACGTGATCCACTTCATTGGCCACGTCGAGCCGCCAGCCGTCAATTCCCGCCTTTTGCAGCCAGTAGACGGCCACCCGCAGGAAATAGTCCTCTACCGCCGGGTTGGCAAAATTCAATTTTGGCATCGACGGGATGGCCACGCCAAACGTTTCATAGTTGACGCGCTCGCCGTCGGCGAAGAAATACCAGTCCCAGTAGGTAGAGCCCGGTCCCCGCCGAACCGCTTCCCGGAAGGCGAAAAAGCGGTCACTGGTATGGTTGAAGACGGCGTCCAAGATTACCTTCATGCCGAGGCTATGTGAAGCCGCCACCAAATCGATTAGGTCTTGCTCGCTGCCCAATCGGGGATCCACGGCGTAATAATCCTGGGTGTCGTAGCGGTGATTGCTCGGTGAGCGAAAAATCGGCGTCAAGTACAGGAGCGTGATGCCCAAGTCGGCAAGATACGGGAGTTTTTCACGAATGCCCCGGAGCGTGCCGCCATAGAAACTGGTCCGCTTGGGCACGCTATCCCACCCTGTGCGCCGCGGCGAAGGCTCGTCGGCATCGAGGGGGCGAAAGAATCGGTCGGGAAAGATATGGTAGCCGACGGCCGTGGCCACCCAACTCGGCACCTTGGGGGCATCCCGTTCAAGGATACGGGCGAACTGAAATGGTTCGTCGCGACCGAGGTCGCTTCCCGCCCCGTTGGCCCCCCACACAATCGTTTCCCCGGCTGCCGTCACCAGTTCAAACAGATACTGAAAGCGTCCGGTTGGGAGCTCAACTTCGGCCTGATAGACGTCTCCGGCCAGGCTTCGGCCCACCTTGACCATCGCCTGCAAACGATTCCGGCGGGTTTGGTAGCGGTCTCCATAGTGCACCCAGACCGCCGCGACAGGCGGCCCTTGGACGGTAAGCGCAAGGCTAAGCGCCGTCGGCGAGACCGGATAGGCATCCGGGGCCCACGGCAGATGGCGCACATACATGACCTTCCTCCTCGGCTTGACTGACGCTATGACTGTTGGCTGAGCACGGCGGCAGGAGCTCGTCCGGTTGAGCTGCGCAAGATAATCCGGGTCTTGACGATGACGCGTTGCACGGCGCGCTCGGGGTTGGCGATCTGCTGCAGCAGGATCTCGGCCACGGCCGTCCCCAGCTGTTCCATATGCACCTCGACCGTGGTCAGCGGGGGGATGGAGAACTCGCTGGCCGGAATATCATTGAAGCCGATCACCGACACATCGTCGGGCACGGCCTGTCCGAGGTCGTGGGCGGCCTGCAGCGCACCGATGGCGATCCCGTCGTCGGAGGCGACGATCGCCGTCGGTGGGCGATCCGCCTGCAGCAGAGTGGAACAGAGATTGTATCCGCTCTGCCACTCATATCGACCGAGCAGAATGTGGGCCTCGTCCACCTCCAGCGAGGCCTGCGCCAACGCCTGCCGGTAGCCCAAGAGGCGGTCCTCGGTCACCGCTAAGTCGGGCGCTCCGCCGATGAAAGCGACCCGTTGGTGGCCGAGATCGAGTAGGTGTTTGGTCGCGGCGTAGGCTGCGGTCACATTGTTGTTGTCGACGTAACTCACCTCTTTGGCGCACGGCCGTCCCAACACCACGGCGGGAAAGCGCTCACGCTGGATCAACTGCATGGCCGGTTCGTTGACCCGGCTGCGCAGCAGCACGACGCCGTCGATGCGCCGACCATGCACCCAGTCAGCCAAAATCTCCTCGGCATCGCCCTCGGCGGTGGATAGCAGCACGTCGTAGTGCGCCGCCGTCGCCGTTCGCGAAATCCCCTTCAACACGTGCATAAAGAAAGCATTATTGAAGAAATCATCCACATCGGTCAACGCCATCACCCCCACAATCCGCGTGGTCTTGGTCACCAAGCCGCGGGCGGCGATGTTGGTGCGGTAGTTCAGGGCCGCGATGGCTTCCCCAATGCGCTCTCGGGTGTCCGGATTGATGCCTGCAAACCCATTGAGGTATCGGGAGACGGTGGTGGTCGATACCCCGGCGCGGCGCGCTACGTCTTTAATGGTTGCCTGCGATCCAATCTTCTCCGCCATGTTATCCCTTCACTCCGCCCATCAGCCCCGAGGCGATATATTTTTGCAAGAGGCCAAAGGTGACCGCCAGCGGAACAGCCGAAAGCAGGGCGGCGGCGGCAAAGTCTCCCCAGTTCTTGGCGAACTGATTGCTGATTAGACCGTACATGCCCAAAGCCAAGGTGTAGTTGTTGGGGGTTTCCAAGATGATTCCGGCCAGAATGTACTCGCTAAAGGACCCCATCAGGGTAAAGATGAAAATCACGATCAGCATCGGCCGCGACAGCGGCAAAATGATGCGCGTGAACCGCTGCCACACCGTCGCCCCATCGACAAAGGCGGCCTCGTCCAACTCCTTGGGAATCGAGTCGAAGAACCGTTTGAGGAGCCAGATATTAAAGGCGCTGCCCCCCATTAGAATCAGCATGTAGACCCACAACTCGTTGAGCAGGTTCAGTTTGGCCAACGCCGTGTAAATGGCGGCCAAAGCGAGGAAGTTGGGAAACATTTGCAGGATAATCAGCACCATGATGCCGTATTTCCGGCCCCAAAACCGAAGGCGGGAAAAGGCGAAGGAGGCCAGCGAAGTAACCAGCACCTGCCCCACCGAGACGGAGAAGCCGACTATCACACTATTTTTTACCCAGACCATAAAGTTGGTCTGGTGAAAAAGGTAGGCAAAGTTGCCCAAGGAGGGATGGCTGGGAAACAGCCCCAGACTGAAATAGGCGTTGGTGGGATTGAACGCCGCCTCGACCACAAACCAGATCGGAGCCAGGGTGAGCAGGATTACAAACCAGATCACGACCCGCGAGAGCCACAGACCGACGGCCTCGTGCCGCGGGATCCGGCGGTGAGGCCGCACCCCGACCTTCGACGAGGTGCGTCGCGCCTGTACTCCCAAGAGTTGCTGGCTCATTGGGTATCCGCCTCCTCAAACGCATGGGTGTACCGCATGTTGATCCAGCTCAAGGTCCCCACAACGATAAATAGGACCACCGAAATCGCCGCCGCCCAATTGTACAGGTTGAAGGTGAGCGTCATCTTGTAGGCGGCGGATGCCAAAATGTCCGTGTAGCCGACAAACTCGTTGGTGGGTCGTGGCGGCCCTCCGCCCGTCAACAGATACACCGCATTGAAATTATTGAAATTAAACGCGAACGAGGGAATGAGCAGCGGCAGCGACAGCTTCCAAATCTCGGGCAGGGTTATATAGCGAAATTGCTGGGGTTTGGATGCGCCGTCGATGGCGGCGGCCTCGTGCAACTCTGCCGGCACCGCCTGCAGCGCGCCCAAGGATACCGTCATCATAAAAGGAAATCCCGCCCACAGGTTGACCATCAAGATCGAGATCCGCGCCCAGAACGGTTGCCCGAGCCAGTTAATCGCGGGCAGGCCAAAGATGTGCAAGAAACCGTTAATCTGGCCATAGTCCTGATTTAACAGCCCCTGCCAGGCGAGAATGCTGATTAGTCCCGGCACCGCCCAGGGGATGATGAGCAGCGAGCGGTAGATCGAGGATTCGCGCATGCGCGGATTGTTGAGCACGACGGCTAAGAACAGGCCGACCAGATAGTTGATGGCGGTCGCCCCCACCGCAAACATCAAGGTCCATTCCAGAGTGGGAATAAAGACCGAAAACAACGGATCGTTGGGGTTGAACAGGGCGATGAAATTCTGCAAGCCCACCCATTGATAAGAAAGAAAATGATTGGCATCAAAATTGGTGAAGGCAATATAGATGGCAAACACCATCGGTACCAGACTCAGCACGGAAAGGCTTACAATCGCCGGCGACAAGAAGCCGTAGGCGGTAAGCCGCTCACTTCCGCTCACGCGTACGCGCCGAACTCGAGCCGGACGCTCTGCAGCGGTTGAATAAGCCATTTCGATCCTCCCTGTCGCACGGAACCGGGACGTCGCCCTCCTGGTGAGGGGGCGTTCGAAAGATACCATCCGAACGCCCCACCCCGGCGGTTATCCCGCGTTGGCGACCTTGATGCCCTGCTTGATGTCTTTGACAAAGTCCTTGGCACCCACGGCCGGACTCAGCTTGCCGTTGATGATGTCTTGAATCACCGTCATCGCCGTCCATACCGACTGCATCTGGGGAATGTTGGGCATCGGTTTGGCATACTTGAGCTGGTCGGAAAACGCCTTGAACATGGCGCTGTTGCGCACCAGCGGCGACTGCCGCACGGAAGTCAGCGCGGGCAGCTGTTGGGACAGCTTGAAATAAGCGCGCTGGGCCTGGGCGGTGTCGAGCGCCTGGGCCAAGCTGAACGCCGCCGCCTTGTTGGGCGCGCGCGAATTGACGAAAGTGGTGATGACACCCAAAAATGGCGTCATGTGCTTGCCGTTGGGCAGCGTCGGCATCGGGGCAACGCTGAAAGGCAGTTTGGCCTTTTGGTAGTTGGGCACATTCCATGGCCCGTCAATCATCATTCCGATCTTGCCAGCCGAAAACTTGGCGCTAGCCACCCCATAATTGCTGCTGGGGGTCATCCAGTGATACTTGGCATCCATTGCCCGCAGGAGGGTGAACCCGGCAATCGCCCCCTTGTTGTTGAGGCCAATAACATTGGGGTTTTCCACCCCGTTGCGGGTCTTAAACACGAACCCGCCCATGCCGCCGATGATGGCGTAGTTGTAATAAAAGTTGTGCTGGCCGAACATGAATCCATACTTATTGGCGTCGGCCACGAATTGCGCCCACGTCTGGGGCGGCGTCTTAATCATCTTGGTGTTGTAGAACAGAGCCGTGCTCTGCACGTAGTCGGGCAGTGAATACACTTTGCCGTAAAGTCGCAGGGCGGAGTCGATGGGCTTGATATACTGGTTGGGGTGGAAGTCCGCCTCGGGCACCGGAGCCACCAGTCCCTCCTGGACAAAGGTGCCCAGGTTGTCGTGAGGCATGCCGAACAACACGTCAGGCCCCTTGCCCGCCCGGGCGGCGGTGGCATAGAACTGGAATCCCGATGAATTCTTGCTCTGATCGACTATTTGCACCTTGTCTCCATGCACCTTGGCCCAGTGCTGAGCCAGGCTGACTACTTCTTGATAGATGGGCGGACCCTGCCATGTCCAAAGCGTAATCGTCTGTCCTCTGGGCACGTTCGCCATCGCCCGGTGAGGAGCGTTGCTGGCGGCCACCGAGAGGGATGCGGCCAGCATGGCTGCGCTGATGGCCGCCACCGTCCACTTTTGCTGCATAATCACGATCGAGGAACCTCCTTTGTCGAGTAACACAGTTATGAAAACGTTGCCATGCGAAAAACAGATTTAGTGTATACGTCTATGAATATACTGTCAATAATGCCAGTATTATTCTTTGGGTGTGGCTCTTTTAGAGGGACGATTTTAGCCCTCGATAGGCCTGTCCGGTGTCGCTACGC
>JAJZXC010000170.1 GCA_021846365.1 Bacillota bacterium | reverse complement strand
CAAGTGGTGGCGAAGACGGCGGAGTTGGTACAGGCGATCGGGGATGTACAAGAACGAAACCGGACGACCGCACTGTTGCTATTGATTTCGGCTAAGAATCTCAGTGACGACGCGGTTGAACGATTGAGGAGGGATTAACGATGACGGACGTAGTTAAAATCATTGGGCGTGAGGAGCACGCGCGCGGCTTGGCGGAAGGCCGCGAGGCAGGCCGGGAAGAAGGTCGGCAGGAAGGCCTGCTAGAAATGGCGGGTAACCTGTTGGCCAGTGGGATGGATATCGAGCAGGTGGCCAAATTTGCTGGGCTCGACCATATGCTGCTGGAGAGACTGAAGGCGGAGAAATAAGCAAACACCCTAGCTATTAGAGGATGCCTAGGGCTGGCATGAAAAACCAGCACCTCGGCGCTAGGGCCGAGCCAAGTTGGCGGGCAGGAGCAAAGAAATCGCGGCGGGAGTACGGGTTAACGGGGGTGCTATTCGGCTCTTGCGCATTGATTGATATGACCAACCCAGCACTGGGGTTATTTTGGGTGGAGTATTGGCTTGCAAGAGGATTGAGAGGGCGAACCGAACTGATAGGCAAGCCTTGGTGCCTTCTTAGGCCGCACAAGTAACCGGCAGTCGGCGTCGATGCCAGTGGCTGTGCAAGAGCCGGATTTTCACCAACCGCGTCTAGAGAGATCTCCGGCAGCGTGTCGCGTTTCAGACGTCTTTTTCCATTCCGTCGGGGAAAGGGAAATACGACAGATGAAGACCGTCGATTAGAGCATCCCCTTCCGTAACGAACAACAGTTTCTATTATACATTTGTTCTATGGCAAAATCAAGCACTTACGGAACCGGCAGACGTTGTGTTTTCGCCTTGCACGTGGATGTGGTCTTGATGACAAAGTATCGGTGGTTGGTCTTCACCAAAGAGATCTTGGAGGACCTACGGACCATCTTTTCCGACGTGTGCCAGGACTTTGAAAACACGCTAGAAGAATTCGACGGATGTGCATTTGCTCATTATTTACCCGCCTCAGGTCGCGATTTCTCTACTGGTGAATAGCTTCAAGGGCGTCTAATCCGACTGATCCGCAAGCAGCACTGTCCGAGCATTGAGCGGGCGTTGCGGGGCGGCAACCTCTGGTCGCCGAGTTATTTTGCCGGATCGGCTGGTGGAGCCCCCTCATTCGGCAATACATTGAACAACAGGAAACCCCGGATTGATCCCTGTGCGATCAGCGCCTTATGACCGTAGGAAAAATCCCCAAACCTACCCCAAAGCCGGGGATATCTCCGCCCTGAACGGCGGAGTTTTACGGCGCACTGGTAATAAATCGACCCGAGGTCCGTCTAGATAGTGGGAGGGGATGGCATGCAGTCCAAGCGCGTCGGGCCGGCTTCGCTGCTTCCCGCGCGTCGGCTGGACCAGTTGTATGACCGGCATTTCGACTCCTTGGTACGCTATGCCGCGCGCATTCTGCAAACGGATGCGGTCCTGGCGGAAGATGTGGTGCAAGAGACGTTTACCCGACTGATGACGGCGCCTCCGCGTGATCTGGCGCGGGCGGGAGCTTGGTTGCGGGTGGTAGTGCAGCGCCTCTGTTACGATCAGTTGCGCCGACAAGGGCGTGAAATCCTGATGCAAGCGCCTGGTGAGCCGGAGAACGCCCGGTCCAGTTCGGCGGAGGAGGTGGTCATGGGCCGTCTCGACCGCGAACGCGTGCGCCGGGCGCTCGAACGCCTCACTGCGCGGGAATCCCGCGCCTTGTGGCTCCGTCATGCTGGCTACAGCTACCGGGAAATCGGGCAGGCGCTAAACCTTGAGCCCAATCAGGTGGGAGTGGTGCTGTTCAGGTCCATGCAGAAGTTAAAGCGGGCGTATGACGAGGAGGAGGAAAGAGCAGATGCAAATCAGTTGCCCACAAGATCTCACGTGGCTGAAATTCCTCGACCATGAACTTGGGATGCAGGAGACCAGAGAACTGACCGAACACTTGCCGGCGTGTCCGCGCTGTCGCCAGTCGTTTCGCCAGGTGGCGGTGACGGCCGGCTGGACGGCGGCGGTGGTGGACGAATGGACGGCGTCGAGACTGGGTGGGGGTTCCGCCGCGCATCGCTTCTTGGCTTGGTGGGGATCGCCGAGGGGAATGGCGGCATCCGCCGCGGCAGTGGCGCTGGCCGTATTGGCAGTGCCCAGCACGCGCGGCGCGTTGGCGGATCTGGTCAGCTCCTTTCAGTTGCGCCATGTGGCGGCGGTGAGTTTAACCCAGAATCAGATCTTCCAGATTGAGAATTCGCTGACCCAAGGCGGCAAGGTCAATATCAAGCAGTACGGGTCGATTAACACCACCGCGGCGCCGCCTCCGCCCAAGACAGTGGCGCTGAACCAGACGGCGGCTCTGACCGGGCTTCCCCAGGAATGGCCGTCGGGGTTGGGTGGGTCCAACGTGTCGGCCCAAGTCACTCAACCCGGCCGCGTGGTACTGACACTTAACGTGTCGGCCATTAATCGGCTCATCCAGGCCGAGGGGGGAACCCACCTGTTCCCCAAGGGTCTGAATCATCTGCCGATTACGCTCAACATGCCCACCACGGTAAGCATCAACAGCTATAACTCCACCACCGGAGCGGGGTATACGCTGGAAGAAATGGGTACTCCGTCTCTTTCCACCGCAGGGCCCGTCCACGCAGGCCAGATCGCGGCCGCGATTGCCTCCCTGCCCTTCTTGCCATCCCAGGTACAGCAAACCCTCTCCGCCATGCAAGGGCATCTGCAGAGCACCCTGATTGTCCCCACCTCGGGTCCAACGTCGTCGGTTACGGTGCAAGGTGCCCCGGGGATTGTGGCCCTGCAAGGCGGCCAGCCGGCGGTGGCGTGGGAACGCCACGGCGTGTTCACGTGGTTTTCCTACCAAGGGAGCCAATCCCTGAGCACGTCACAATTCATCCGGGAGGTTCAGCGATGGTTTCCCTGAACGCAGTGGAGGCCCTCGGACTGACCAAGTGCTATGGCAGGGCGACGGCATGTCAAGACGTCAATTTGTTGGTGCGCAGGGGGCAGATCTTTGGTTTTTTGGGTCCCAACGGTGCCGGCAAGAGCACGGTGGTAAAAATTCTGCTAGGGCTGGTGCCTCCGACGCGGGGCACCGCCCGCCTTCTGGGTCGGCCCTACAAAGACCGCGAGGTGCATCGCCGCATCGGCTACCTGCCGGAGCTTTTTCGCTACCCCCCCTGGCTCAGCGTGCACGAGGTGGTAAAATGGCATGCTCGCGTCTTGGGCATTTCTGGCCGGCAAGCCGTGGTTGAGGCCTTGGAAGCCGTCGGCCTCGCCGATCGGCAGCAGGCACGGGTGAAGACTTTGAGCAAGGGATTGCAGCAGCGTCTGGGGCTGGCGGTGGCGATCGTGGGCGACCCCGATTTGTTGTTCTTGGACGAGCCCACCTCGGCCATGGACCCGGTGGGCCGCCACGAAGTCGGGGAACTGCTGCACGCATGGCGTCATCGCGGCAAGACCATCTTTCTCAACAGCCACTTGCTATCCGAATTGGAAGGCTTGTGTGACTCTGTGGCCCTGATCCGCCAAGGCCGTTTGGTGTACACGGGCAGCCTGCAGACCATTTTGAGCGCCAGGAGCGAATTTGGCGTCACCACCGGGCCGGTGCCGACGGCCTGCCAGCGGGAGTGGGAAGGTGAGGGACTTGAGCTCAGCGGAGGCGACGGCGACTGGGTGTATGCCGGCGATCGCGACCGGTTGCCCGAATTGCACGCCATCCTTGCTCGCCACCGGGTAGCGGTGTATGAAGTGGTGCCCGTCCGGCAGTCGCTGGAATCGTGGTTCATCAGGAGTTTGCAGGGGGAGGAGACGAAATATGCTGCACATCGCGCGGCTGACCATATGGGAGGCCCTCCGGCGTAAGATTCTTTTGGCCACCGGAGTCTTGACCATGGGCTTTTTAGCGCTCTTCTGGCTGGAGGTAGCACACCAGCCGCGGATGGCGGTGACGCAAAATCCGTTGGGTAATCTCAGCGCGGCTCTGGGCAGCCTCGCCCTGGGAGCGTTTTTTTGTTATTTCGTGATTGCCTTTTTCTCCATTTTTTCGGTCAGCGGCGCGGTTTCGGCGGAGATTGAGAGCGGCCTGTTAGCCCCGGTGATTCCCCGGCCGCTGTGTCGAGCGGAAATTGTGCTGGGAAAGTGGATCGGCTTCGCGATCGTGCAACTGTGCTTCGTCAGCGTACTGTTTTTTGGCATCGTGGCAGTTGTTCACGCCTATTATGCGCGGGTGTTGCCGGCGGCGCCGGCGGTTGTGCAAGCGTGGGCTCTCTTCGTGCTGCAGGCGTGGGTGTTGGGCGCGGTGACGCTGTTGGGGTCGGTACGCTTGTCGACGCTCGCCAACGGCATCACGATTGCCTTAAGCTTTACCATGGCTTTCTTGGCAGGTGCGCTGGCCCAGTTTCGCTTCGTGGCCCACGGATCGGTGGTGAATGGACTGGCGACGGCGATGAGTTTGGTTCTGCCCACCGACAATCTGTACCGGCGCGCCGTGTACGAACTGGCGGGCGGACGGCAAAGTTTGCTGGGGACCGCCCTCATCGGCCCGTTTGGGGTAATCAAGGTGCCGAGCCTGCTCTATGTCCTCTATGCGGTGGTCTATCTGGCGGTGGCGTTGACCGTTTCGGTCAGGCTCTTTGAATACCGCGATGCGTGAGCCGAGGAAAACACGCCGGCCGCCAAGGCTAGTCTTCCGCCGTGAAATCTGTCTCTTAATGGCTTTGCGCGGCGACGGGCGGGCGGATTAGCCGGATGCCGAAGCTAGGTCACGGTATTGAAACCACGCCCGGGCGATTTTCAAGTCTTCGATCGCCTCCCGGGCATTGCAGGGCGGGACGCCCTTTCCCTCAATTACATCCAAAAAGGTCATGGCTTGTTGCCGCATGGCCGACACCGAGGGGAGCACCGGACGCTGCTCTCGGACCTCGGAAGCTTGTTCGGTGACGAAACGAATTTGCCCCGGCGTCTCGGCCAGCGGCGCGGCCAGCTTCATCTCGATGAAGGCATGTTCGAAGCCGATGAGAACCTGCTCCCACCACCCGTGGCTGAGCCGAAAGGGCTCCATTTCTAGCGTCACGCTGATCCCGCGGGAGGATTCCCCGCACAGCAAGGTCCCTGCCCGGTCGGCAAATCGCACCGTATAAGGTGTCCCCAACAGAAATCGGATTAAATTCACTTGGTGGATGTAGTAGTTTACGAAGGCATCGTATGCGGCCACCGAACGAACGTCATCCGGTCTGTCTTGCTCGGCATAGGTCATGCTTTCGCTGGTAGTGATAGCGGGCAAGGAACCATCGACCCAATCACCCGGCGGCATGGTGACGCGAATATAGCGCATGCGCCCCAGGTTCTCCGATCCTTCGGTGCTAACCAACTGCCTGGCATATTGCACGGCGGGATCGCACCGTTTATGATAACCTATCATGTGTGTGGCATGATATTTCTCGCCTGCCGCGACTAACCTTTCGCCCGCGCTCACCGACAGCGCCAACGGTTTTTCGGTGAACACGGGAACCCCTTTGGCCAGCAACTTCGGAACCACGACCACATGCTGGTCATACGGCAGGATGGCTACGATGCCGTCGACTTGGGGATTGTCCAGGACCTCCGGCAGATCCCCAAATGTATGGGCAATGTCATAGCTGTGGGCGACCCGCCGTGCAAGCTCAGGGCGTGCGTCGAGCAGTCCCACTATTTTGCACCTACCTTCTCGCGCCAATGCGGCGTAGTTGCGAATGTGGGCCCGTTGCGCCATGTTGCCGGCACCGATTAATGCCAGTCGTGGACTAGCCATTCACTTTACCCCCCTAGATTTTCGAACCAATAGAGTCCATCTTTGCCGGGTGCCACAATATCCGGGAAGCCATTGTCGGTGAGGTCCTGAATCCAAAAGTAGATGCCAGCTCCCGACGCTTGCCCGGCCTGCCCGTAATCGATCACGTGCCTTTCAAACCGTCCGCCATCGATTTTGTAATAAAACAGCCCGACCGGGTCGTGAGCTCCCGGGTCGCCATCGTTATGCGCCCGGTATCGCTTGCCGGTGACCAATTCTGCAACCCCGTCGTTATCCAGGTCTGCCAACTGCAGGTCGTGAAGTTGGGAGGTTTCGGTGTCAATTTGATGGCGAATCCACCTGCGCCCGCCGTCGTCCTGGATCCGTTGTTCGAACCAGTGTAGCCCATAGTCGTGGGCCTGTCCCACAATCAGGTCGGTATGACCATCGCCATTGACATCGTAGGCAATGATCGGCACACTCGCCGCACCTAAGCTGAACTCGGGATGAAATGGCCATGGCGCTCTCCACGGGTCGGAGGTCGGTTGCTCAAGCCACCCGTCAGCGAGAATAATGTCCGTCCGGCCATCGCCGTTAATGTCGCCAAATCCCAGCCCATGGCCGCTCGGCCGCGGGTTGAGGACCACTTTTTGAACTGTCCGATCGGTCTGGCTTGGGCATCGGTAATCAGTTTGTAGCATCGAGTCGCTCCGCTCGGAGTGTTGGGGAACACTTCTGGTCGTCCACATCCATCAATGTCGTAAAACCTGATGGTTTCCATATTGCCGCAATCATCAATCTCGAATGTATCCCACTGGCTGAGAGGAGACCGCGACTTTTTTCCGCCACCGCAGCGGTCCCCACCAACTGCCGGTCACGATGTCCATCCAACCGTCGCCGTCGACATCCAAGGGGATAGTCCGAGAAATCATCGTAATATTCGTTTACCTGCTTAATGTCGCACAGTTTGTGCCGCCGAGTGAAATCGGGCCCTTCATACCAAAATTCTCCCGAGACCAGATCAACCACACCGTCGTTGTTGACATCGAAGGCAGCACATGCTTCATAAGGCGATTGCGCGATTAAGCGCTTTCGAAAACGGATCAAACGGATCGCCAACGTATTTTCCTCCCTGACTTTCCCACCGGCCTCCTTAATTTTCTAACCGGATTATAACACCAAACTCGCGTCCCCGATTCCTATCGTGCCTGACGACAGCGCCAATTCCGCCGAGCCTCCCGTTTCCTTCCCAGTC
>JAJZXC010000169.1 GCA_021846365.1 Bacillota bacterium | reverse complement strand
GGATCTGCAAGACGGTGGGGATAGTTCGGGCCCGACACCCCCATCGCTGGTAATCGCTGGTCAGATCACGTTGCACCGAATGGCATGATCTGGCAGTTACGAGCCCTTGGCTTCGTGTTGCCTCCACTCCTCTTTCCAAGCTATTAATTTTCGGAACAGGAAATTCTCTCGTGTCGGCTTTCGTAGCCAGCCATCGTTGGAACTTCGCCCACAATCCTAGCCAGGCTGTAACATCGACCTGCTGCCATAAGGCCGGATCGTCCGATCGGAGGGCCTGCGCCCAGGTGACTGCGGTCCCCAAGGCGGCCGCTTCCGCTTGGAGTTGGGCTAAGTGGTCGACCGTCGTTTGGAACGCCTGTTGGGCGTGGTCGGCCATGGCCTGAATGCGATGACAGCCTTCCTCTTCCACGGCGGCTAAGCTCTGGGCGATAGTGGACCGTTCTTGGCGTAAGGCTTGGACTTCCGACGTCAGGCGGTCTCGTTTTTGCCTTAAGGTGGTAACTTCCGCTTCCAGGGCAGTTTGTGTCGTCTGCCACGATCCGTAGGTCTTCAATGCAGTCGCCATGCCGTGGGCTAATGCTTCGTCGGATGGTTGCAATTGTCTAGCAATCGCCTGCCACGCCAGCACCGTGGTACTGGACACATGGTGTTGGACTAATACACGACGACGTTAGTCCGTAATCAGGGGAAATAATTGGGAATAGACGGAGTTATGGGATGTCATGATGTTTGGCGATTATTATTAAAAAGGGGAACGCTACCATTTATGGTAGTAACTACCTGCGCAAGCCAATACTCCACCCAATGACCCCCGTGCTGGGTCCATATCAATCGATGCATAAGAGTCGAAAATCCACCGCATCTGCCACCGTCACCACTGACCCTGGCCCCGGAGACCCAACTGCGCATTTCAACTCATTATCAGCATTGTTATACAAGTGCCGTTTCTTGAGCGCCCGTTTAAGTCGATTCCATGCGCTCGAGTCAGTTTAGCGATAAGTTGAGTCATCCCACCGGCCTTGCGCTTGCATCCACTGCCGCAAGGCTTTGAGAACGTTCTCCCCAAAAACCTTGAGGCCGCCCCGGCGGCCAATCACCAAAGCCGCCCGGTGGACCGAAATGCCATGTTGCGATATTGCGGTTGATACGAGCTAGCCGACCAAATCCTGCCGCAATGAAGTGAGGGAGTTTCTGGCACTGCTGCGGGGCCCTCAACTCGTGATCGCGCCTAGTCTGCCCACCTTAGGCCCTAGATGGCCCCCGCGGAGCAAAACTGCGGACTTGAGCCGAGGACTGCGAAGCCTTAGACTAAAGAAACAAGAACTGGTCGCAATAATCGGCTGACCGGTGCTTCACTCGGGATCCAACCAACAAGGAGGGAGCAAAGTGGCAAAGCCTAGGGCGTGGTACGGTCACGACACCGGACTGAGTTTGCGGATGTTGATGACCATGACTCTTTTGGCCTTATTGTACGCGGTTTTTGTCTTCGTTCTGTTCAGGGCCGGGGTTGCCGCCCCGTACTTGATTGTCATTGTCGGCATCATGCTGATTGCTCAGTTGCTGTTTTCCGATCGACTGGTGTTACTTGCCGCTCACGCCCGGGTGGTTAACCAGACCCAGGCGCCAAGACTGTTTCAAGCCGCCGAGCGCTTGGCCCAAATGGCTGACCTGCCTTTGCCCAAGTTGGCCGTCATGCCCACGCGCCTGCCTAACGCCTTCACCACCGGCAGAAGTCCCAAGACCGCCGTCATCACGGTGACCGAAGGATTGCTGAACCGGTTGAACGATGAAGAGCTGGAGGCGGTGCTGGCCCATGAAATGACCCACATCAAGAACCGGGACGTGGCGGTGATCACCATCGCCAGCTTCTTTGCCATGGTGGCCTCATTGATTCTGCAACAGTTTCTCTTTTTCGGGGTCATGGCCGAAAACGGTCGCGGCCGGCGGGGCGGACAGGCGGTGATGCTGATCTGGCTGGTTTCCCTGCTGGTGTGGGCCATTAGTTACGTCCTAATCCGGATGCTTTCCCGATATCGCGAATATGCCGCCGATCGCGGCGCAGCCATCTTGACCGGTCATCCGGGATACTTGGTCAGCGCGCTGAGCCAGATCGAGCGAGGAGTCCGTCAGACTCCCTCTCGCGACTTGCGCCAGGCCGAGTCATTTAACGCGTTCTTCATTTTCCCCGCCGTTTCCAAACAAAGCGTAATGGAGCTCTTTTCTACCCATCCCACCATCGACCATCGCATTCGGTACCTGGAGCGGATTCAACAGGACATGAACAAGTTTCATTAAGGTCGCGCCCGACCCGTCCGGGGTCCGACGCCAAACGGGAAGGGGTTCGATTTATGGGGTTCTTTGATGCACTGTTCGGACGGACCAAGGTGGCTCCGGCCAAGGTAGACCAGTTATTCCAGCTGAGCACGGCGGACCTTGACATTCAAACCCAGCTATCCAGCAATTTTTGCGGACGAGCGGCACTCGTCCTGCGCGCGGTCGACAATGCCACTTACGACGCCGTGGAAAAGGAACTGCACGACGTGCTCAGCGTCGGTGGCCGAGACTTGCCGGTGACCGTCGAGAGCAGGACCGATTCCATGGGGTTTCATTGGATGGTCTACGCCGGCCAGGGCGTCGACGATGTCATCAACTCTCTGCACTTGACGGCCGAATTGATCCAGGAGGCGGGCTATAGCGACAGCCTGCTGGCTGCCGTTTTCGGCTTTGACCACCAAGATGCGGCGCGGCGCACCGACGCACGGTGGTATTTGATTTACAGTTATCGCCGGGCCGCTTTTTACCCTTTTGCTCCCTTGCCTGGAAAAAACCGCGACGCATCACGCGAATTTCGGATCGCGCAAACCCTGCAGCCCTCGCTCACGGTGGAGAAAGACTCCGAACGCTGGTACGCGCTTTGGGAGCCTCCACTGTAGGGAAACGCGCCCGCGGGCATAGACATGGGAGCCAAGGGAAAGGAAGCCATAGGCGTCGTAGCGGGCCCCGACTGCAATCCTTTCCCCTTTCCGTGTAGGGTATTACTGGGTCAACCCCAACAGGCGCTTAGCCTCCTGCAACTCCGTCCCTTCCGGCGGCAACACCAAATCCGAAGGCTCCAACGCGTGCGGGTCCAAGCGGTCGCCGGTGCGCACCACCTCCACCGCGTCGTGAAAAATCCGCTGAAACGCCGCCGCGTCGTCCGACTCCAGCGCCTTCAGCAAGTCGTCGTCGAGCACTCTCAGCATATCGAATGCGTCATCCGTCAGCCGGTATTGTGCGTCGGCCATGATGCGCACGATCACGGGGCATCGCCCTTTCCCAATTCTGCCTTCATCTTCGCCAACTCGTCTTGCACGCTCGTGTTCGCATGCATTTTGTCCAATTCGTCGCGAATCGAATCCCCGGTGCCGGGGTTCAACTCCAGTTTCCCACTGTCGGCGATTTCGTCAATCGCCTCCGCACGCGCTTGCAAGGCCTGGGTCTTGTCCTGGGCACGCTCCAGCGCCATGTGCAGATCCGCCATATCCTCCCCCAATCCGTGGGTTGCCTCGCCGATCCGAACCTGCGCTTGGGCGGCGGAATATTGGGCCTTGATGACCTCCTTTTGGGTGCGAAACATTTCCACCTTGGTCTTGAGCTTTTCCTGCAGGTCCATCATCCGCGCTTCTTCCCGGGCCAGATCCTCAATTTGCTTTTCCAGCCCGCTGAGCTGACCCTGAATGGTCTGTTTGCGGCTCAAGGCGTCGGTGGCCAGGTCGTCGCGGCCCGCTGCCACCGCGTCGCGGGCGTCCTGATCCCATTGCTCGATCTGCTGTTGCAACCGGTCGCGCTGCAGCTCAATACGCTTTTTGGAGGTGACCACCTCGGCCACGCCCCGGCGGATGTTCTGCAACTGCTCGATTTGCTTCTGGTACGAATACTCCAACGTCTCTCTGGGGTCTTCGGCCCGGTCCAGGGCCGTATTCACTTTCGACTTAAAAATTGTCGAAAAGCGTGATAACAATCCCATCGATGTCCCTCCCCGTTTGCCTTCAGTATATGCCTCTCTGAGCGATAAACACAACCAACGCCCGCCCATTTTAAAGGCACCCTGGCACACTATCCGCAATGAAGAAGAGAGGTGAAACTGGTGAGGTCAGCAGATGCCGCTACCAGGAACGTCGGCGCTGTACCCTGACCTTGGCGGGAGCCCGGGTTCGCCGCGCAATATCCTCTGGTCAGCCACGTTCAAGA
The DNA here is from genome assembly GCA_021846365.1 of Bacillota bacterium. Classification (GTDB taxonomy): domain Bacteria; phylum Bacillota; class Sulfobacillia; order Sulfobacillales; family Sulfobacillaceae; genus JAJZXC01. The sequence goes on along the minus strand of JAJZXC010000169.1, from coordinate 2,854 downwards.
ACTCTCCGCATAACGCGCAACGTGGGTCCGACGGCGCACTGCGACCTATGCCGATAAGCCCACCCAGGTCCGGGCAGAAATCCGGTTACATCTTGGCGGCGCTATGGGCGGCGCCGCCGACCAGCTCGCGGGGCCTCTCCACGCGCGCGTGGGCCACGGCGGCGCCCACGAAGCCGGAAAATAGCGGGTGCGGACGATTCGGCCGCGAGCCGAACTCCGGATGAAACTGAGTGCCTAAAAACCACGGATGATCGCCGAGTTCCATCACCTCCACCAGACGCCGGTCGGGCGAAAGGCCAGAAGCCACCAGTCCATGCGCGGCCAGGGTTTCCCGAAAGCGGTTATTAACCTCAAAGCGGTGCCGGTGGCGCTCAAACACCAGGGGCTTGCCATACACGGCGTAAGCCAAGGTGTTGGGTTGGATCTGGCAAGGATAGCTGCCAAGTCGCATAGTCCCGCCCAAATCCTTCACTTCCTGCTGATCAGGCATCAGGTCGATGACAGGGTATTTCGCCTTCGGCACAAATTCCGTCGAATTGGCCTCCCTGAATCCAGCCAGGTGTCGGGCCACCTCGATCACGGTGGCCTGCAATCCCATACAAATGCCCAAAAACGGAACCCGTTGCTCGCGCACCCACTGGATAGCCCGGATCATGCCCTCCACCCCGCGGTAGCCAAACCCGCCTGGAACCAACACGCCATCCACGCCCTCCAGCAACGCCTCGGCCTGATCCGGATTCACCTCCAAGGCCTGGGAATCAATCCAACGGATGTCCACCCCTACCCGGTTGGGAATGCCGCCGTGCATCAAAGCCTCAACCACGCTCATGTACGCGTCGGGCAGAGCAACGTATTTGCCCACCATGGCAATGGTCACCCGGCTTTCCAAGTTTCGTACCCGCTCCACCATGGCTGGCCACTCGCCCAACTGGGGCGGACTGCCGTCCAGGCGGAGCCGTTCGGCCACAATGTCATCCAGCCCCTCCGCGTGCAGCATCAGCGGCACGGCATAAATCGAGTCGGCGTCAACATTTTGGATCACCGCGCGCCGTTCCACATCACACAAATTAGCAATCTTGTCACGCATGTCGGCAGACAAGGGTTGCTCGGTGCGACATACGATGACGTCGGGCTGAATTCCGATCGAGCGCAGTTCCTTCACCGAGTGTTGGGTAGGCTTGGTCTTCGCTTCCATGGCCGAGCGTAAGAACGGCACCAAGGTAACATGGATGAACATAACTGAGTCGCGTCCGACGTCGCTGCGCATTTGTCGAATGGCCTCCAGAAAAGGCAGGCTCTCGATGTCGCCGACCGTGCCTCCGATCTCCACTAATATCACGTCCGCCCCCGAGGCTTCCGAGACTCGGCGAAGTCGCCGCTTAATCTCGTTCGTAATGTGGGGGATGACCTGGACCGTCCCCCCCAGAAAATCTCCCCGCCGCTCCTGGAGGATGGTTGACCAGTAAATGCTGCCGGTGGTCACGTTGTTGACTTGACTTAAATTGCCGTCCAAAAATCGTTCATAATGACCAAGATCGAGATCGGTTTCGGCTCCGTCTTCGGTCACAAACACTTCTCCATGCTGCAATGGGCTCATGGTCCCTGGGTCGACGTTGATATACGGATCCAGCTTCAGCGCGGTCACTTTCAGACCCCGACTTTTCAACAGCCGTCCCAGCGACGCGGCGGTAATGCCTTTGCCTAGGGAGGAGACCACCCCTCCCGTGATGAATACGTATTTTGCTATCATCATTCCCGCTCCTAACCGCCCAAGTCGTTGGCACGACTACTGCCAGTTCTCCTCGTCATCCGTTTCTTCAGCCTCGTCGGCGTCGTGGGACACCCGGTCGCGGACCGCACCTCTCGCCGCTCCGTGCGAAGACCATTCCTTGAGCCCCCATTCGGTGGCTCCGCGGCAGACGAACCGAATATCCATATTGAGCTCGGTGTAGATCTGAGCCACTTTGCGCGGTTCACGGTCCAAGCCCATCGCTGCCAGCACCTCGTCCAGCAGGTCGTGAACTTCCAGCGGATGGCCCCGCTCCTTGAGAATTTGATAGGCGACCTCGGTGGCCCGCATCTTGCACCTCCAACTTTGGGTGGTTTTTCTCGTGTATTATAACATCTTCACAGCCGACCCCGACAGGGGGCGGGTGCGCCGGACTCCCTTTCCCCCCGCTGGCCAGTTCGGCGGGGGTTCTTTAGGATGTCGTGTCAACAGTTGCCCCTAGCTTGTCCATAAATCTCGATTCATTCGTTGCCCGTATATATGGCTACAGTTGGATCGATTGCATGTATATGGTATGTCCCCCCCCTCCGATTCTGCGGCTGTAGTAAATGGACAAGCTCCTTGACAGACCTCCTGGACAATCTCCAAAGCGTGGCCGACCGCGTCGTGTCGGTCAACGATAGACTCGATCGCTTCCAAGCCGCGACCAATCGGCTGGATACTGGTGTTTTGTGCCTCGAAGCCCCCTCATCCGGAGGCTCATAGCACCCCCCCCGTTTGCGTGTTGTGCCGGCGGCTGCGCGAGGGACCTTTCTTTTTGTGTGAGCCAATAATTGGGGACGTCTCTTGCCGTCTCCGCCGCCGGCGGCGCCGCGCCCAAGGCCAAGTATAATCCCTACGCGAAAAATCGCCCCATGACTATGTTGGGGTACGGCGCGGGCATTATGTTCAATTTTGGCGATGGCCGGGAAATCAATGGGTTCGGATATAGTTGGGCCTTACTGCGCACCGCCAAAGAAATTCCCCATCGATATAGACGGATTGGGACAATCGCGCGCCCATCTTTGTTGCGACGTATGACAGGGCGCAAAAGGACTTTGGCCATGGCGTCCGATACTCAACTCG
>JAJZXC010000007.1 GCA_021846365.1 Bacillota bacterium | reverse complement strand
CCGTGAAACCCGGCCGTTTTGGGGAATTCTTAATGGCAAGAGTCATGGCTAAAACGTTCATTTCCATTTTGGCTACATATAGTCATGGGACTGGTTGGGTGACGCTTTCGTCCACCGAAGGCCCCGGACTCATTCGTCTAACTCAATCAGCGCGAATGGTTGTGCTGCCACCCCGGTTGGTCGACGGCATCAGTGCGAGCTTGGTGAGTGCCGCGTGAGCATCGGTGATCGGTAAAGTGCCTCCGCATTGGAGCGCGTTTACGACTACCGGGGGAGGGGCCGATTGGCAATCGTTCTGGACCGTCTGGAGCGGACGTCTGTACGCGGGAACCACTACGAACAAGACTGCGCTCCCATAGAGACGGTGTTCCGCTGTCAATCAGACCCGTCCGGCCCAAGGGAGCGGTCGGGTCGACCTTAGCGCAAACCAAAGAAAACAGAGTTAATGGTAGCCGTTCGGAGCGGCGACGTCTCCTCTGATCTCCTCTGTGTACCGACGAGCTAGACGCGTCCCCACCAGTGTGCTATCATAAAAGTGATAGGGCCGGAACAGTCCGAATCGACGCCCTGCATAAGACGTACGGTGCCTAACGGCTCGGCGCAGCGGTCACAGAACCAGGAACTTCTGAGGGCGAGTTTGGAACCCTCGCCTCGGCCCGTCAGGGTTAGGCGGTGGGAGTACTCTATAGCAATAGGCAATGACCGGGAAGAGTATGCGGAAAAGCAGGCTTCAGAGAGACGGCCGAACGGTGCGAGGCCGATGCCGGGGTTTCCGCCGAATGGGCCCGTGAGCTACCAACCGAAGATTGCAGTAGGCTTGGTCGGACGCTTCCGCCGTTATCCAGGAAGGCGATATCGGATCGCTGAACGGTCCCGTATCGGCTAAGTGAGACCATCAATGGTCTAAATGGGGTGGCACCGCGGAGAACTACCTTCGTCCCTTGAGGGAAGAGGGTTGTTTTTTTCCGGAGGTGTTCCCGATGAGCGATACCGCGGTATGGCAAAGCGACGATTACCCGTATATGGCTTTGGTCAAGCAGTTTACGATAGATCAACTGACCCCGATTGGCGCCTTTTTGCGGCTGCGTCCCCTCGGTGCGCGGGTGTTGCTGGAAAGCGTTGAGGGAGACCTCAAGGTTGCCCGCTACTCGTTTATCGGCGTCGGCACCCTAGCCACCATGTACCACCGCGAGGGGAAGGCAGTGGTCGAGGGGCCGGGCATTACCCTGACCGATCCATCGCCCGCAACTCTATTGCGCAAGGCCAACAACGCTCTGCGAGTACCGGTTCCGGATTCGGTGGAGTTGCCCTACTCGGGCGGCGCGGTGGGGTACTTTAGCTACGACTGGGTTCGCCGACTGGAACGTCTGCCCGCACTGCACCCGCATCCCGAACCCAATTGGGAGTGGGTATGGCCGGAAGTGGTGCTGGCCTTTGACCATCATCGCCACTTACTCACCTGTATTGTAGAGGCTCCAATCAGTGATTCAGATAGGGCGCGGGAACGGTTGGCGGAGGTCAGCGCAAGGTTGCGGGGATGCTTTTCTTGGCCGGAACCGACTGTTGAGCGCTTGGCCCCGCTGCAGTCCAATTTGGACCGCGACGCCTACCATGCCATGGTCGAGCGCGCCCGCGAGCATATCTTTGCCGGCGACATTTTTCAGGTGGTCTTGGCGCAAAAACTGATCACCCGGGTGACAGGCGATCCGTTGCAGATCTACCGGCGGCTTAGGTTGGTCAATCCCTCCCCGTACTTATTCTATTTTGAAGGTCAGGCGCGAACGTTGGTGGGTGCGTCGCCGGAGTCCTTGATCCGCGTGCAAAACGGCACCGTGGTGAATCGGCCGATCGCGGGGACGCGGCGGCGCGGGGCCAACACCAGCGAAGATCTTCTTCTATGGAAAGATCTCATCGAAGATCCCAAAGAACGCTCCGAGCACACCATGCTGGTGGATTTGGCCCGCAACGACCTGGGGCGGGTCAGTCGGTTCGGTACCGTAGAGGTTCCCGAATTGATGGTGCGCGAGAACTATTCCCACGTGATGCATATCGCCTCCGAGGTGCGTGGCCAACTGAGGCCGGAGTTTGATGCCTTGGACGCTCTGGCCGCCAGTTTTCCAGCGGGTACCTTGAGCGGGGCACCCAAGGTGCGGGCGATGGAGATTATCGAGGAATTGGAGCCGGAGGCGCGAGGGGTTTACGGTGGGGTGGTCGGGTATTTCTCGCACCGGGGAGACTTGGATACCTGCATTGCCATCCGCACGCTGGAGGTGGTGGGCGATCAGGTTACCGTGCAGGCGGGGGGCGGCGTGGTGGCCGACTCCAACCCGGAGGCCGAACTACAGGAATCGCTGAATAAGGCGGCGGCCGCGATCTCCGTGCTGGACCCCAGAGAGGTGGAGTGGCTATGATTTTAATGATCGACAACTACGACTCCTTCACCTACAACTTGGTGCAGTACTTGGGCATGTTGGGGCAGACCCTGCGCGTGATCCGCAACGACCACATGGAACTCGCCGAATTGGAGCATCTGGGGGCAGAACGGCTGGTGATCTCGCCGGGACCGGGCCGCCCGCGGGAGGCGGGCGTGGTTATTCCTCTAATTCGCGCGATGGCTCCCAAGATTCCCATTCTCGGAGTCTGTCTCGGCCATCAGGCGATCGTCGAAGCCTTTGGCGGTCGCGTGGTGCCCGCTGTTCGCCTGATGCACGGGAAGGCTGACCAAGTATATCATCGCGGTCGGGGACGGGAACTGTTTAGGGGAATCGAGGACGGCTTTTGGGCAGGGCGATATCATTCCCTCGCCGTCGAGGTGCCTCCCGCGATTCCCATCGAAGTGTTGGCCGAATCGGGCGACGGGACGATTATGGCCGTTCGCCATACCCGCTACCCCACCTATGGGATTCAATTTCATCCCGAATCCATTTTGTCGCCGCAAGGCATGAAGGTTCTGGAAAATTTCCTGGGCATTGAGGCGCCGGCTAGCTAGCCGGTGGCATCCCGGTGGCATCCCGGTGGTTGTTGGCCCAGGGATGGGTGGTCGAGGGATAGTGAGCATATATAGGAGGATTAATCATGGGCCAAGCGACCGCGGAGGCGTTAAGGGTGGTGGCTGACGGGGGGATTTTGGAGGAATTCCTGGCCGAGTCGGTGATGGATGACATCATGACCGGTGAGACGACGCCGGCGCAGATGGGTGCCCTCCTGATGGGACTCCGGATCCGGGGCGAAACCGCGGCCGAGCTGGCCGGATTTGCCCGTTCGATGCGCCGTCACGCGGCCACGGTGGAGGTTTCCCGGCGACCCTTGCTGGATACCTGCGGGACGGGGGGAGATGGCTCCCACAGTTTCAATATCTCTACCGTAGCGGCTTTGGTGGCGGCGGGGGCGGGAGCAACGGTGGTCAAACATGGCAATCGGGCGGCCACGTCGACCAGCGGTAGCGCCGACGTGTTGGAGGCGCTCGGGGTCTCCCTGGATCCCGGCCCGGAAGTCCTGGCGGCCATGCTGGAAGAGACGGGATTCGCTTTTTTGTATGCGCAAAGCGTGCATCGGGCGATGCGGTTTGCCGCCCCCGTACGGCGGGAAATGGGAATTCGCACCGTATTCAACCTGCTCGGCCCGCTCACCAACCCGGCCGGGCCTGAACGCCAATTGTTGGGCCTGTATGATGCCCGCTACCTTCCGCTGATGGCCGAAGCACTCTTGAGGTTGGGGGTCGATCAGGCGATTGTTGTGCATGGCGACGGACTCGACGAGGTGACCCTGGCCGGCGTGACTCAATACGTGCGAGTGGACGGAGATCGTCTAGAGAGCGGGCGCTTGACCGCCGCCGATCTAGACCTGCCCTCCCATCCGCTAGATGCGGTGGTCGGGGGTAGTCCCGCCGCCAATGCGGAGATTTGCCGGCGGGTATTGGCGGGAGAGCACGGTCCCCATCGCGACGTGGTGCTGGCCAATGCCGGGGTGGCGCTATGGGCCGCCCGAGTGGCCAGCAGTCCGGCGAGCGGAGTGGCGTTGGCCCGGGAATCGATCGATACTGGTCGTGCCGCTTGGGTATTGGAGCGGCTTGGCCAGTTGTCGAGCCAGGCACCGTGACGGCGGTGCCGGGCCTTAAGCAAGAGAAGGAGGCGGCAAACAAGGATGTTTTTGGAAGAGATCGTGGCGGCGGTGGACCGCCGGGCGACCGAATGGGAGCGCGAACTTCCGGCCATCCGCGCTCGGGCCGAGCAGGCACCGCGACCTCGCCCATTTCGTGAAGCTTTGCTGACGGCTCCACAGCAGGTGGGGGTTATCGCGGAGTGTAAGCATAGGTCGCCTTCCAAGGGCTGGCTCACCCCGAGCTATGATCCCGTCGGCCAAGCGCGCAGGTACCAAGCGTTGGGCGCCTCAGCGATCTCGGTGCTGACCGAACCGGAATTCTTTGCCGGTGACATGGAGCATTTGGCCTCAGTGCGCGCGGCCGTGAACTGTCCGGTCTTGTGCAAGGACTTCGTGCGGCGCCCGGTGCAGGTATGGCAGGCGCGTAGCCGCGGTGCCGACGCCGTGCTGCTGATTGTTCGCATCATTGACGATCGCTCCCTTTTCGCCGACCTCTTCGCGATGGTTTCCGAATTGGGCATGCAAGCCCTGGTCGAAGTGCATTCCGCAGTCGAGCTCGAACGCGCCCTCACCGTAGATCCACTGCTAATTGGAATCAATAATCGAGACCTAGACACTTTTGAAACCCGGCTGGAGTTCTCTCACCAGATGGCGGCGCGCATCCCATCGAAGGTGACTGCGGTCAGCGAGAGCGGAATTCAAACCGCAGCCGATGTGCTGGGTCTGCGCAGGGCGGGCTACCGGGCGGTGTTGGTAGGCGAAAGTTTGATGCGGGGCGGACGCCTGCTGGAGGACTTGCGGTCGTGAGCGGCGGAATGCTGGTCAAGATTTGCGGAATCAAAAGGGTCGAAACGGCTCGCGCGGCGTGGCTGGCCGGTGCCGATTTCCTGGGTTTGGTCTTGGCTCCCAGCCGGCGGCAGGTAACCGTGGAACAGGCGGGGGACATCATTGCCGGCGCGCCGGGGCGGTACATCGCCGTGTTTGCCGATGCGCCGACGCTGGTCAGCATGGAGCACATTGTCGCCGCGTTGCCACTTTACGGGGTGCAATGGCAGGCTAGCGCTCCTCCCGGATGGCAGAGGTTTCTTAGCGCTCACTCTCTTCTCGCCGTGAGCGCCGATCCCACGGTGACGGACGCCGATGTCTGGCTGCTCGACGGACCTCAAGCGGGTTCCGGGCAAGCCTGGGGTTGGCGACTGCCCGAGACAGGCGGACCGTATTGGTTGGCGGGGGGGCTTAGACCCGACAACGTGCGAGAACTGGTGGCGCGCCTGCGCCCGGCGGGGGTGGACGTGTCCAGTGGCGTGGAGCGGGACGGGGAGAAGGCGGTCGACTTAATCGAGCAATTTGTCAGGGAGGCTAAAAGATGAAGCCGTTGACGCGGGTTCCCGACGCCAAGGGGCGGTTCGGCCCCTTCGGCGGGCGCTACGTTCCGGAAACGTTGATTCCCGCCCTAGATGAGTTGGAGCAGGCTTATTCACATTGGCGGAACGACCGCGAATTTATCGCGGAACTGCGCGAATACCTGGCCAACTACGTGGGTCGGCCAACGCCGCTGCGGCGGGCCGACCGGATGAGCGCGGCGCTCGGCTTTGACGTCTATTTGAAGCGCGAAGACCTCAATCACACCGGGGCGCATAAGATTAACAACACGCTGGGACAGGTATTGTTGGCTCGGCGCATGCAAAAGCACCGAATCATAGCCGAGACCGGCGCCGGCCAACACGGTGTAGCGACGGCCACGGCAGCCAGCCTGTTTGGACTGTCGGCGGAGATTTTTATGGGCGAAGAAGACGTGCGGCGGCAGGCGCTGAACGTTTACCGGATGCGCATTTTAGGGGCCAAGGTAACGGCCGTGGCCAGCGGCACCAGAACGTTGAAGGATGCCACCAACGAGGCCATCCGCGACTGGGTCACCAACGTGCGCGACACGTTTTACGTCATCGGCTCGGTAGTTGGCCCGCATCCCTATCCCATGATGGTACGTGATTTTCAGTCAGTGATCGGACGCGAAGCGCGCCGTCAAATGGAAAAGCTGACCGGTGGACCGCCCACCCACATCGTCGCCGCCGTAGGCGGCGGATCCAACGCGATGGGCATCTTCCATCCCTTTCGCCATGACCCGGTGGAACTGGTTGGCGTGGAAGCCGCCGGCGAAGGCCTCGAAACGGGCCGCCATGCGGCGAGTATCGCCATCGCCGAGCCTGGCGTGCTGCATGGCGCAATGAGCTACCTGTTGCAGGACGCCGACGGTCAAATTCAGCCGGCGCACTCCATATCGGCTGGTCTAGACTATCCCGGCGTGGGTCCCGAGCATGCCTACCTGCACTATTCGGGCCGCGCACGCTACCATACGGTGACCGACCGGGAGGCGCTGGAGGCTTTTCATCAGCTGGCCGAATGGGAGGGCATCATCCCCGCCTTGGAAAGCGCGCACGCGGTAGCCTGGGTGCTGCGGGCCCGCGAGCGTCTGCAAGCGGCCGGGGCTCGGGTCTTGATCAATCTTTCGGGGCGGGGCGACAAGGATGTGGATACGGTCTATCAACTTGAGGGGAGGGAAGGGTAATGGCTGTCCCCAGGGAACGAAATAGCGGCACCAGCGCTCTCGCCGAGGCGTTTCGGCGCGCCGGTGAGGAGGCACGGACTGCCTTGATCCCGTTCTTTACCGCCGGCTATCCGTCGCTGGCCGACCTGCCGGAATTGCTGCACGCCGCCGCGGAGGCGGGCGCGGATCTGGTCGAGGTAGGGATACCCTTTTCCGACCCGCTGGCTGACGGCCCGGTGTTGCAACGAGCCGCGGCAACGGCGCTCGCCGGTGGGGTGCGGGTGGATGCCATCTTGGATACCCTTGTTCATGCCAAGATCAGCCTGCCGCGGGTATTCTTGACCTACGTTAACCCAGTGTTGCGGCGGGGATTTGAGCACTTTGCCGATGATGCCGCGTCTTGCGGTATGGCAGGTGCGATTGTGCCCGATTTGCCCTGGACCGAGGCCGGTGAATTGCGCCAGGCATTTTCTGCCCGTGGACTGGCGGTGATTCCTTTGGTGGCGCCCACCTCGACCGACGCCCACCTCGTCGCCCTGCGCTCGGCGACCGGTTTTGTCTATGCCGTGTCGGTGACCGGAGTGACGGGAGCGCGGCAGGCCCTCGCCGACGACCTGGAAGGCTTGGTGGGCCGCATTCGCCAAGCCGTCCCGCTGCCGGTGGCGATTGGCTTCGGCATTGCTACCCCCGAGCACGCCCGCGCCATTGGCCAGTTCGCCGACGGAGTGATTGTGGGCAGCGCACTGACCGAGGCGATTATGCGCCGACCGCAGGCGGCGGCAGAGGCCGCCTACGCGTTCTTGCGACCGATGGTCGAGGCCCTGGCCGAGACACCAAGGGGCTGAGAGGCTCGCTTACCGGTATCATCTCACCACGAAGGTATTGACACTGCCTCTGCTGCGTTGTAACATGCGGTTCAACCGAATAACTTGAAAGCGATGACCGGGAAGGCGTCGGATGGCAAGAGCCGAAGAGAATCGGCGGAGGGTGCGAGCCGTGCCTTGTGTCCTGACCGTACGCCCGGGAGCGCGCGTTGAACCTCAAATACCATGAGCAGTAGGCAAGCCGGTGCTTCCCGTTACGAAGAGCAGTCCAGTCGTTGGCTGGACTGACCGAGTGGCTGTGGACTCACAGCCAGTAGGGTGGTACCGCGGAGAGAAGGCCTTCGTCCCTAAGTGTGGGAGGGGGCCTTCTCCGTTACGTTCGGACCTTTCAACCCTCCGCGTATCCGGCCGTGGGCCGGAGGATTGAGGATTGCCAGCAACCAGAACAGAAGACATGGCTCGCCATAAAAACGCGTGCATATACCGTACAAGGGGGTAGTACAACGATGATCGTGGTCATGCGGCATGATGCCACCCCGGAGCAAGTTGAAGCGATTCGGGGACGTTTGGTCGACGACGGGTTCCGCGTGCATCTTTCGCCGGGCGTGGAGCGCACCATTATCGGCGCTATCGGAGAGAATACGGAAAGGGTGTATGGAGTGTCTGCCATGGCAGGAGTGGAACAGGTGGTGCCTGTTCATCGACCTTACAAGCTGGTCAGCCGGGAGTTTCATCCCGAGCCGAGCGTGGTCCGGATCGGACCGGTGTCGGTGGGCGCTAAACGGGTCGTGGTGATGGCTGGTCCCTGCGCCGTGGAGTCGCGCGAGCAGGTGATGGAGGCGGCCGGAGTGGTCAGTGGCCTCGGGCTGTCTGTCCTGCGGGGAGGAGCCTACAAACCCAGGACGTCCCCCTACAGTTTTCAAGGGATGGGGGTGGAGGGACTCAAGATTTTGGCGCAAGCGCGTGAGCACTATGGTCTCATGATCGTAACCGAAGCGGTTGACCATGAAAGCCTGCACCAGGTTGCCGAATGGGCCGACGTGGTTCAGATCGGGGCGCGCAACATGCAGAACTTCGAACTGTTGAAGGCGGTGGGGCAAACCGCCAAGCCGGTGTTGTTGAAGCGCGGAATGTCGGCCACCATTGACGAATGGCTGCAAGCAGCGGAATACATCGTCGCCCACGGCAACCCCAATGTCATCCTCTGTGAGCGGGGGATCCGCACCTACGAGTCGAAGACGAGAAATACCCTGGACTTGAGTGCCATTCCGGTGGTGAAAGAGTTGTCGCACCTGCCGATCGTAATCGACCCCTCGCATTCTACCGGACACTGGAATTGGGTGGCGCCGATGGCACGGGCGGCGGTGGCGGCAGGAGCCGACGGACTCATTATCGAAGCGCATCCGGATCCCGCCAGGGCGTTGTCCGACGGCCCGCAAAGTCTGAACTTGCCTCACCTGGAAGAGTTGGTGCGCTCGCTCCGAGCGCTGGCCGAAGTGGTCGGACGGACGCTCTGATGTGCCCCCGTCCATCTGTTGGCGTGATTGGACTGGGCTTAATCGGGGGATCGGCGGCTAAGGCGTTCTGCCGCGCGGGGTTTACGGTGAAAGGTTACGATCAGAACCTAAGCACGATGCAGCAGGCGTTTCATGACGGGGTAATTCAAAACCGAGAATCGGCGTGGCAACAATGGGCAGACACCGTAGATTGGGTAGTCATGGCGCCACCCTTGGCTCGTGTCGGTGAATGGTTAGCGGAATGGGCAGCGGTCGTCCGCCGTGAGCAAGTCGTGGTTGACGTCAGTTCCGTCAAATTGCCCATCGTTCCGGTTCTCGCCGCCCTGCCTGGTCATCTCACGCCGCTTTGCTTGCATCCGATGGCTGGCCGGGAACGGACGGGATATGAGGCCTCCCGAGCCGATCTGTTTGACGGCCACGTTTGTGCGGTGATTCCGGTGCCCGGCCACGGCGAGCCGCCTAAGCCGGTCATCGACGAGGTGCTTGAGGCATGGCGCATGCGTCAAGTGTCGATGGATGCCGCCAGCCACGACCGCGTAACCGGGCTGGTCAGTCACTTGCCGTACGTGGTGTCGGCCGCGCTATTGGTAGTGGCCGAGCGGACGGGAAGCGACCTCGGCCCATGGCCGGAGATGGCCGGGCCAGGGTTTATGGATACCAGCCGGGTAGGAAGTTCGGACCCGAGTTTGTGGAACGAGATCGTGCAGGCCAATCGCGATGCGCTGATTCCCGACCTGGAAGCCTACCGGCAGGTGATCGAGAGTTGGCTCGACGCACTGCGTCAGGGTCGTAAGCTTGACGATATCGAACTGACTCCGGCGATACGGGCGCGCACAGAAAGGGGAAAACTATGCAACTGACGCCGTGGCATCGGCCTGTTGACAGTCGGGTGCGGGTTCCGGGGGACAAATCGATCACCCATCGGGCTATTTTGTTTTCCGCCTTGAGCGGAGGCGAGAGCGAGCTGTGGGGCTGGCTGGAAGCGGCGGATACCAAGGCCAGCCTGCAACTGGCTGAGGCCTGGGGAGTGAGCGTGGTGGAACGCAGCGCCGAGCGCCTTATCTTAAGGGGCCCGGGAGGACGCCAGGCCTGGTCAGAGCCTTTGCAGCCGGTGGACTGCGCTAACTCCGGTACCACCATGCGCTTGGCCATGGGCCTGGCGGCGGGAGCGCCGACGGGTTTGCTCACCGTGCTCTTTGGGGATGCATCATTAAGCTTGCGGCCGATGGCGCGGGTGGCTGACCCGTTGACCGATTTGGGGGCGGAGCTATGGACCAGGCGGGGCGGACGGGCGCCGGTGGCGGTTCGCGGAAGCCGCCTCACCGGGGGGACGATTGCCCTGGAGATGGCGTCAGCGCAAGTTAAGTCGGCTGTGTTGCTGGCGGCGCTGAACGCAAAAGCCCCGGTCACGGTTGAGGAGCCCATACCCACGCGGGATCACACGGAGCGGATGCTAACGGCGATGGGAACCAGCCTTGCCTCGGAGGCCGCGGGGCGGGGGAGGCGGATTACGATTGAACCGCATCCGGAGGCCCTTCGAACGGTCAACGTCCGCGTGCCCGGTGATCCTTCCTCGGCAGCCTTTTGGGCGGCCTTAGCCGCACTCCGACCCGAGGGGCGGGTGAGATTGGAAGGCGTCAGCCTCAATCCCGAACGGCTCGGCTTTTACCACCTGTTGGCATCGATGGGGGCTGAGGTAGGCTACCTTGAGCATGGGTCGGACCCCGAGCCGTGGGGAGACATCACCGTACAGGGAGGGCGTTTGAGAGCGGTAGCGGTGCAAGCCGACCAAGTCCCGGCCATGATTGACGAATTGCCCCTGGTGGCCTTGTTAGGCACCCAGGCTGAGGGCGAAAGCGTCGTTGCCGGCGCCGAAGAGCTGCGGGTCAAGGAAAGCGACCGCATTCGGGCCACGGTCGAGGGCCTTTCCCGCATGGGAGCCGCGATTGAGGAAACCAGTGACGGGTTTCGGATTTACGGCCCGTCCCCGCTCAAGGGGGCGATGGTGGATGCGCATGGTGATCACCGCATTGCAATGATGTTGGCGGTGGCTTCGTCGGTGGCCCAGGGCGCGACCGAACTCTTGGGCCAGGCTTCGGTGGCTATCAGTTACCCGGGATTTTTCGATACGTTTTACAGCCTGCGGCAAAAGGCTGAGTAATGAGTGACGGCGGCTATTATGTCGGCTTGGACGGCGGAGGTACTTCAACCCGGCTGGCCGTGGCGGATGCCCAGGGGACAATCGTTCATCGCGCCGAGGCGGGAGCCAGTAACGTGCTGTCGGTTGGCTGGCAACTCGCCGACGCTTCGGTGGCGGAGGTGTGGCGGCAAGCGAACATCCACCCTGCTGACGTCTCGGGCATGGTGGTGGGGCTGGCCGGGTCCGACCGGGATGAAGTGCGCGGCCCTTGGCGCGAGGTTTTCCGGCGGATGGGAATCCAACGGTTTTGGCTGGTGGGTGACTATCGCCTGGCCTGGGCGGCACACACCGGTGGGACGCCGGGTGTGGTGGCAGTGGTGGGAACGGGTTCTGTGGTCTATGGTGAGGACGGAACGCGGTCGGTTCGGGCCGGGGGTTATGGCTCGCAACTGGGTGATGAGGGCTCGGGATTTTGGCTCGGCCGGGAGGCGGTGCGTGCGTGTCTGGCGGATTGGGAGGGGATCGGACCAGAAACCGGACTGAGCGCCTTAATTGCGCGGAAATGGGGAGTGGCCACGCCCGCCCAACTCTTGGCCTACTGGTACGCGCCCGATTTTGATCGCGGCCGGGTGGCGGATTTGGCCGTCGAGGTGATTGAGTTGGCAGCCGCCGATTTTGTGGCCCAAGGTCTGGTCGGCGACGGATGCCGCACCCTGGTCGCGGGGCTGGCCTCGGTAATGGATCGGTTGGCGTGGCGGCCGGGATGGCCAGCAGGCCTGGCGGGCGGTCTGGCTCCGTGGCTGAAGCCCCGCCTAGAGCGGGAATGGTGGAGCCTCGGACGGGGGTCGGCACTTGAGATAGTAAGGTTGTCGCCAGTCGAGGGGGCGGTGCGGCTGGCCCGCAAGTGGGTCAACGAGGGGAGAGCGGGGGATGGACAGACGGATGGATACACCGATAGATAGGCGGATAAATGGACATATTTGGGACAGTCGGGCACGACGCTTCCAACCTGGGGAGATCACTTGGAATCGTGAGGGGGTTATCGACGGCGTGCGGCCCCGGGCTTCGGTCGAGCGGCAATGGATCGTGCCCGGATTTCTGGACCAGCACGTTCACGGCGCCGGCGGCGCCGATACCATGGACGGCAGCCACCAGCGATTGGCCACCATGGCCGCGGAACTTGCCAAATACGGTGTTACCGGTTTTTTGGCGACGACCTTGACTGCCAGTCCGGAAGCGTTGCTGGCGGCGGTTACAGCCGCCGGGGACTATGTTAGCGAGCGCGGGGCGGAACTGCTGGGGCTTCACCTCGAAGGTCCGTACCTGGATCCCGAGCATCGGGGCGCCCAGCCGCCGGCGTGGATTCGTGCGGCTGACCGTGGAGAACTGGAACGGCTCATCGATCGCGCCCAGGGGCGCATCCGGTTGGTTACCGTCGCTCCCGAACGCCCTGGCGCCTTGGAAACCATTGCCTGGCTGACGGCCGCGGCAATCCGGGTCAATATGGGGCATAGCGGCGCGGATTTTGAGGCCGCCCAGCGTGGAGCCGACGCCGGCGCCGACGGGGTAACCCATCTGTTTAACGGCATGCCGTCGTTACATCACCGTGCTCCCGGGCTGGTCGGGCTGGCGCTTTCCGACCCGCGCATCCGAGTCGAAGTGATCGCCGATGGGGTTCATCTTCATCCGGCCGTGGTTGGCATGGTGTGGTCAGCCGCGCAAGGACGCGTGATAGCCGTGACCGATGGTATTTCGGCGGTGGGGCTGGGGCCTGGGCGCCACCGTCTGGGAGAGCTCGAGGTAGAAGTTGATGAACGTGCGGTGCGCTTGCCATCGGGTACACTGGCGGGCAGCAAGCTTACCTTGGCCCAGGCCTACCGCAATTTGCTGGAATGGAACGTGGACGAAGCTGACGTCATTGACTCGCTTTCGACCTTGGTCGCCGAACGCTTCGGCTGGGACGACCGCGGCCGCTTGGCTCCCGGTTGTCGAGCCGACGCGGTGGTGCTGGATGCTGACCGGACCATCCTCAAAACCCTGCGCGCCGGCCGCCTGATTTACCACCGAGGTAATCCTCCCACCCAGGCGTGTGAGGAAGCCTAAATCCTAGGAGGGCGTCCATTTATTCCGCCGAGAACACACAGACTACAACCATT
The DNA here is from genome assembly GCA_021846365.1 of Bacillota bacterium. Lineage (GTDB taxonomy): Bacteria > Bacillota > Sulfobacillia > Sulfobacillales > Sulfobacillaceae > JAJZXC01. The sequence goes on along the minus strand of JAJZXC010000007.1, from coordinate 19,574 downwards.
ATGGTTCATATTCAATTTAAATCCATATATGTTGTGGTTGCGGGTGGCTTGGGTTTGAATTTATGGACAGGCTCCTAGTGGGATCCCAACCCCCATCCATTCTTGGGCTTTGGGAGCAGTCCGCATTCCGGCGCGCGGAGCTGCCCAGTCGCCGGAAGGTCTTCGGGGACTTGACACCGGGTTCGTCCAACTTGTTCCGCATGCGTAGGTCGGTCGCCAACCATGCGCCCGGGGGCTTTCCGACGCCTCTGACTCAACGCGCTTTTGCGCGGTGGGTTTCTCTGGAGACCAAAAAGCACCTCGTCCCGGTGGCTTGCGGTCCCAGCAAAGGCCTTCGGGTTCGGGCATAGGTTTTTGGCGCACACTCCGCCAGGTGACCAGTTATGAGACTCTCGCCATCCGCCGTAAATATCTTTATCCCCACCCGTCGCCGGTTGGACATATCATCAACAGCATGGACCGCTGGGCGATATGCTCATCGTCCAAGAGATCCGCAGGGCTTATGCGTTCCGTTATATAATTGCCTAAATCATCGGACGATGGCCACGAATTTCTCGATCGCCGTGGCCACCCCGTCGTCATCGTTGGATGCTGTCACATAGGACGCCATCGCGCGGATTTCTGGGATGGCGTTTGCCATGGCCACGGGAAACCCGCACAGCCGAAAGAGTCCCAAGTCATTGACGTCATCGCCAAAGACCATGACCTGTTCGCGCGGTAGCCCGAGATCGTTGAGGACCACTCGACCGCCGCTTCCTTCGATGCCGAAGCGGGCATGATTTGCACTAACGCACCGCCGTCGGTGGCTACGACATTCACCAGCTGCCGAAATTCTTGCTGGAGGTTGCGCCATCCATGGTAGTCCGCGGCTAAAATCTTCGTAGGCGCTAATGTGGCAGCGTACGTGTGGTCGACGACCTCGGGCGTGCTATCCGTAGGCCCCAGTCCAAAAACGGTTCGATGCGAATCGGGAAGCGGGCAAGATGCGTACCAGCGGTCTCGAACTTCGTAGGCGATGAATGACGTCGGGCTTTGGTTACGGATGAAGCCCGTAAGGCGCCGGCTGAGTTCTGGCCAAAGCGCCGTATGGCGCTCGACGTGCTTGGATTTGCACGTCACCAGCGCGCCGTTGTAATATACCATGTAGTCGAGCCACGGCATGTCGTGAAGAAATCTCCGAGCTGCTAGCGGCGGACGCGCGGTCGCCACCACGACATCAATGCCGATCTACACTGTTGAACCGCGCCGCGGTTGCGCGGCGAGATCGTCTTATCCGTCCTCAGCAATGTTCCATCCAGGTCTATAACAACCGCTTTGATTGTCAGCGTAGACACGCCAATGCATTCTCCCTTAAGACTCCAGATGAGAGGCCAAAAATCCTCGATTTGGTCACCTCGGCCGGGATCAGAGTTCGCTGGCCTATGCCGACTTGCACGCGATGGCGGCCCCTGTCACGACAAATTTCGCCGTAGCGTAACCAACTTCGAACGCCAGCTTCATCGCGATAGCCGCAACAGCTCCAAACCAAGTTTGGTAGGAATCTTGGAATTCAGGGCCGCCTTACGGTCAAATCAAATACACTCATCCGAACCGATATTAGCCCGTATTGCGCAGGCCCAAGGCAATACCCTCCATGCTTTGCGCGATAGCTTCCAGCCACTCGGGATCGCCCGAACTCCGGTACTGGCTCAGCAGGTGGATCTGCAGGTAATTCAACACGTCGACGTGGGGATTTCTCCAGTCGACCGCGCGGCGCAAGCGGGGCTGGTTGGAAAGCAGCGTCCGGTGCCCGCTAATCAGCAAGACGGCGTCGTGCAGACGTTGGTACTCGCCTTCAATCAGCGGCCAAAACCGAGCGACCAGGTCTGGTTTGCACAAGCGTTGGTAGGCTTCGCCCACTCGCAGATTGCTCTTCACCAACGCCAGTTCCAAATTGTGCAACAATGTGGTCATGAAGGGCCAGGTTTGGTAGAGGTCGCGCACCAAGGCCAAATCATCTTCCGCTTGGGTGACTTGAGCCAGTGCCGTGCCAGCGCCGTACCAACCCGGCAGCAGGAGGCGGTTTTGACTCCAGGAAAATACCCAGGGGATGGCCCGCAGATCCTCCCAGCGGAACTGTTCACGCCAGGATGGACGAGATCCCCAGTTAAGTGCCGACATCTCGCTAATCGGGGTGACGCTCAGAAAGTAGTCCCAAAACTGCGGATGATCGATGAACGAGCGATAGGTATGGTGTGCGGTCACGGCCAGCCGGTTCATGAGGTCGATAGCCCGCGGCCCCGGGTCGACGGGAGGAAACAGTTGAACCGAGGCTTGCGCCTCGGACATGAGTTCCAGGCTGCGCCAGGCCATGTCCGGCAGGAGAAATTTCTGGGACAACACCTCGCCTTGGTGTGTCATGCGCAGAGGAGCTTGGGCGCTTTCGGCGGGCTGGCCCAAGATGGCATACGAAGTCGGCCCGCCGCCGCGGCCGAGCGCACCCCCTCGTCCGTGAAAGAATCCAATTTGAATGTCTTGGTTTTGACCCCACCGGGCCAAGTTCCGCTGAGCCTGGAAAATGGCCCATGACGCGGTCATGGTGCCGGCGTCCTTGGTGCTGTCCGAAAAGCCAAGCATAATCTCTTGATAGCGGTTACGGGACTCCAAGTGACGACGATATGACGGCGAGGCCAGCAAATCTGAAAAAATCTGGGGAGCCCGGGTTAAATCGTCAAGCATTTCCAACACCGGAATCAGATCGAAGGACAACTGGGGGTCGACGGATTTCATGATCGCCAGCACGCTGAGCAAGTCGCTGGCTCCATGGGCCATGGATATCAAATAATGGGGACAACTCTCCGAGCCCCACTGGCGCTGCTGGGAGGCAGCCAGCAAAAATGTTTCCTTCAGATCCCGGACTTCGGCGGTGGCGGGAATCAAGGCGCGGGGATGCTGGATTAAGTCTTCAAGGATAGTCAATCGTTGACGCTCCTGCAGTCCCCGGAATTCCTCGCCGACCAACTGCACGATGGCTTCTTCGTGGATGCGCCGGTGCTGGCGCAGGTCCAGCGCCATCAGATGCCAGCCGAAAAGGTCGATCTGGCGAAGCAGGAGGTGAAGCTGGTCAGGCCACAGGGCGGGGTCTTCGGCCCACAGCCGCCCCAACGCGTCGACTTCCTGTCGAAAGGCATCCGCATGAGGATAGCCCCCGGAGAGCCGACGCTGGCTGAGGCCAAGTTTAGCCTTCATCAGGCCGACCAGTTGGCGCAGGGGTTCGAGAGGATAGCGCTTGGCCAGCTCCTGGCGGATCTCCCCCAGGTGCTCCTCGTCGGCCGAACCCAGCCAGTGTTCGACTAGTTCCGGATGAGCCAGATAGCGTCTGGCCGAACTGAGCGTGCGTTCGAGGTCATCAAGACTTTGGCGGTAGAGTCGGAACGCCTCTTCGCGCTGCCGGGAAAAGGTATAGGCGGTGACTTCGGCGTCGACGAAGGGGTGGCCGTCGCGGTCGCCGCCAATCCACGAGCCAATGGTCCAGCGTGCGGGGGGCAGCTGGTGGGCGGCCAGCATCTGATTCAAATGGCTCAGTACGTCGGGCAGGGTTTCAAACAGCGTAGTCGTTACGTACATCAGCCCGAGTTCGACTTCGTCGAGCACGGTGGGCCGGTTGGGGCGCAGACTGGGGGTACGCCATATAACGTTGACCATGCGGTGGACGCTTTGACGCCACAGGGTTTCGGCAATGACGCCTTGCGGACGCTGACTGAGTACACCGGCCAGTTTGCGCATATGCTGCAAAACGGTTCGGCGAGTGCTTTCGGTCGGGTGGGAGGTCAACACAACCGTCGCCGGAGCCAATTGCTCGGGGTGCAGGGCGGGTTCGCAGCTGAGCCGCCGATCCAGCACCTCAAAGGATCCGCGCGGCGGGTTGGTGGTGTCTCCGCGGCGGTCGGCGACGGTTTGAATGCGGGCCAAGTCTTCGGCCAGGTTTTGCAGACGAAGTCGCTCGGTGAAATAGCGGGCCATGAGTCGGGAACTTTGCGGGGAGTCGACCCCCAGTTCACCCACCGCGTCAGGATCGAAGGACTGCGGTTGGTCACGCCAAACCGTGCCCAGTTCCAACCATCGCGGTACAAAGTCGTCGATCGCGTTGTGTTCGTTGGAACCCACTGCCTGATCGAGAGCTTCCCACAAAATGTCTACGGTCTCTTTCCAGAGATCACGGGTCTCTGCTTGTGTCACTGGATGCCTCCTAAAGTATTATACCGAGCGGGATGCCGGGAATGCCGTGGCGATGACGCCTGGCGACGCTGCGTGGCCTTCTTCGCGAATGCCGATGAAACATGATAAAGCTATTTTAGCGGATTGGGCAGCTGTCTACAAATTGGAACCGGGTTGACGCCAGCACCACCGCCGGAGGGACGGAGATGGGGCAGCGCCCCTATATGAGGAACGTAACTTTGCCTCAGACGTGATGGGCGCCATGATGCAGGCCAAGCGCAAACCACCGCGACGCTGGCCCGTATGTCGACGAGCAAGTGGTTGCGCGGTCGTACATAGAGATAATTGGCCAAACCGCTAGAAAAGGCCAGGATGGCGGCGTGGCCCGGTTTTAGAGTTGAGCAAAATCGGCCATTCTAGATAGGGCGGGGACAAAGACTGCCCTGTCCATCGGGCAACCGTCAGCGCCAATAATTCGGATGAAAGATGTTGGCAAGCACGTTATCAACAAAGTTATGCTGAATTTACCATGATTGTTGAAAACTGGCCCGGTCCATACTATGATAAGATCTGGAGATTGGCCAGAGGTGGTGGTTGGAGCATGCGGGTGCCAGGGCCTGAGGAACCGGTCTATACTATTGGAGTCGTGGCCCGTTTGTTAGGGTGTTCGACCCAGACCCTGCGGATCTGGGAGCGGCAGGACTTGATTCGTCCATTCCGAACCGACACCAACAATCGTCTCTACTCGGACTCCGATTTTCGGCGGCTGACCGAGATTCACCGATTGGCCCAGCAGGGGGTCAATCTGGCGGGAATCCGTGCCATTTTAGGCACGGTGGGCGTGCAGGCAATGGCGCCCACAGAAGAGCTCAACGACAGGAAATAAGATGGGGGAAAGTCCATTATGGCCAAAGTGGTAGGAATCGACTTAGGAACCACCAATTCGGTGATTGCCGTGATGGAGGGAGGGCAGCCGACGGTCATTTTGAACGCCGAAGGCAGCCGTTTGACTCCGTCGGTGGTCGGTTTTAGCAAGACCGGGGAACGTTTAGTCGGCCAATTGGCGCGTCGGCAGGCCGTACTCAATCCGGAGAATACCGTCTTTTCGATTAAACGCTTTATCGGACGCCGTTTCGACGAGGCACAATCGGAGCGTCAGCGGGTGCCCTATGCCGTGGTAGGCGGCAACAATCAGCAGGTGCTAGTCAACCTGCCCAACTCCGGAAAGCAGCTGACACCGGAGGAGATTTCTTCGATGATTTTGGCTAAACTCAAGGCTGACGCGGAAAAGTACCTGGGCGAATCGGTCACCCAAGCGGTGATTACTGTCCCTGCCTACTTCAACGATGCGCAGCGGCAGGCCACCAAGGATGCCGGCAAAATTGCTGGTTTGGAAGTTCTGCGCATTATCAACGAGCCGACGGCGGCCGCTTTGGCATATGGATTGGACAAGAAGCAGAACGAGACCATTCTGGTCTGGGACTTGGGCGGTGGCACGTTCGACGTCTCGGTGCTGGAAGTGGGCGACGGCGTATTCGAAGTGAAATCCACCTCCGGCGATACCCACCTCGGCGGCGACGACTACGACATGAAGTTGGTGGACTATATTGCGGCGGAGTTTCAGCGCGAGCAAGGGATCGATCTGCGCAAGGACCGCCAGGCGCTGCAGCGCCTCATTGAGGCGGCGGAAAAGGCCAAGATTGAGCTTTCCACGGTCACCGAAACGCAGGTTAGCTTGCCCTTCATCACGGCTGATCAGACCGGCCCCAAACACCTGGAAACGAAGATTACCCGAGCCAAGTTTGAGGAGCTGACGGCCGATCTTACGGAGCGGACGGTCATTCCCTTCAAACAGGCGTTGCAGGACGCAAAACTGAGCGAGCGGGACATCAACGAGGTGATCTTGGTCGGGGGTTCGACCCGCATGCCGGTGATCCAGGAGTTGGTCAAGCGTCTGACTGGCAAAGAACCGCACCGCGGGGTCAACCCCGATGAGGTGGTCGCGGTCGGAGCGGCGATTCAAGGCGGCGTGCTGGCTGGGGAAGTCAAAGACGTGATTTTGCTCGACGTTACCCCGCTCTCTTTGGGAATCGAGACACTTGGCGGCGTATTTTCGAAATTGATCGAGCGAAACACGACCATCCCCACCCGCAAAAGCCAGGTGTATACCACCGCCGGTGACAGTCAAACCAGCGTTGAAATTCACGTGTTGCAAGGTGAACGCCCGATGGCCAAGGACAACCGCACCCTGGCTCGGTTTCACTTGGAAGGCATCCCGCCTGCTCCCCGCGGTGTACCCCAGATCGAGGTCACCTTCGACATCGATGCTAACGGCATCGTCAACGTGTCCGCCAAGGATCTGGGGACCGGCAAGGAACAGCGGGTAACTGTCAGTGGGACGACGCAATTGAGCAAAGAGGAAGTCGAACGGATGGTCCACGAGGCTCAGGAAAAAGCCCAAGAGGACGAGCAGGCTCGCGAGTTCGCCGAAGCCAAGAACCGTGCTGAATCATTGGTCTACGCGACCGAGAAGTCGCTTAAGGATCTCGGTGACCGGGTCAGCGGGGAGGACAAGAGCGCCGCCGAAAAGGCGATTCAAGAAGTGCGCGAGGCGATGAACAAGGACGACAAGGCGGCGCTGGACTCGGCGCTGGCAGTCCTGGAGGCGGCCTCGCACAAACTTGCGGAGGAACTGTATAAGAATACGGGGACCGACGGCGCAGACGGCGGCGATCAAACCCCACCGCCCCCGCCCCCTGGCAACGGCGGACCCGACGACGACGTGATTGACGCCGACTTTCGGGCGACGGACTGACAAGGACCAGACCAGGCGGGCAAACCCCGCCTGGTCGTTTAGGAGAGAGGCGCATGGCAGGTCCCAAGGACTACTATAAGATCTTGCAAATTGACCCGCATGCGGATGAAACGACGATTAAGCGCGCATACCGCAAGCTTGCCCGCCGGTATCACCCGGACGTGGGCGGCAAGGGCAACGAAGAACGCTTCAAAGAGATTAACGAAGCATATCAAGTGTTGTCCAATCGGCAAAAACGGGCGGAGTATGATCGGCTGCGAATGGGCTATGCCAATCGCGCATCCCAAAGCTGGGGCCCTGGTTTTCGGCGCGTGCGCACAGAACGCGCACGGTCCCAGGACGCAGAGGATTGGACGAGTTTGTTCGAGGATCTCTTCGGCGCGGGAGGATGGACGTCAACCAACGGGACGCCCCCTGGTGCGACCCAAGTTCCCGAGCAGCAGGTCTCCATCGGACTAGAGGACGTGGCCCGGGGAACCCAGGTCACGTTGACCGTGGAGAGTATGGAACCGTGTCCCAACTGCCGGGGAACCAGCGTGGAGTGCCCCCGCTGCGGTGGTCTCGGCAGCGTCACCGCACCCAAGAATTTTACAGTGAAGATTCCTCCCGGGGTACCGGATGGGGCAGTTTTACGGGTGGGCGAGCACGCTCGCCTGCGAGTGGCCGTACGCGACCACCCCCGATTTGTACGCCAAGGCAAGGACTTGCGGGGGCGATTGCGCGTGGCCGTCCCTTTGGCCGTCATCGGCGGGCAGATCGCGTTTAAGCCCTTGGTGGGCGAGCAGGTGTCGGTGAAGATTCCGTCGCACACCAATGCGGGCAAGGTTTTGCGGCTTCGCGGACTGGGCTTGCCCGAGCGCGGAAAAAATGAAAAGGGGGACCTCTTGCTTGAGGTCGAACTGATGTTTCCGGAGCCGTTCCGGCCAGAAGACGACCGCTTATATCAACAGCTGCTGAAGGGACACCATGATGTCGGAGGTGAAATCTATGCGCCCCGATAGACTTACCGTCAAGTCACAGGAGGCTTTGGCCCAGGCGCAGGACTTGGCGCGGCGCGAAAACCATCAGGTCATCGGGTCGGTCCACCTGTTGATGAGCCTGTTGGAGCAAAAAGAGGGGATTACACGGCCAATTTTGGAGCGCCTAGGAGTACCTTTGGTGCCGCTGGAGGAGGCCTGCCAACGGGAAATCGCCCGAGGCCCGTCCGTGCAAGGGGCGGACACGCGCTCCTACCTGAGTCCCGAGTTGGTCCGAGTCTTGGACCGGGCAGACGAAGAAAGCCAAGCCCTGAACGATGAATTCATTTCCACTGAGCACCTGTTGCTGGCTATGGTCTCCGAGGCCGACTCGGTCGGCGGCCGGCTGCTCCAACAGCAGGGTGCCGACCGCAACGGCCTGTTGCAGGCCTTGAAGAGGGTGCGCGGCAATGTGCGGGTAACCGACCCCAGTCCCGAAGACAAATACCAGGCCCTGTCCCGTTACACCCAAGACCTTACCGACTTGGCCCGCCGTGGCAAGCTCGATCCGGTCGTCGGACGCGACGACGAGATTCGCCGGGTGATTCAGGTGTTGTCGCGGCGGACGAAAAACAATCCGGTGCTGATCGGCGAACCCGGGGTGGGCAAGACCGCGATTGCCGAAGGATTGGCGCAGCGCATCGTGGCCAACGACGTACCCGACAGCCTCAAAGACAAGCGGGTGTTGGCCCTCGATATTGGTGCCTTGGTGGCTGGCAGCAAATATCGCGGGGAGTTCGAGGACCGATTGAAAGCGGTGTTAAAGGAAATCCAGGGGTCGACCGGAGCCGTCGTACTCTTCATCGACGAACTGCATACCTTGGTGGGCGCCGGCAATGCCGAGGGCGCGGTCGATGCCGCCAACTTATTAAAGCCAGCCCTGGCCCGTGGAGAATTGAAGGCGGTGGGGGCGACCACGCTCAACGAATACCACAAATACATCGAAAAGGATGCAGCCTTGGAGCGCCGCTTCCAGCCCATCTATGTAGGCGAGCCGTCCGTCGAGGACACCATTGCCATCTTGCGGGGATTACGCGAACGTTATGAGGTTCATCATGGTGTGCGCATCCGCGACAGCGCGCTGGTTGCGGCGGCGCACCTCAGCAACCGCTATATCGCCGACCGCTTTCTGCCCGACAAAGCCATCGATTTGGTGGACGAGGCTGCTTCCCATCTCCGGGTCGAGATGGATTCACTGCCAGAAGAACTGGACGAACTTGAGCGTCGGCGCTTGCAGTGGGAGATTGAGCGCCAAGCCCTAAGCAAGGAAGATGACCGAGAGTCCTCCCAGCGCTTGGAGCGAGTACAACAGGAGTTGGCCGAGCTTGGTGAACGGCGGGACGCGCTGATGACCCGCTGGGAGAGGGAGAAATCGCTGGTGAAGCGTGTCGGCGACTTGAAGGCGGCGATTGAAGACGCGCGCACGCACGAAGCGCAGGCGGAACGCGAGGGCGACTTGGCCAAGGCGGCGGAATTGCGCTACGGCACCCTGCTCAGCTTGCAAAAGGAAATGCAGGCGGCTCAGACCGAAGTCGAGCAGTTGGAGGCGAGCGGTCGACTCTTGCGAGAAGAGGTCGACGAAGAAGACATTGCCGCGGTGGTGGCAAAATGGACGGGGGTGCCCGTGCATCGGCTGTTGGAAGGGGAACGGCAAAAGTTGACTCAAATGGAAGAACGTCTTGGCCAAAGGGTGGTGGGCCAGCGGGAGGCCATCTCGGCGGTTGCCAACGCCGTCCGGCGCGCCCGCACCGGTCTTTCTGATCCCAAGCGGCCCCTCGGGTCCTTCCTTTTTTTGGGTCCCACCGGGGTTGGCAAGACGGAGCTGGCCAAGGCACTGGCGGAGTTTTTGTTTGACGACGAGAACGCGCTGGTCCGCATCGACATGTCCGAATATATGGAGCGTCATGCCGTCGCCCGCCTCGTCGGCGCGCCACCGGGATATGTGGGTTATGAGGAAGGCGGGCAGTTGACGGAGGCCGTCAGACGCCGTCCATACTCGGTGATATTGCTTGACGAAATGGAAAAGGCTCATCCTGAAGTGTTCAATATTTTGCTGCAAACGTTGGACGACGGCCGCTTGACCGATGGGCAGGGGCGCGTCGTCGATTTTCGCAACACGGTCATGATCATGACTTCGAATCTGGGCAGCGACACGATTTTGGAAGAGTCCGACCACACGCGCCGCCAGGCCTTGGTGCACGCCCTGTTACGGGAGACCTTTCGCCCGGAATTTCTCAACCGCATCGACGAAGTGGTCATATTTTTGCGCCTGACCGCCGAAGAATTGGGCCAGATAGTGCGCTTGCAGCTGAAGGATCTGACCGAGCGGCTGAAAGAACACCGCGTCAAGTTGGAAGTCACCGACGCCGCGCTGAGGTACTTGGGCGAGCGAGGATACGACCCCCAGTTCGGTGCCCGGCCTCTAAAGCGCCTGATCCAGCGCGCGGTACAGGATTCCCTGGCGATGCGGCTGTTAACCGGGGACCTTAGCGAGGGAAGCATGGTCACGGTTGACGCCGACCCTGATGATGGGATCACCATCCGTTGAACATAATGCCCTCGCATTCCCCTTTCCGTGGCGAAGCCGGGAGAGGGTATGCGTGGTCACAGGTAACCGGCTTTAGGGTATGCGTGGTCACAGGTAACCGGCTTTAGGGTATGCGTGGTCACAGGTAACCGGGAGGACGGCCCTTTGGCCGCCTACGGGATTTTTCTCTTGTTCCTTAGGCTTTGATCAGCTATACTGCTCGCTGGTCAAATTTTCTTAACATACAGTCCCTGGGGGTACCTCTCCGGGGCCTTTTTTATGCTTGGGGACTTCCGATAACTCGCTGCTTATTCTCGAGAATAGTTTTGGCCCTAACGGGCCAACGGGCTTGTATCCATGCTTTGGGGTTATTCTGGATACCGCTCCTAGCGTCGCATGTATTCCCACGCCTAAAGGCGGGGGCTTTACGCCCGATCTCGGTAAGTTGGTCCACAAGTTCCCGAGCCGGTCCCACCCGCCGCCGGGCCAGGGCATCGGCGGCCCAGCCGGTATTTCCGTGGCCATCCCCGTGCATTCTAGCTGAGAGCAATCTGAGGTGGTAAACGGCTGACAAACGGTGGGGTGGGATATGCGGCGACTGGTCAGCCTGATGAGTATGACCTTGGTGCTATGGTCGGGAGGCAGCTGGGGCTTCGGGGCGTTTGCCGTCCATCCTGATCCGGCCCCGTGGGCACCGCCAGCGGTGGGTCGGGAAGCCCCGCCCTTGGTGCTCAGCACGCTGGGTGGGGGGAACTGGTCCTTGGCGGCTGCCCGCGGGCACGCCATCTGGCTGATTTTCCTCACCTCCTGGTGTACGTGGTGTGGCGCTCAAGCGCGTTGGGTGGCTGATGCCGCGTCGAGAGTCCCGAAACCCCTGACCATCGTGTTGATTGACGAAGGCGAATCCCGCCGCCGGGCGGAGTATGGGCTGCAGACGGCGAAGGCTTGGTCGGCCCCTTTTCCCGTGTTGCTGGATCGACAGCGGGTGGCGGCGCGCGGCTACGGAGTTCAGGCGTATCCCACCTCCTACTTCATCTCCGCGGACGGGCGCATCCGAGGCGTGTACTTGGGACCGATTTTGAGCTGGCGGCAGCTTGGCCCATATCTCCATCGTGCCGGGTGGTCGATCGGCCATCCATCAAATTAGGCGCGACCACCGGAAGCCGACCATGCGCAACGCGACGAGGTAAAGCCCGCTGGCTAGACACAGTCCGCTGGCCAAGTTGAATGCGCGACTGAAATGCTGTATGAGCACCCAATGCTGCCAGAGCGGCACAGCTAACAACAGGGGAGCCGTGGCGATAGCCGGTTTGCGCCAGATCTTCATCCAGTGCAGGCGGATGCCAGTCAGGCGTTCGGTGGCCGCCGCGTTGAGCCACCACGATGTGAAAAAACCCGCCGCTAGCGCTGCCGAAACCGTAGCCGGCGAGCCCAAGCCGAGAATGATGGCCACCTCCACCGCGCTTGCGATCAGGTCGTTTTTGAGCGGGAGGTCGGTGCGGCCGAGTCCGCGCAGTACCCCCGAGAGCGCGATGTCAAAATAGAGGAAGAAGGCGCCTAGAGCTAGGGGAATGAATACCGTGGGCGGCAGTTGAGTGTGGAATATCCAGTCATCGAGGGCGGTGCCCATCAGCAGCATGATGACGGTTACCGGAACCGTCAGGTACGCCGTCGCTGACAGGCTTTGGCCAATCAGTTGGGCCACCCGATGATGGTCGTGGCGGGCATCGGCTCCCGCTACGGCTGGAATAAGGTTGGTTGAGAGAGATACGGTGAGGGCGGTGGGGAATAGGATGAGCGGTAGCGCCATGCCGGTCAGTTTTCCGAAAAACGCCACCGCGGAGACTTCGCTCAGGCCAAAATGGTGGAGCTGGCGGGGAATCAACGCCGCTTCGGCCACCCCCACCAGCGACCCCAGCAGTCGGCTAAACATGATGGGCAGCGACAGTTTGAGGATGGCGCGGATATGACCAGGGGACGCTTGAAGGGTTCCGAGTGCGGATTCGCGACGACGCCAGCGATGGAACCCCCGGGCGAGGATGAGCAGACTAACCCCTTCGCCAATCGAGATCAAGACCGTAGCTATCCCCAGGCGATGTGACACGAGGTGGTTGGCCGACCAATTCAACAACGCCCATAAGATAAGGACGCGGACCATTTGCTCCACTACCTGGGCAATTGAGGGAATCTCCATGTGCTGACGTCCCAGCAAGAAGCCGCGCAGCACGGCGGAAAACGCGATGGCCAAGAGGGCGGGACTCAGTAAGGCGAACAGTGGAGCCAAGCGGGGGTCATGGTATAGCTGCACGGCAATGGGCCGCGCGGCCAGCAATAAGATTGCGATCACGGGTAGACTGACGGCCAAAATGATGTATTCTGCCGCGCGCAACCAGGGCCCAGGATCCTTGTCGTCGTCGGCGACGATTTGCGAGATCGCGACCGGAGTGCCGGCTACTGAGAGCGTGACCACCGCAATGAAGAACGGGAACAACATTTGATAGAGACCCAATCCCTCGGCGCCCAGGAAACGGGCCAGCAATACCCGGTAGACCATCCCCAGGCCGCGGGAAATCATTGCCGCCCCGGTCAGGGTGAGCGTGCCCGTCCAAATTGAGCGCCTTCGTGATGGCATCCGTGCCGCCCTCCCCCGTTCTCACCCTTCTCTACGTCTTATGACGGCGGCCCTAGAAAATTGCGACCTGTCCTTGAGCAGTGGTCTGATTTGGCCACACCGAAGGGCTCCTCGGGTGTGGCGACAGGTCGAAAATTGGGGGAGTGAACGGAAAGCGGTCTTTGGTTTGTGTTGGCTAGAACCAACTGGCCGCTATTCGACGTGTTTCACCAAATCCACCCTGGCTTTAGCCATGGGTAGGAAGCGCGTTGTCTTCTTTCGTTTGTAAGATACCTGCGACGGTAGGAACGGCACCCAAACCCTGCCTTAAGCATGGGTGGAAGCGGTATTGAGACCACCCCAAAGTTCGAATATTGAACCTCCCCGCCGTAGAGGGCGGAGATTCTGGGGAAACCACCGTGGCTGCGTCGCGGGTGGTGAGACCCTGGGAGTGCTCCTCCCGACTTGCCACCGTTTATCCCACCAGCAATTTCCCGGGATTCAGCCGGACTACGCCTTAACGTCCTTTTAAGGGGAACGGGACGGCGATACGTGTTGTACACGTCAGATTCTAATGCCACCCTTTCAGTGACCATGAGAGTTCGCATGTTTTAACGTCTTGTCATGACGACGCGATACATTTTACGTCCCCCACGAATTGCGGGAGACAACTGCACGAACGTATTTGCAAAAAGCGAACATACATGTTTTAGCAAAAGATTTGCCTGGCGGCAACGCCTTATGACCGTAGGAAATCCCCAAACCTACCCCAAAGCCGGGGATATCTCCGCCCTGAACGGCGGAGTTTTACGGCGCATCCTGACAAAACGGGCTTCCGCCATCAAGAGGAAACTGTCCCTCGTTCGGTTGAAGAATCCGGCAATACTGCTACGAAATGCCTTGGACCACCCGATGCCCTCACGGCAGAGATGTCAAAGCGGCCGTTGGCCCGCACCAAGACGATGGCATCCCGGTTTTTTTGCTTCCTGAGTCGAACCTAACCCGAAACGGCTGAAACACGGATTCCTCCGCCGTCCGATCCGATCCTTAAGGCGAATCGTAAACGGAGCCATCTTGTCTGTAACGGCGCGGCCTCATTCGAGCATCTGTCGTGCACTTTTCGATGCAAGGCATTAAGGGTTTTTGGTGAGTGTCTGAGATAAAGACCATAATCCAGAATCTCCTTTCGAAGCCCCGTAAGGGGCTCCTTGCTAACGCTTTCTAATGAGCCGACGTTCCCTTGGGTCGCATCATTCCTCCGCACGACCCTCGGAAGTCCCCGAAGGGGGGCGGCGACCTCAATGGTATCAAGTTAAGCGGATCCACAAATAGAGAGAAGTGCCTGAGTTATATGTGCGAACCAAGAAAACAAAAAGCTGGACACAGTTTTGACATAATTTGGTATGGTTTTCTGCAATCCCCTTCTCTAGAGAGCTGGTGCAAAACTCAAAAAGTCGTTTTTCGGGGATCGCAACCATGCGGGTTTCCGGATTCTACATCCGGCTCTTAGGGACTTATGCACCAGTTCTCTAGGAGGGCTTGCAAATGTTCACCAAAGCACAACGGATTTTTGAACGCATTGGCGATCGACTGATAATTCGGCCATATCCAGGGCGACCGAAGAAGGTCGGACTGAAGGGATAGCCAGGGTCGCACGCCACATGCTGGCATCAGGTGAGCCGGTCGACAAGATCATGCAGTTCACGGGTCTGAGCAAGGAAGACATTGAAAGGCTGTAATCCCCCCTCATACCAAAGCGTGCCACTGCGCAGGGGGACTGCTCAGCGCCTTGGTGCTGGCTGGAATAGCGGGAGGCTCAGAGTCGCCAGACCCTAACGGTTGTGCATGGAGGAAGAATTGTCCGTCGACACCCTCGATGCCGGGTGCGGAACCACCGAAATATGTGGAGCCCAGTACACGACGATGCAAGCCCTTGGCAGACTATATAATTGCGACTATAGCTCTAAATGTAGATAGTAGCGATGCTATCCGGAGCTCACTTATCCTGCGTTTTCAAGTCCCCGCGATCGGTTGGCAGAAGAGACCGTTCAAATGCTACCCCAAGACTCAAGTTAGCATGCCCATGCCTAATGCGGTGCATGCTAATATGGGAGGTGAGAAAGGCACCCAATATCGGCCCTTGCACAGCCACTGGTATCGACGCCGACTGCCGGTCACTTGTGTGACGCATGAAGGAATGTCGAACGCCAAACAATTCACCCACCTGAGGGAGGCTTGCCTATCGGTTCGCCCTCTCAGTCCTATTGTAAGCGCCAACACCCCCCGTGCTAGTCTTCATATCAATCAATGCGCAAGAGCCGACTTTCCGACTAAAGCGAGGGGCCGTCGGGAACGCGTTCCTTCAAGCCCTCGACTTTAGCGGTGGGGTCTATGACTGCCTAGACCAGCCTGGGAGGCCAGTCGGACATTCCCCATGGTATTTCATGCCTGGTTGTTCGCACGAGAGACGATCGATTGAAAACACACCAAGCAGTAGAATTGACCGTCGAGGTGTCGAGCATAGGGCAAGACAACCATTTCTTTACAACTCGAACATTGCACCGCGTCAAAGCTTTCACGCGGTGTTTCCACAGGGTACTGAGCGAACCTCTGGACGTCAAATAGATCTTCCCACGGGTGGTTCACGACATCCTCAATCAGCGGGTTCACCACCGATGGATCGAGCGCATCCGGCGGGATTCCCTGCTTTCGTTGCTCGAAGAAAGGCAACTGTAAACATGCCTGCATCCGCTCGTACTTGAGCGTTACTCGGATCGCTCTTTCCGTAGGCGGATGGATCAACGTCACCGCGAACTTTCCCAAGGCGCGTTGCGTGATGTTGCCTTTGCCATAGGTACAACCGGTCGCAAATTGCACTCCGTCAGCAAAACAGCCGGAGAAATGATGATCTCCTATTTCTACCACGGCCTGCAAATCCCTGCCACCTCGAGACCGCGACACGGCGAGCAGATCCATAGCCAAATGGCCAGCCCGCAATCCTTGCGGCATGGCGGGGCACTTGTGCCCATGGAAGTATTGTGCGGCGACTAATTCATCGGCGGTAATTTCAGTCAAAGGTGTCATCTCTATCTCTCTCCTTCGTAACACCGGTTATATCGCTGGCTAACCTTTGCCCTCATCGAATCCGACCTTAACCTTGGGTTCGAAAGCTACCCTCCTCTGGCTTGGTTGCTCCGGAACCCGGTCAGAGATGCTTTCTTTGGTCTGAGCCAGTGTTTTCAGACTTCGGCCCATCAGTTATCCCAAGCATGCGCAGCGCCTGGCGCACCAACGTCTCTTCGCTCCAAGGCAGAGAATGGTTCACTTCCCAACGGATGATCATCCCCAATAACTCTCCCATCAACAGTTGCGCAATCAGCTCGGGATCGGCCGAGCGTTCAAGCAGGAGTTGGTCTTGGGCTCGCCGGATTACTCCCGTAAGGTATCCGGAGGTGATGGACGCCACGTGACGGCGAAGCACGGTGCGAACCTCCTCATGTCCGGTCGCACCACCGAGCAACTGCAACAGGATTTGCCGTTCAATTGGGTCGCGATACGCCGCCAGATAGGTTGATACCACGAGAGCCAATTCCTCCTTGGGATCGCCCGGTTCCGCTTCGGTCAGAGCTTCCAAGTGGGCGAAAGGGCTGGCGGTGCGGACAATTTCCAGCAGAAGCGCATCTTTGTCCCCAAAGTACCAAAAAATGATACTGGTAGACGCTAAATCAGCCGCCCGAGCAATATCCTTGATGGTAGCCCGGAATCCTTTTTGAGCAAAGGCCACCCGCGCCCCCTGCAAAATTTGCTTTTTTGTTGGATGCATCCTATGCCCCCCTTTTTGCGATTGGTCTGGCTACCCCACCATCTCCTGTTTGGGTCCCCTTACCATATTACTCGATCTTGATTGTGCGATCAATCTATTGACTCGATTATTATCCGTGCTTAATATTTAGTAATGGGGAGTAGATGCCTCGTTGTAAATTGACTGAGCAATCAATCTAGACGTTGCATGGCAACGTCAGAAAGCAGGGTGAGCGATGTTGTTCTGGACTGCCTTCCTAATTTTCTTGGTGTCGTCTTTGTTTTCCATGCTCGGGTTAGGTGGGGGGATGTTGTATGTTCCCATTTTTCACTGGCTCGGATTTTCGCTAAAAGATGTGGTAATTCCGCTGGGACTACTGCTCAATGGGCTCAATACTTTGATCGCCTTGATCCCCTATGGCAGAAAACATCTAGTGGATTGGAAGGGCGGATTGCCGATGGCAGTCAGCGCGTTGATCTTTGCCCCGATCGGAGCCATGTTAGTCACCCGGGTCCCCAATCATCTGCTATTATTCCTATTCGCCTTGATGGTATTGTTAGCGGCCGGTCGGACTTTACTGGTAGTCAATCAGCCAGATAAAGATACGGTCCCGTCATTTGGTCACCGAGTGCTGATCGGGAGCGTTGTTGCGGGTGGTGCAGGATTTTTGGGAGGGATGCTCGGCATTGGCGGAGGGTTTATCATTGGACCGTTCTTAATGTGGATCGGATATAAAACCAAGCACGCGGCGGCTACAACCGCCTATATCGTCACGTTTTCGAGTTTTTCAGGATTTCTGGGTCATGCCGCCAAGATGGTAGTCGATCCCATGATCTTGAGTACAACCGTGCTGGCCGTAATCGTCGCGTCCTTGTTGGGCTCATGGTTTATGGCCAATCGAGCCAACCCGGCCTGGGTCAAACGACTTTATGGGGTGCTGCTAGTAGGCGTTGCGATCAAGATGTTAGTACCAATTCTGTGATCAGGGCGTCGTTGGATCTGGCGACCACCGTCTGCGGGAAGAGCTCGAAGCGAGAATAGCCACAACCAGTCCGTAATGCCTGGAGGCTCTCTTTCCGCACATTTCCGAGGCGATTTCGGTTCCGTCACCAAGTAAAAGCTGGTACCCGTATACGTGCCGACGGCATCGAGAAAGCTACTCACAGTCACGGGAAAAGTGGGGGATGCGACGATGAACGCCTCACCAGGGGCCGGTTTTCGTCCCATAGAAGTCCATACCGACATGGCTCTGGAAGCGCGCGACATCGTCCGTGGCGCGTCAGAGCAGGAGATTCCCGGTGTTCGCGTGCAAGAACGCAACCGGGGAGCGGTGCGGATCACGCAGGTAGAGATTTTGGAAGAGGAAGCCGAGCGTTTGATGGGGAAGCCGCGGGGGCACTATATAACCTTGGACGTGCCCACGTTTAAGGAACGTGACCCCGACCTCAAACAGGAGTTGACGCAAGCCATCGCCGACGAGATGACGGGAATGATCCCCGCCTCGACGGATTGTTCGGTGTTGGTGGTGGGACTCGGCAACTGGAACGCGACGCCGGACGCGCTGGGTCCGCGGACGGTGGAGCAGCTCTTGGTCACCAGACACCTGCAGGGGGTGGTACCCGCTGACATCCGCACCCGCATGCGTCCGGTGGCGGCGATAGCTCCGGGGGTGCTGGGAACCACGGGTATTGAGACCCTGGATATTATCCGCGGGGTGGTTGGGGAAGCCAAACCGGACCTGGTGATTGCCGTCGATGCGTTGGCCGCGCGCAAACTGGAACGGCTGGTGGGGAGCGTGCAAATTGCTGATACCGGCATTCGCCCCGGCTCCGGCGTGGGCACGCAACTCAAGGGACTGACTGAAGACGCGGTGGGGGTGCCGGTGGTGGCGGTTGGCGTCTGCACGGTGGTGCAGTCCATCACCATTGCCCAGGAGGCCATCACCCTTTTGGCCGATCAACTGAAGGGTTCGGCCAAGTTCTACGATATCTTGCAAGAACTGAACGGGTCTGAACAGCATGACCTCATCAATGAGGTGCTGGGCAACCGCCTAGGTGACCTCATGGTGACCCCCAAAGAAATTGATGTGCTGGTCAATGACATGGCTGGCGTGTTGGCGGAGGCGCTGAACCGCGTTCTGCAGCCACGGTTGGATCCAGAGGAATGGCGGTAAGCGCCGATACCTGGGGTCAGTTGCTCAACCGTGTCGCCCCACTCGAGTTTGCGAAAACGACGGTACTCTCGGGCTCACTGCGGGTGACGACCTGGGAGGCCAGTCACCTGTCCGTACACAGGGTCAGGCCAGATAGTGCTGGCCGAGGTGGGGTGTCGAAGGATGCGCGACCGACCCTCTCCGGAGGCTACGACGTACGCTTGTGAAGGAAAACTGGTTCTCCGCTGTTTAGGGTGGTGGGTAAATATTACTTAGAGGATCTGGTCCGGCCGGTATCGAATGAGTGTAGGGCACCCACCCCCGAAGGCAAGGCTTCCCTACGGCGCCTGACGGCGGCCTTGCCTTCGGGGATGGGTGCCCAAATTAACGGTCATAACCGGCCGGCCCAAGGAGCAGATTACTACCATGACGACGTCGCAACCGCCCGAAAACC
>JAJZXC010000168.1 GCA_021846365.1 Bacillota bacterium | reverse complement strand
GCTTGACCTCAGGCTCAAAAGCCGCACGGCATCCTCAACGCGACCAACGGCTTGCACTTGCACGGCCATCGGCACCTCTTCGGAAGCCGTCAGGGGCGGGGTCAGAGCTCGCCGAAAACCGAGATTGGCCGCCTCTTGCAAGCGTTCGGCCACCCGCCCCACCCGGCGCACCTCGCCCGTCAGTCCAATTTCGCCCAAGACCACCACGTCTCCCGGAATGGGGCGCCCGCTTAGGGTCGAGACCGCCGCCAGGGCAATTCCGAGGTCAATCGCGGGATCGTCGACACTCACTCCGCCGGTCAACTTAAAATAGGCATCCATCTCCGCCAACCGAAATCCCAGGTGCCGTTCCAACACCGCCAAGACCAGCGCCACCCGCTGGGGCTCGATCCCCGACACCACCCGCCGCGGGTTGCCATAGGCTCGGGCCAAGAGGGACTGCACCTCAACCAAGAGCGGCCGGGTGCCCTCGACGGTCGCCACCACCACCGATCCGGTCCCGCCCTGCGGACGTTCTTCGAGCAGCGCCCGGGACGGATCCTCGACCGCCACCAGCCCTGCCCCCTCCATGGCAAACAACCCCAGTTCGCTGGTGGAGCCAAATCGGTTCTTAATTCCCCGCAAGACGCGAAACACGTGCTGGCGGTCGCCTTCAAACATCAACACCACGTCTACCAGATGTTCCACGACTCGCGGTCCTGCTAGCGCTAAGTGGACAATGTCTTCATCCTGGGCTGGTCCATCGTTGGCGCCCCCCTCCGCTGGCTTCGATCCACGGATAGCGGGACGCCAGATCGCCGGCCACCACCATCGCCTGGCTCCGGTGCCGCCACAGATGGGCAGCGGCGGCCCAGTCC
Organism: Bacillota bacterium; assembly: GCA_021846365.1. Lineage (GTDB taxonomy): Bacteria > Bacillota > Sulfobacillia > Sulfobacillales > Sulfobacillaceae > JAJZXC01. The sequence continues at coordinate 6,382 of JAJZXC010000168.1, read as the reverse complement.
TCTGGAGCCACCCGCGCCATCGCCCTGGGCACCTGCCGCCAAGCGGCCAAGACCTCTAGTGCGTGGTCAACCTCCACCAGGCGGAGATCGAGGCCGGCTCGGCGCGACAGCATCCCGGCGGTGTGCACCAAGCTCGCCGAGAGGCGCCGGCACAGCGTGGCGGCAAAGATTGTCGGGCCGTCCGCGCTCATAGTCACCGCGTCGGCGCGGGGACGGAAATCGATCCCGAGGGGATGGCGATAGATTGCCGTCGAGTAGCGGTCAAGCTCACCCGCGTCGATTACGGTCGACCACTCATCCGTTCCGGAACCCCACTTTAAGAGCCCGGCTGGCGGAACCACCGGCAATAGGCGGACCATCACTCCGCGTTCCTCCCACTGCCGAGCGAGATTCCACCAGCGTTCGGTTTGGGCGAAGGCGGCCCGGTTCAGGTAGCCGAAATGATTCAACCTTCTGAGCGCTTTCGACCCCTGGGACCATAACCCGAGGAGCTGAGCGTGTTGTCTCTGAGGATCCAAGGTCTCCCTCGTTTCCTGCACATCCGGCCGGCCCGTTTGGGCTCTCGCGCAATGGGCATCCGGCCATTCATGCATACAGCTCAGTGCGTAGACCCAGGTTACCCTAGGCCGCGGGCCGCCATGACCCTTCTTTGTTCACATGCCCCACTAGGAAAATCGGCAAGCGCGACTTGGCCACCCGCATCAAACGACTAGCCACCTCGCGGACCTGGGCCACGCTGCCCGGCGCCGATTCCAAATCAGGGTTGTATACGGTTTGTAATGAATCCACGATGGCGAGCTGCCATTGCTCTTGCTCCAGCACCGCCTCAATCGCCTGAATGCGGTCTTCTGCCAATACGAACAATTGCGAGGCCTCCGCTCCCAGGCGGCTCGCCCTGAGCCGTGTTTGTTCGAGCGACTCCTCGGCCGTAATGTAGATCACGGGCTGCCGGTTGCCGACGCTGCCCGCCAGTTGGAGCAACAAGGTCGACTTGCCAATCCCCGGATCGCCGCCGAGCAATATGAACCCCCCGGGAACGATGCCGCCTCCAAGTACCCGGTCGACTTCCTCGATCCCGGTGGACATGCGCTGAAGGCGTTGCGGAGGCACCCGCCCGATGGGCATTGGTGCCGCGCTCGCCTCTCGCCCGGGTGTCGACTTATCCGGCATGCGCTCTTCGACCATGGTGTTAAACTGCCCGCAACTGGGGCAGCGCCCCATCCAGCGCGCACTCGTCCCCCCGCACTCTTGGCAAACGTAACGCGACGGTCGATGATCTTTTGCCATCCCCAATGCCCGGGCGGCCCCGGGCCTACTCGATGCCGGGCCGCCCGTCCCCCCTTTCCTGGTTTCATCCCCTGGGCCGACGCTGCGGGCTGCCTTCGCCCCGCCGCTCCGGCCCGGATAACTAAGCGCCGGGTAGAGGCGGAGAATTACGGCTTCGGCTGTTGACTGGACGCCTCAACCGTCTCGCGCATGTCCTCGGCCTTAAAGACAAGGCTGCCGTCCTGATCATCAACCACGATCCGACTCTTGGCGGGAAACTCCCCAGCCAAGATCTTTTCGGCCAAAGGATCTTCCATCAGCCGTTGAATCGCTCGTCGAAGCGGTCGGGCACCAAAGACGGGATCGTAGCCCGCTTCGGCGATCACCTGCTTGGCGGCGTCAGTCACCGCCAACTGGTAGCCGCTTTCACCGACCCGTTCGCTTACCTCATTCAACATGATACCCACGATCTGAGCCAGGTGGCTCATATTTAATTCGTGGAAGACGATGATCTCGTCCACGCGATTGATGAACTCGGGTCGAAAGGTGTGCTTGACCTGGTCCATCAGCCGCGTCTTCATGTCATTGTACTCGCTTTCCTCGCCCGCCGGCCGAAAACCGATGGTACTTTGGCGGCGAATCACCTCGGCACCCACGTTGGAGGTCATGATAATCACCGTGTTGCGGAAGTCGACCGTACGCCCCTTGGCCTCCGTCAGTCGACCTTCTTCCAACACTTGCAACAGGATATTGAACACCTCGGGATGCGCTTTTTCGATCTCGTCCAACAATACCACCGAATACGGGTGCCGGCGAACGGCCTCGGTGAGTTGCCCGCCCTCTTCATATCCCACATAGCCGGGGGGAGCGCCAACCAGCCGCGACACCGAATGCCGTTCCATGTACTCCGACATATCGATGCTGACCATGGCTTCCTCGTCGCCAAACAAGGCACCCGCCAAGGACTTGGCCAGTTCGGACTTGCCTACCCCGGTGGGACCCAGAAACAGGAACGACCCAATCGGCCGGCGAGGACTCTTGAGCCCCGCCCGGGCACGCCGAATCGCCCGCGCCACCGCTTCCACGGCTTCATCCTGACCGACCACGCGCTGATGCAGCTCGGCCTCCAGATTCAGCAAGCGTTCGGACTCCTCGCCTTTTAGCTTCTCGACCGGAATTCCCGTCCACGAAGAGACGATATGCGCAATGTCTTCCGGGGTAACCGTAATCGGGTCGGTTCCCTGCCGGGTATGCCACTTTTGGGTTTCCTGTTCGAGTTCATCGCGCAGCCGTTGTTCCTCATCGCGCATCTGGGCCGCCTTTTCGAATTCCTGGGCCTGCACCGCAGCTTCCTTCTCTTTGCGCAGTTCTTCCAGCCGCTCCGCCAATTGCTTCAGGTCGGGCGGAGCCACATAACTCTTCAACCGCACCCGCGAGGCCGCCTCATCAATCAGGTCGATCGCCTTGTCGGGCAGATAGCGGTCGGACACGTAGCGGTCGGAAAGGCGAACCGCTGATTCAATCGCCTCACTCGTAATATGGACCCGATGATGCGCCTCGTAGCGATCGCGCAGTCCTTGCAGAATTTGAATGGCTTCTTCTGCCGACGGCTCCTCCACCATAATCGGTTGAAACCGCCGTTCCAGGGCGGGGTCGCGCTCGACGTACTTACGATACTCGTCTAGGGTGGTGGCTCCAATGGTCTGCAGTTCCCCGCGGGCCAGCGCCGGCTTGAGAATGTTGGCGGCGTCAATCGCGCCCTCGGCCGCCCCCGCACCGACAATGGTGTGCATTTCGTCGATGAACAAAATAACGTTCTTGGCCTCGCGAATCTCGTTCATGGCGCGTTTGAGGCGGTCTTCAAACTCTCCCCGATACTTGGAACCGGCTAGCATGGCCCCCAAGTCGAGCGCCACCACGCGTCGGTCCTTCAAGATCTCGGGCACTTTCTGCTCGACGATCCGTTCCGCCAAACCTTCCACCACGGCCGTCTTGCCCACCCCGGGCTCACCGATCAGGACGGGATTATTCTTGGTCCGCCGGGAAAGAATTTGGATCACCCGCTCGGCCTCCGTGTCTCGCCCAATCACCGGGTCCAATTTGCCTTCCCGGGCCATTTGGGTAAGGTCGCGGCCGTACAAGTCCAAGGTCGGGGTTTGCACCGGTTGCGGCACCTCGGCACCGGGCTGGCTTTGAGCCTGCACTCCTCCCCCGGACTGTACCAACTGGTGGCGGACCTTATTGAGGTCGGCCCCCGAGGCCAACAGCACCTGCGCGGCTACGCCCTCTCCCTCGCGGATCAGGCCTAACAGCAAATGCTCGGGGCCAATATAGTTGTGACCCAGCGAGCGCGCCTCCTCGCCGGCCAGTTCGAGCACGACCTTTTTGGCCCGTGGGGTAAACGCCACTTCTTCGTTCGGCCCTATCGCCGGTCCCCGCCCGGTGGCCTTCAGGACCTCGGCGCGGACGGTGTCCAAGTCCAGCCCGATCGATTGCAGAACCTTGGCCGGCAGCGAGTTTTGCTCACGGATCAAGCCGAGGAGCAAATGCTCGGTGCCGACAAAATTGTGCCCCATCCGCCGCGCCTCTTCCTGGGCGTGGATCACAACTCGGCGCGCCTTTTCGGTAAATTGTCCAAACATTAATGCTCCTCCTTATACTCAGCATCCGAAATCAGCCGTTCGCGCAAGATGGTTGCGCGCAAGGCGTCCCGTTCCATCGAATGAAGCTCCTGGCCAGCCCGGTACATCAAGTAGCCGGGTCTTGTCATCAACGCCAGCTCGGAAAAGGTAGTGTGGCCAGGAACCTTTATGAATTCGAGATCCTGTCCCAACTTTACTTCCGACAGCAGCTTGAGCGCCTCGTCCGAGGAAATGATGCTGGCGTGGGTCAGAATTCCCCATGCCCTGCCGACGCGGTCAGCAACCTCCAGACGGTGACTTTGGGTCAAGATTTGCCTGGCCTGCCGCTCGCGACCAACGATTTCCTGGGCCACTACGGTAAGATTGTGGACAAATTCTTCTTCGGTCAGACCAAGCGACACTTGGTTGGAGACCTGAAAGAGATTGCCCACGACTTCAGTGCCTTCCCCATATAGTCCGCGCACCACCACGCCAATCTGGGCCAGGGCGTGGAACAGTGGCTGCACTTGACGGGTCAGCACCAAAGCGGGCAGGTGGACCATCACCGACGCCCGCAAACCAGTGCCCACATTGGTGGGGCAGGCGGTCAAATAACCCAGTTCGGAGTCGTAGGCGAAGTTCAGATTTCGCTCCAAGTCGTCGTCAAGGCGGTTGGCCATCTGCCAGGCTTGGGACAGCTGCAGACCGGCCAAGAACACCTGCATCCGCAAATGGTCCTCTTCGTTGACCATGATGCTAATCGACTCGCCGGGGTCGGCCACCAGGCCTTCAAACCGCACCGGTTCCTGAATCAGGGCCGGACTCACCACATGCTTTTCAACCAACACTTGGCGCTCGATGGGCGGGATGTCCGCCAGCGGGTGATACGTCAGTTGCCAGTCATTGCCCAGACCGTCAAAGGCTTCTTGCAGTCTCGCGGCCAGTCGTTTCCCATCGCTATCGCCGAGTCGGTTGGGAAAGGGCAGGTCGGTCAGGTTTCTGGCCAGGCGGACGCGGGACGACAGCACGATATCCGCTTCCGGGCCCTCGCTTTTCATCCACAAACTGGCGTTGGTCATCGCACTCTCTCCTTAGTAATAGTAGCCAGTAACAGCAGCCAGTAACAGCAGCCAGTAACAGTAGCCAGTAATAGTCAGGCAGTTGAGGTTCGTCTAAGTCTCCCCACTTACTCGGTGTCGGCTGTCTTCTCCTCTAAGGCTCGAATGGTATCCCTCAGCTCGGCCGCCTCTTCGAACGCCTCCGCCGCAATCGCCTGCCGCAATCGCTCGCGCAGTTCATGTAAGGCTTGCTGTTGGCGAAGCTTGCCGCCGGCGCGGACGGGAATCTTGCCGCGGTGGCTGGTGGCGCCTTGCACCCTCCTCACCAAGGGTTCCAACTGAGGTCGGAACGCCTGGTAACACGCGTCACACCCCAGCCGACTCGTCTCGGCAAATTGCTGATACGTATATCCGCACCGGGGACAGGCTACCTGGGTGGCCAATTTCAGGGTTTCCGGCACCTGGCCGATTAAACCGCCGAGGACGTTGTGGACGGTGAGTTGCGGATCCAGCATGAAGTGGAACGCTCCCTCTTCGCGGGCGCATTCTTCGCACAGATAGCGGTCGCTCTTCTCCCCGTTAACAATCCGGGTAAAATGCACCGAGGCCGGTCGTCGTTGACAACGTTGGCAGGCTAGCGGCGGGGCACTGCTTTCACTCATTTTAATGGGCTCCTTCCGGTCTCAGAATGGTAGTCAGCATCGCCCGCAACAGGCGTCCGCGGAGTGCGTCCCGTTCCGGGAGCTCGATTCCCAGCACTTCACGGCGTAGGGCGACCTCGGCCATGGCAGCCTCGCGCGAAGTCAACAAGCCCGCTTCCCGCGCTCGTTTTAGCAATTGGGTCGCCCGAGCCTGGTCGATGGCCTCGGTTTCGGATGCCGCTCGATAGAGTCCGGCCACGTCAGTGCGGAGTTGCACCAGACGGATGCCGCCTCCGCCGCCGCGCCTACCTTCCACCAGATATCCGCGGTCAACACTGAATCGGGTGACCAAGACATAGGTGATTTGAGACGGCACGCAATCAAACCGTTCGGCCAGCGTCGATCGCTGAATGTCGACATATCCGTTGGGCGCACTCTCCAGGAGTTCCCGCAGATATCGTTCAATCGCATCACTCAGTCTCGCCATCGCCATCTCCTGACTTTGACTATATTTGTCTTTCGTCGCTTTGATTATATAACATCCTCGCCCGTAAAGAAACCACGCATACGGGAATTTTTTATATCGCGTCCCCTCGCCGGCGGAACGAGCTGGCATGGTGAGGCGGGCGGACAATCCTATGGCAGGTGCCCCGAAACAGCCGCGGCGGTGCCTAGCGTGGGGTGTAAGAGTCAAGCACTTTTTTTCTCGGCACGGCTAAGCAAACGAAACTCCCGGTACCCCCTCCGAATCTGGCGAAGTGCCAGTATTTGCCATCCCGCTAGGTCGGGATCCGCT
>JAJZXC010000167.1 GCA_021846365.1 Bacillota bacterium | reverse complement strand
TTGCCTAAATGTAACGCCTTGCAGGTGGTACGAGACACCTTGTACCCAAGCCGACGATAGGATGGTACGATTAAGCTTGGCTTTGGCTCCATTGGGAAGAAACCCACCCTGGCATCTTTTTTGACCTTCGGGCGTTTGGTCATATTGGTCGAAAAGTCTCAAACTGTAGCCAGGCGATGAGAACGAGGGGATTGGGAGGATCTATGAGCAGCGAGCCTATGGAAGTCACCATCGGCATGGAGAAAGGATTTTGGGAGCGCTATGCCAACGTGGACGACTGCCTCAAGTGGATGGCCGACCACGGGGTAACCAGCATCGAAACCTACGTCTTGTGGAAGGAGGTCGAAGGATCTCAGGGGCACTGGGACTTCGACCGCTTTGACCGCGATCTGGAAGCCATGCGGCGCTTCGGCATTCGCTGGGTACCCTTCCTGATTGCCGGGCCCTGGTATGCTACTCCGACTTGGTTCTTGCACAGCGAGCAGAGTCTTACGGCCAAATGCCTTGAACACGGGCTTGAGACCGGTACCCAATCCATCTGGAACCCGCGGCTATGGCCCAAGATCGCGGACTTTTTGGATGCATTCCGGTCCCACTTTTTAGACCATGACCTGGAATCGGTGCTGCTGGGGGTAACCGGTGATTACGGGGAGGCAATCTTTCCTGTCCACGGCAACTGGCCCGGGGAATACCACGGCCACGGCGGCTATTGGTGCGGAGATGATCAAGCGGTCGGCGATTTTCGCCAAATGGCTCAGCGCCGCTACCATACCATCGGCCGGCTGAACCAAGCGTGGGGAAGCGCGTATCCCAATTGGGAGGCGGTTCGCCCTTTTCTGCACAGTGAAGCGCCGTCCCAATCCGCCTGGTTGGCTTTGGTGACTTGGTATCGGGAGGCGATGCTTCAGTGGAGTGCGCGCTGGCTGGAGGCAGCGCAGAAACGTTGGCCGGAGACCGAGGTCTACCTCTGTACGGGCGGGGACATGAGCCCCCAACACGGGTCTGACTTCGCCCGCCAGGCAGAGGTTGCCGCCAGCTTCAACGCCGGCGTGCGGATTACCAACGAGGGCTCCGACCTGCTCGAAAACCTGCTGCTGACCCGACTGGTCACCGTCAGCGCGCGCTTTTACGGCGGTTTCTCGGGAATCGAGCCCGCCGCCAAGGTTACCCCCGACGGTATCGCGGTTCGTATGTTTAATGCCGTCGGCAGCGGCGCTCGCCAGTTGCACGAGTATTTTTACAACCTGTTCGAGGACGCGGGCCCGGACACCGCCGAGCTCAAAGCCGATAGCGCGGCCGTGTGGCTCGCCAACTGGGAAAGCTTGCGATGCAGCGAGCCCGTATATCGCGTGGCTTTGGCGCTCTCGAACACCGACCTCAGCTTGCGCGAATTGGGAATTGCGGACAGCGAAATCCGGGGCGTGGCCAAGAGCTTGCGAGCCATCACCGATTTTGCCGTCATCGACGAGTCCTTGATTGATGACGGGATTCTGAGCCAACCCAAGATGACCGCGGTAGTGCTGGCCAGCCGAGGCCCATGGCCGGAGAGCACCATCGCCCGGTTGCGCGAGTTCGTCGCTGAAGGGGGGACGGTTATCGCCTCGGGCATGCCGCAAGGCCGGGGGGCAGAGCCTTGGATTACAGACTGGACGGGGGAGGACGTCCATAGCGTGGTGTGGCGGGGGATTGTGCAGGCGGAACCCGCCGATGCCGGCTCGGAGTGGGCCGAGGTGGGGCGAACGGTTGCGGTTGCCACCACCGTGTCCGGCCTATCACCGTCGGCGGAAGTGTTGCTCAGGGCCAGCTATCAGCCGAGCACGGGAGAAACCTTGGCCATTTTGTGGCGCGTCCGCCGGGGCCGGGGGGCGTCATACTTTTACACCGGCTCGTTCGCGGTCGACCCCGCCTCTTGGATGCAGGGAGAATCGGTGTTAGGCGGGATATTGCGCCACCTGGAGGTAGACGGCAAGGAGGGCGGCTTGGTTGCGGAAGACGGGGCATCGACCTTGACCGTGTCGACGACCGCCGGATCGCTGCGCCTGCTGGCGGGAGGCGAGGTTCCATTGATTTCGGCCAAGGCAGGTGCGAAATGACTTCGCCCAATGAAGGTAGCGCTCCCTGGGCGGCGGCTGGTGGCGAGACCTCGGCCGATCATGGGGCCGGGCACAGGGTTGGCGTGACCGGAGGCAGTGGCCGGTTGGGCCGGGCCGTTTTGCAAGAGTTGGGCAATCATGGCTATGCGACCACAAATTTCGACCAAGTTCCCGATGGCAATCTCGCCGATGAGTATGTGCGGGGAGACATTCTCGACGGCGAGCACGTGGCGCGTTGGCTGAAAGGGTGCGATCGGTTGATTCATTTGGCCGCCATTCCGGCGCCGGGCAGCGCCTCCGCCGACTGGCTTACCCAGGTCAATGTGTTAGGCACCTACCGGGTCTTGGCCGCTGCGGTCAGCGTCGGGATCTCGCAAATAGTCGTCGCCTCCAGTGTATCCGCTCTCGGTCTCGCCTGGGGGCGACGGTTTCTCCCCGCCTATTTGCCCATCGACGAGGCGGTTCCCCTCTCGCCCGAGGATGAGTACGGGGTGTCCAAGCAGGTAAACGAGATCTACGCGGCAACCTTCGCTCGCCGCCATCATCTGCGCATTGCCCTGCTGCGCTTTCCCGCCATCGTCGGGCTGGAGACAATCGAGGCCTTCCGGGCCCAGCTCGCGGGCGATAAAGAGCTCGGGGCCCGTATGCTGTGGAGCTATGTCGACATCGCCGACGCGGCGCGAGCCTGCCGTCTGGCTCTGCCAGGCGAGACGCCGGGGGCGCATCCGTATTATATCGCCGCTGGCGACAATTTGGCCGGCGGCGAGTTGGAAGCCGGGCTCCGGGAATATTTCCCCGGAGTCGTCTTTAGGGGAAACTTTGCCTCCGGCGGCAGCTTAATCAGCACCGCCGCCGCCCAAGCGGCATTCGGTTATCGCCCGCAGGTCGCCTGGGGAACGCCGTCGGCGCCGTCGTGCAATCAGATCAGGGAGGAATGAAGGAAGGATGCAAATTTGCGTCGGACAATTTGACGATCCGACTCCTCAGCGGCTGCAATACTGCCGGCAACTGGGAGCTACCGGAATTGTGCTCAACACGGCTAAGCTGGCTGGGGACAAGGAGTGGGCGTACGAAGACTTGCTTGCTCTCAAAGAGCGTTGCGCATCGTATGGATTGCGCATCGAATCGTTGGAAAACACCCCCTTGGGTTTCTACGACCAGGCGATTTGGGCGGGGCCGGAGCGCGATGAGCAGATTGCTCACTATCAGACGACGATTCGCAACCTCGGCCGGGCGGGCATCCCCATCCTCGGCTATCATTGGATGGCCAACGGGGTATGGCGCACCGGTTGGGAGGCGGTCGGGCGGGGAGGCGCCACCGTTTCGGTCTTTCACGGAGCCGAGGCGAATCCTGGGCTCACCCATGGCCGCGAGTTCTCCGAAGACGAGATCTGGGACAATTACCGCTACTTCATGAACGCGGTGCTGCCGGTGGCGGAGAAGGCCGGGGTGCGACTGGTGCTGCACCCGGATGATCCCCCGGTACCTAAGCTCGGCGGCATCCCCAGAATTTTCCGGAGTTTTGAATCGTTCCAGCGAGCCGAGGCAATGTATTCCAGTTCAGCCTGGGGACTCGATTTCTGTCTTGGCACCTGGTCCGAAATGGGACCGGGTTTGGCCGACAAGTTGCGCTATTTCGTCCGCCGCAATCGCGTCGGTTACGTTCATTTCCGTGATGTTCAAGGGTACGCGCCGGACTTTCAGGAGTGCTTCTTGGGAGAAGGCAATTACGATCCGGTGGAAATCATGCGGCTCTTGGTTGAAGAAGATTTTAGCGGCTTCGCCATCGACGATCATGTTCCCCGCCTGGTGGGCGATGACGGGTGGAACGAACGGGGCAGAGCACTAGCCACCGGATACCTGCAGGGAATGTTGCAGGCGGTGCAAGCTTCGGTCAAAGGAAATCAGGACCAAGTAACCAAGTAAGTGATAAGGGAAGGTTGTCCCTCGGTGAGGCTTTAGCCGGGGTCTTGGGGCGAAGGCTTGGGGGCGAACATCCGACGTGCGTTGGAGGGGTTTGCCGAGTTAGCGCCCGAGGCACGTGAGGGGGGGGATTAGGGTGTCCGCGACGAGTCGATTCGCTATTCACTTTTTCAATTGGTACCGGGCAGGCGATGCCTCGCCTGCAATCCCATGACCCCCGCTTGATCGAAGAAGCCATAGCTTTGGCCGAGGCTACCGATCCCGAGTTGGTCTATTTCTATGGATGGAACGAGTTGTTCGAGGGGGAGGCATTCTGCCCAATGGTGTGCAATGGTTTTGACCCCAGACATCATCAGCCTTTTGCGCGCGCGCGCCCTGCTATCCGAAGCTCCCCGGCCCTGGGTGATATGCCATGAGATCCTCAAAATGGCGCGCGACAAGCATCTCGCGGCAGAGCGGGCGTTTTCAATTCTCCACTGTCTTCGCCTGATATTGCCCGAAACCGAGTATCACCACGAATGGCCCGACCGCACCGCAAATCCCCCCTCATTTATTTAGGCGATGAGGGGGGCCTCTCTCTCGCGGAGACATGTTAGAGAATATGGTCGGCCGCCATCTGGTCCAACACCTGTTCGAGATACCGAGCTTCCGATCATTGCTGCATCAGTTGGTAGCCCTGGTCGGCCAACCGCTGGCGTTGCGAGATCTAGGCCAGTCAGCGTTGACAGGTGGCCAGAAGGCCATCATAGGGGGTCCACGCCACGCCCTCGGCCCAGGGGGCGGGCATTGTCGTCCCGTTCGTGATCGCCTTCGGCAACCACGGCACACCGATTGGCCAACAGATACGCAACCCGAACGGCCTCAAACGGTGCGCCCGCCACTTGATGGAGATTGAGGAACAGCCGGCTTCCGGCAATCCAGGCGTCGCGTTCGGGGCCATAGGCGCCAAACAGCGTCTGCCCAGCAAGTCCGTTTCGCTCCAAGCTGTCGAGGGCCACGATGCGGCGATCGCGGTTCTAAATTATAGAAAATGACCTGTCGCGGTAGCCGATCACGCGGGGACCCCATGCGAGCCAGGTGATGGACCCCAACATTGATGGCCTCGGCCTCCCAGGCATTTTCCGCGACCGTGACGTGATGCCCCAAGACGGTTAAGCCACCATGGATGGACGCATTCGATCGTCTCGATAAACGCCGCCATGAATGACCGGGAGGATGCACGAGACAGCAATGAAAGCGCATAAACAGTGCCTCGCTTTTTCTTAGGATCGGTGAGGAGACGCCGCGTATGGAGATAACGAGCCAACCACCGTGGTTGCCCCTGACAGACCGTACGGGGCGTAGACCTTATACACAGTCCGGCCCCGTTGCCATCCCACCGACACGCCTGAAGGATTTCCGGGATAGACACTAATGGTTCCCAATTGGCCCGGCATCGGAGCCATGACCTTCGAAATCAAGGACTTGGCCCAGGTAATCGCGTGGGTAGCCCATTGCGATTTCTGTAACGAGGGCATGGGTATGGAGGTCGCGATGGTCCATCCGCGCTCCTTCCAGACAATGTCATCGGTGAGTCTTGTCGACCATAGCTCTCCGGTAATCTCAGAGGTAAGGCGGACGTGCCGAGCGCTCGCAGGTACGGCATAGTGCGTCTTGGGATCAAAGACGTTACTCCAAACAATCCTACGAGCCTGGGCGCTGGTTGCATAGCGCGTTCCTTCCACCGTGAGCAATTGGTTCGGATTGCCAAGGAGAGTCGATGCTTGGATAATGTTGGGATCGTTCACGGGCATCGCCCGACGTTTCCCCCACCACGAGATCGCATACGGGGCCCTCGTCGCGGGCACATCAGCAGCCAAGGTCCCGTTCTTGGGATATACTGACGCACTGGGGGGAATCCGGAGGGGTCCGTACACTGGGACTTGAGTTTTCCTGGCGGCCACGGGTGCGAGGCGTCTCCTGTTTGCTGCTAGATCTGAAGGTACATACCCCATCGCCTGGCTGCTGTCCGGCTAGCAAAATCGATGGTCAAATAGCCGCGTCGAAGGTGCGAAAGGGGCGGGTCCCGACCGTGGTTTGGCCTTTCCTCCCCGCCGGCCGGGTGTCCCGGCAACCTTCCCCTGTTGCCGCCCGAGCGTGCGCACTGCCTGTGACTTCACTCAAGCTGGCACACCGCCAGGTTCAACGTTGAATCTTCAGTTTTCCTCTATTCTCCGCCACCAGCGCCACGACATGAGAAAGCTCGTAGATGAGATAGAAAGGGATAGCCATCAGCAGCATCGAAAGCGCATCCGGTGGCGCCAAGATGGCTGCCAAGACGAAGGCGCCAAGCACCGCGTAGCGCCGATAGCGCACAAACACCCCAGGGCGAATCATGCCATGATAACTCAAGACGGCGGATACCAACGGCAATTCAAAGAACAGCCCAAAAGGAAGTGAGAGGTCGATCACAAACGATAGGTAGTTGCTCAGCGTCCACAGCGGAACAATGCCGTGTCCAGTAAAAGACAGCATGACGGTTAACACGATGGGCACGAACCAGAAAAAACCGACCGCGGTCCCCCCCGCAAACAGGACCATCCCGGGGATAACAAGCACGCTTACCATCGTCTTTTCGGTGCGGGTGAGTCCCGGCAAGATGAATGCCATCGTCTGATACAGCAAGACCGGCGAGACGGCAATCAAGGACAGCACAAAGTCCACTTTGACGAGGCCGAAAAAGGCCTCGGTGATCCCAATGACCGCTAAATGGCGAAGGTCGGAACGCTGAATGACCCAATACAGAATTGGCCGGCTGCCGAAATATCCTACCACGAAAAACCCGCTGAACAGGCCAAGCACCACCAGCAGACGCTTTCGAAGCTCGGCCAGATGGTCAACCAGCGGCATCTCGCGATCGATTTGCTGATTCCTGCTCATCATTTTATATCTCCGCCCTCAGTCAGATGTGAAGTCGCCCCGGGAGCCCCAAAGCTTAAGTTCTGCTTTCGGCCATAAGGCTCTCTCTGGGGAGTTCCGCCTTCACGGCCTTCCGCGCCGCCCGACCCTTGGGGGAGACCATTCCTCTTCTCCTGGTGTCTCCCCCCACCGCTGGCCTTGCCAATCGCCAACGCGTGCGGAAAATGGCCAACCTCTCTATGCCTTATGCCGGTCCGCGCTCAAATTCCACAACTTCCGGATAACGCAAAAATAACGCTTCCCTGCTCGATCCGAAGCTCATGGGGCTCCCCCCGCAGCCAG
>JAJZXC010000166.1 GCA_021846365.1 Bacillota bacterium | reverse complement strand
GGCAACTGTACGCCGACTTTGCAGCGCCCTGAGTTGTCCTTTCTTAGGGCAGTCTGTCTTTATCGCAGTCTCCGCAAACTTCATCATCACCCCCCAGTTTTCCCGTTCCAATGGAACGGGTCCTTGGCGTGCGTCGAACCACCCATCTACCGCGCTTTGCAAGTCATTCCGGTTAAATAGGACGATACCCGTTCCCTGGCCACGCTTGATCTTCCCCATTATGTTCCATATAAGGGTTATCTTGGTTTTGTCGGTGAATTCTGAATCGGTCTGTCGCGGATTCAGGATAGAGATGCTGGGCACGGCTCAAACTGCTCAAACCCCCGAAAACCAGCGCAGATCTCCATGTTGATTACGACACACATATGTATGTTAAGAAAATTTGACCAGCGAGCAGTATAGGTTCTCGTTATTTCGTCGACCCGGCGGGACTCAAGCTGCCTTGGGGGGTACATTGGGGAGGGCGGGCTCTGACCTCCACCCCCAGAGCGACGGCAATCCCATCGCACTTCGGCCCTGACGATGGGTGGGGCCGACTTCGGTTAACAATTGCGCGAATGGTATCTCTCTTCTCACTTAACATGGCTTGGGTCACCACTGCGCTATACTAAGGGGTAGTGCTCTTCTGCTTTAGGATTGACAAGTTGGATTGCAAAAAGGGGGAGCTGCCATCTATGGCGCAGCCTGAGCAACAAGTCGGTAACGTCCCGCCGCGAGTACCGAAGGGAACCCGCCCTTATTGGGTAGAACCGACGGTGACAGCGGTCGTGTTTGGCCTATTCGTTCTCTATTCACTGTGGGAAACCTTATTTCATCATAATGGGGTCTACGGAAACTACATTTCACCGTTTTTTTCGCCGCAATTGGGCCGCTGGTTGGGCATGAAAGACTTTATCGCGATCCCGGTGGTATGGGCGCCATTTTTGTTCCGAGCAACCTGCTATTATTACCGGAAGGAATATAATCGCGCATGGTTTTGGCACCCTGCGGGCTGTGCGGTCTCCGAACCAAGGGCACGCAAATATACCGGTGAGACTCGATTCCCGTTTTCCTGGGCGAATCTGCACCGGTATTTTTGGTATCTGGCCGTTATCGTGCTGATGTTTCTCTGGAAAGACACGATTCAGGCCTTTATTTTCCCCGGCGGATTTGCCGTTAACGTGGGATCCCTGTTGTTCCTTTTAAACGCGGTCCTGTTGACCTTTTATACTTTCTCCTGCCACGCCTTTCGGCATATCGTAGGCGGTCGCCAGAACTGCTATTCGTGTACGCTGGGCCCTAATGCCGGAAAGCCCACGGCGAGTTATCGGGTGTGGAACTTGGTATCACGGTGGAACCTACGGCACGGGGCCTGGGCCTGGGCTTCCCTCTTTTCGGTGTGGGCGGTCGATGTCTATGTCCGTCTGCTGATCTTACACGTCATTCATGATGTGAGGTTGTTCTAAATGCCTAGTTATCTAGCCGACCAAGTGAATGTAGAAAGCATCGAGCAGCACAAGTACGACATAATCATTGTGGGGGCCGGAGGAGCTGGCCTCAGGGCTGCCATCGCGGCCTCCGAAGGAGAGCAACAGACGGTGGCGGTGGTGACCAAATCGCTGCTGGGCAAGGCCCACACCGTCATGGCCGAAGGAGGCGTAGCCGCCTCCCTGGCCAACGTCGACTCCGACGACAGTTGGGACACCCATTTTTACGATACGATGAAGAGCGGGCATTTCATTAATGATTACCGGGTGGCCGAGGTGTTCGCCAAGGAAGTGCCCGACCGCGTCCTCGAACTGGAAACCTGGGGCGCGGTGTTTGATCGCACCCCGGCCGGAAAAATCATGCAACGCCCCTTCGGTGCCCATTCCTTTCGCCGCCTGGCTCACATCGGTGACCGCACCGGCAAGGAATTGATTCGGACCCTGCAATATAAGGCGATTCACCAAGCGGTTGACGTCTACCAAGAGGTGACCTCGACAGCGCTGCTGGTGGACGGTCAAGGGCAAATCGCCGGCGTGTTCGGGTATTATCGCGAGGACGGCCGCTTCGTCCTGTTTCGGGCCAAGGCGGTGGTTCTGGCCACCGGTGGCTGGGGCAAGGCGTACAAGGTTACTTCCAACTCTTGGGAGAGCACGGGTGATGGCGCGGCGATGGCCTTTCGGGTCGGTGCCGAGCTGATGGACATGGAGATGGTCCAGTTTCATCCGACCGGAATGGTTTGGCCACCAGGGGTCCGTGGGTTGTTGGTAACCGAGGGGGTTCGCGGCGAAGGTGGGCTATTGTACAATTCCCAGCACGAACGCTTCATGTTGCGTTATGACCCCGTGCTGCAAGAACTGTCTTCCCGCGACGTGGTCGCCCGATCTATTTACAAGGAAAACCAGGCGGGCCGGGGGACCCCCCATGGCGGTGCCTGGCTCGACATTTCCTACAAGCCGGCAGAGTACGTCAAG
Source organism: Bacillota bacterium (assembly GCA_021846365.1). Lineage (GTDB taxonomy): Bacteria > Bacillota > Sulfobacillia > Sulfobacillales > Sulfobacillaceae > JAJZXC01. The sequence goes on along the minus strand of JAJZXC010000166.1, from coordinate 4,843 downwards.
GCCAAACTTCCGGGCATGTACGAGCAGTTCCGTACCCTGGCCGACGTCGATATCACCCGTGAACCCTTCGAAGTTGCCCCCACCACGCATTACACAATGGGTGGCTTGCGGGTGCAAGCCGATACGTGCGCAACCAATGTACCGGGTCTGTTCGCGGCCGGTGAGGTTGCCTGCGGCCTGCACGGGGCAAATCGTCTGGGCGGCAATTCGCTTGGTGATATTCTGGTCTTCGGCCGCCGAGCGGGGATGGGTGCCCGCGAGTACGCGGCACAAGCCGAGTGGAAGCAAATCGACCCGGCCACCCTCGAGCGGGAGGCAGCCCGCGTGCTGGCGCCGCTAACCCGGGAGGAAGGCGAACAGCCATACCGTCTGCAAGTTGAACTGCAAGAAACGATGACCACATACGCTGGCATGGTGCGATCACAGGAAAGCCTGCAGACAGGACTGGCGCGTCTCCAGGAGCTTGAAGAGCGGGCGGCCAGGATGGCGGTCAAGGGGGGAACACGGGCCTATAATCCCGGATGGCACACCGTCTTTGACGTTCAGTCCATGTTGCTCCTAGGCATGGTCATTATCCGGGGTGCACTCGCCCGCCAGGAAAGTCGCGGCGCCCATTGGCGGCTAGATTTCCCGGAGGAACTCCCCGAGGTGGGGGCCGTCAATTTTGTCCAACGCTTAAGCGGCGACCAAATCGTTATCGAGCCGACCCCTGTCCCCAAGATGCCCGCGGAGTTGGCCCGGTTATTTGAGCATGATCGGGCTCCCGGCGTGCGCCGCCGAGCGGAGCGGAATGGAGAGGGGAGAGCAGACAGGTGAGTGAGGAAATCATCATCCTGAGTGTGTTCCGCGGTGATGCAGACGGCGGCCAAGAGCAAGAGTATCGCGTACCTTTGGAGACCGGAATGGTCGTCTTGGACGCCTTGCACTACGTGCAGACGGAATATGCTCCGGATTTGGCCGTGCGCTGGAACTGCAAGGCGGCGCACTGCGGGTCGTGCAGTGCAGAGATCAACGGGATGCCCAAGCTGCTTTGCAAGACTCGGCTCGACGACTATGTGGGACAGGTGATCCACGTGCGTCCCATGCACGCGTTTCCGTTGATTAAGGACCTGGTCACGGATGTTTCTTGGAACTACCGGGTGGCCAAACAGATTCCTGCTTTTCAGCCGTCGACGCCTGCGCCATTCGTCATGTACCAGCGCGACGTCGACCGGATCCAAGAATTTCACCAGTGCATCGAGTGCTTCCTCTGTCAGGACACGTGTCACGTGTTGCGCGAGCATGAGGGCCAGGAGCGGTATTTTGGCCCTCGCATGATGGCCAAGATAGCGGAATGGGACATGCACCCAATGGACACCAAAGACCGCACGGCATTTCTCAAAGACGTGGCGGGGATTCCCATGTGCAACGTCACCCGATGTTGCGTAGAGGTCTGTCCAGAGCACATAGTGATCACTGATAACGCCATTATTCCGCTCAAAGAGCGGGTGGCCGACGTGTACTGGGATCCCATCCAGGCGTTGTTCCGCAGATTTCGCCGTCCGGCCAAGACACCAGTGCCAACTGAGCCATCTTCAGCAGAAGGCTAGCCATGCTTGACCACGGCTGGGGAGAAGTGAGGCACCGCCTCCCCAGCCGACGACGGGGAGGAAGACAGTGCGCGAGTATTTGGATTTGGTGGAACATGTGCTCAGTCACGGATTTCCCACCGAAGACCGCACAGGCACGGGAACCCTATCGGTCTTCGGGTATCAGTTGCGCCTGGACCTTGAAAAGGGATTTCCCCTGATCACCACCAAAAAGATGCCCTTTCGTCTCATCGTGTCCGAACTGCTCTGGTTTCTTCGAGCAGAGACCAATATTCGCTACCTTGTGCAGCATAACAATCATATATGGGATGATTGGCCCTTTGAGCGCTACCGCCAAAGTGAGGCCTATGCCGGGGAGACGATGGCGGCGTTCGCCGACCGCGTCCGCGACGATGCCGAGTTCGCAGCTCGCTGGGGCGACTTGGGGCCGGTGTACGGCAAGCAATGGCGGTGCTGGCAGGGACCGGACGGAACCGTCCACGACCAAGTGGGTGGGGTAGTGGAGACCATTCGCACCAACCCTCACTCGCGCCGAATGCTGGTGGTGGCCTATAATCCGGGGGAAGTCACCAAGATGGCGCTGCCTCCCTGCCACGCCTTGTTTCAGTTCTATGTCAACCAGGGCCGCCTATCCTGCCAGCTTTACCAGCGCTCGGCCGACGTGTTTTTGGGGGTTCCGTTCAACATCGCCAGCTACGCCTTGTTAACCTCGCTGGTTGCACAGGTGACTGGCCTGCAGGTCGGGGAATTCATTCACACCTTCGGTGATGTCCACATTTACCGCAACCATATTGATCAGTGCAAGCTGCAGCTTACGCGCGAGCCGCTAGCGTTGCCGAAGTTAGCTCTGAACCCGGCGGTGGGCGAGTTAGATGCCTTTACCATGCAGGATATTCAGCTGGTGGGTTACCGGGCGCATCCGGCAATTCAGGGTGAGGTTTCGGTGTGATCAGCCTCATCGCGGCAATGACGCGTGATCGAGTAATCGGCCGCGATGGCCGGATCCCATGGAAGATACCCGGGGAGCAAGCTTACTTCAAGCGGGTGACCTGGGGTCACCCGGTAGCCATGGGCCGAAAAACTTATGAATCGATCGGCCGACCCTTGCCCGGGCGCACGAATTATGTCCTGAGCCAGTCACGGGACTTCCAGCCACCTGGTTGCGTGGTGGTGGATGGCGTCCAGCCACTGCTGTCGCTCGCCGAAGGCGAGGAGATATTTGTCATCGGCGGCGCCCGGGTATTCGAAACCTTCCTGCCCTGGGCTGAGCGAATGTATCTAACTCTGATCGACGCCAACATCCGCGGGGATACCGTGTTTCCCCCATATGATGCCAATGCGTGGACCTTGCTCTCTTCAGTCGAGGGTTCTAGCCCAGTCCCGCCCCATCGCTACGACGTGTATACCCGAAAAAGGTCCCCCACCCCGGCTGGAACTAGGTAGGGTATGAATACTTCAACCCTTGAGGACACGATCCTCCCTACGAGCAACGACCCGTGGATCTTTCGGGAACTGGGGTAAGCCCAGTTTGGGGACGCCCGCCTAACGCAACGCGCCATGAGCATCGCCAAGGATCTCAGTGAACATCCCGACCGTTCCCTGGCGAGCATTTATCAAGGCAATTTGGGCGCTTTGCATGCCGCCTACCGGTTTTATAACAATCCGGCGGTCCAGCCCGCCGCGATTTTGGCCCCGCACCGCGCGGCGACCTGTGAGCGTATGCGCCATGGCGAAGAGTCGCTGGTGCTGATCGCGCAAGACACCTGTTATTTCAATTTCTCCAGTCATGAGGCGTTGCAAGGAGCCGGGCCGATCGAACGGCCCAACGACAAGGGGATTTTGATGCATTCCGCGCTCGCCATGACGCCGCAAGGCGTCCCCATCGGCCTTGCGGCTCAAAAGATTTGGACCCGAGATCCCGCAGAATTTGGGAAAGGACGCAAGCGCACGAAGCGACCGTTTGCCGACAAGGAAAGTGCCCGGTGGTTAGAGATCGCCCAAGAAGCGGCGAGCGGCGTGCCGGACGGCACGCGCGCCGTGATTATGGGCGATCGCGAATCCGATATTTATGATGTCTTTGCGCAATCCCAGCAAGCTCCTTATGAACTCCTCATTCGGAGTGCGCAGGATCGGCGTGTCGAGCATCCGACGGCCACGCATCTCTGGGAGGCTGTGGAATCGAGTCCGATCCTTGGCACCATGGTCATCGATGTGCCGCGCAAAGAAGGGCATCCGATTCGGCAGGCCACACTTACCCTGCAGGCCACGACCGTACGCTTGCAGATCCCCAAAGGCCGCGTGAAGGAGGGGCTCGGAACCCCGAGGGGGAAGTGATCATGGCGAAAGAAACGGATCCGCCCGCGGACGCGGCGCCCATTCTTTGGGTGCTCTGCACCACCATGCCGGTGGACGGATTCGACGACGCCCGGCGTTTGGTGGAATGGTATACCTATCGGTGGCGGATCGAACGCTTCCATTTTGTCTTAAAGACGGGCGGGAGTAATGTCGAAAAACTGCAACTAGAAACGTATGACCGATTAGCCCGCGTCATGGCCCTCTATTCAATTGTCGCCTGGCGGATTCTCTGGATGACGTATCAAGTCCGCCAAGATCCGGATCAACCCTGTTCGGTGGTCTTTACTCCCGACGAAGAAGCTGCCTTACGTCAGCTGTATGACCGCCAACGGCCCCGAAAAGGGCCGAGATCGCGCCCGATGGCCGCGGACCATCGGCTCACTTTACGCGAGGCCATGCACACCATGGCCAAATTAGGGGGGTTTTTAGGACGGAAGAGCGATGGAGAACCCGGTATCAAGACCCTTTGGCGCGGATATCAGGCCTTGCAACTGATCGTTTTGGGCATGCAGTTAACTCAGAGGGACTGCTGTGGTGGCTAATTCATTTGGTCATGGGGTTGACTAACTCAGCCGTCCTGGTTGCTTCCGTGCTGAGGAATCTTATTCGGAGATTTTGGGGATGGTCCGAACCCGATGCGGTCCCACCATTAGCATTCGTGTTGAACCGCGTGTTGGCGTATGCCCCGTACGGGGACTTTATAGTGGACCCAGAAATTCGGACAATCTGGGAGGCCTTCAAGTGTTAGACTGGATACTCGATGAAAACACACACTCCAACGTTCAAGGCCCAAGTGACCTTGGAACTCCTCAAAGAGGAAAAGACCGTGACGCAGATTGCCGCCGAGCACGGCATTCATCCCGGCCAGCTGCATCGGTGGAAGCGCCAAGCCTTGGACA
>JAJZXC010000006.1 GCA_021846365.1 Bacillota bacterium | reverse complement strand
CTATGACCACATTGAGCCATTGCGCCAAGATCCATTTTTTCAGCAAGCCTTGGGCATCGATCAGGTGCCCTCGTCGGCAACCTTGCGACAGCGGTTGGACCGGGTGGCCGGCGATCCTTGCCGGCGGTGGCAAGCGGCGATGCGGGAGAGTTCCGACGCGCTGTTGGAGCAGTATGCCCACTTCGAGCCAGTGGCCATTGGACAGCGGCAGTATATTGTCCTGGATGTCGACGTGTCGCCAATGGATAACAGTCGGACCAAAAAAGAAGGCTCGTCTTATACCTACGTCGTCCGCCATGGGCGGACGATCTACCTGCGCTATGCCGACACCAATCCTTGGGGAAGGGTACTGCGGCAACTGTACGCCGACTTTGCAGCGCCCTGAGTTGTCCTTTCTTAGGGCAGTCTGTCTTTATCGCAGTCTCCGCAAACTTCATCATCACCCCCCAGTTTTCCCGTTCCAATGGAACGGGTCCTTGGTGCGCGTCGAACCCCCATCTACCGCGCTTTGCAAGTCGTTCCGGCTAAATATGACGATACCCGTTCCCTGGTCACGCTTGATCTCCCCCATTATTTGCCGTATAAGGGTTATCCTACCTTTCTCGGTTAATTCTGAATCGGTCTGTCACGGATTCAGGAGGATGACCGACCTCTGGTAGTCCCGAGGAGTATTATTGGGTTGAGCGTGATCGAGCTTCGGATAGTCGCCGCTTTGGACTTTTCCATGTGTCCGCCATTCGAGGCGTCGTTATTGGCTTGCTATACGGCGGACCTTGGCTTCCTAGCATGAAGCCGCAGCCCGGATCAGGGCATGCCACCCTGCCTATCAGTGGTGTCTGTAGAACGTAGACAAATGTACACAACGACTGCTCGCCTGACCTTTCTCTCCCTTCGCAGAGGGGAGAGAAGTTTGGTGTCATCTTATCGACGCGTGGTTAATCCCCTCACGTGTGACCATGCATACCCCAAAGACGGTCAACTGGCAAGCAGTACACTCATGATCACTCATGATCAAGCTCAGAAACATCCCTCACCACCGACGCACCATCCTGTCGTCACTGACGACAGGACAGACCTGCGCGGTACTATAAGCCGCCACCCTGGGCAGGCTTTGGTTCATCCTCCGCCTTCGAAGGAGATGAAAATGTTCCCCTCCGGTAGGCATGTGCAGCGGCCTCAGCCGGGTCAGGTCGGGGATCTCTAGGTTCCGCTCGCTGCCGCAAACCGCAGGGAGCCCGGGAAAACGCGCTTCCCTGCAGATCCAGTATCGCTCGCGGGCACCCAAAAGGCACGCTGAGAGCTCTGAGCGTGATGCCGGGCCATGGTCGCATCCCAAACGACCCGCCCCTCGTCACCGGCTCTACCTAGCCCAGTCTGCATGTTCAACCCCGGCAGGGGTGCCGCCTGCAGCCGGGACGGCCGTGGCGAGGTCTCTGCCCGTGTGACCAACCTCGCACCTCAGCCAACTGCTCCAGCAGCCGCAGGCACTCGTACACGCGCCTGTTCGTTCGGTACTATCCCAGCCAGGTTCTCGCAGAGGGTGCAAGCCAGCTCCCTCCGACTCAGGCCCGAGCAAGGATCATCACGGCCAGCGGATCGACTATGGATCAGTCTGCGTCAAAAGCCGATCCAGAACGGCCGGTCCCATCGCGAGACCGTGGCCTACCGGCCGAGCCGCAGCTTGTCAACCCTGCGGCTGCTGATCAACACTGCTCAGTCGCTGAGCCCCCACCTTGCGCCGTCTGGTGAAGCAAACCAGTCACGGTCACGGGCTTCCATCTCCGCCAGCCGTTGCCACTCGGCCTCAGCGGTTTGCTCCAGGCTGGCCAGGAGATCGACATCGACGCCGTCAAAGAGGTGCCGGAAGCGTTTTTGGGAACCAAACCAATCGCCCACCGATTCTCTCGGCTCGGGATGGACGGTCAATCGCCAATGTCCTTCGATGACCTCGAGAAGCGGCCAGTAACCGCTGTTGACCGCGTGTTGGACCACTGCGATGGTGTCTCGGGGCTCGTACCCCCAGCCCGGGGGACAGGCCGAGAGCACGTTGAGGAAGGACGGTCCCTCGCTGTGCGTCGCTCGTTCCACCTTGTCGCTCAGATCCTGAAGGTGGGAAATGGCGGCTTGGGCGACATAGGGGATCCGATGGGCAAGGACGATTTCGGTAAGATTTTTTCTGGCCTCGGCCTTGCCGGTGGATGTCGCTCCGCTGGGCGTGGTGGTGGTGTTCGCCGCGCGGGGAGTGGCGCCGGAACGCTGAACTCCTGTGTTCATGTACCCTTCGTTGTCATAGCAAACGTATAGAAAGCGGTGACCGCGCTCCAGGGCGCCGGAGAGGGCCTGCAGACCGATATCATACGTTCCCCCGTCGCCGGCGAAGACGACGAAGGTGAAGTTCTGCCGGAGGGCTCCGCGCCGGCGCAGCGCGAGATAGGCGCTTTCGACTCCGCTGGCCACGGCGGCGGCGTTTTCGAAGGCCACGTGTAGCCAGGGCACCGACCAGGCGGTAAATGGGTAGCGAGTGGAAGCCACTTCCAGGCAACCGGTGGCGTTGACCACCGCCACCGGGGTGCGGATGCTGGCCAACACGGTGCGTACCACCAGCGGAATGCCGCATCCACGACACAACGAATGGCCGCTGCCCAAGGCGGGGCGGGCTGCCTGCCGTTCGGCTAATGTTCTCAGATTGGGCATACTATCGCTCCTGTTCTATCTCGTCCGACCCGGCGTAAAATATCGGGTCAGCATCGACCGCCGGCCTCTTAAGGCGGTCGAAAACCGCGACGATGTCGTCCGGGGTTAGGTCCCGTCCTCCCAGGCCATAGATCACACTGTCCACCCGGGGCGTGCGGACCGCCGCCCGGGTATCCAAATACAGGGGAGGAAAGCTGCCCGGGGTGCTGGCCCGGTCGAACACCGCGATGGCTTGCACCGCTCGGAGTTGTTCGGCCAGGTCACGACGCGGGAATGGTCGAAAGAGGCGCACGGTTACCACACCGACTTTTTGACCGCGCTCCCGCAGCTTGTCCACCGCTTCTTGTGCCGTCCCTCGCTGCGAGCCCATAATCACCATGGCTCGCTCGGCGTCTTCCATGCAATACCCTTCTAGCGGAGCGTATTGCCTTCCGCAAAGCTTGGCAAAGGAACGGGTGATGGCTGGCAAGACCGCTTCGGCGCGCTCTAGGGCCGCAATCTGTTGGCGTTTAATCTCGAAGTAATGTTCGGGCATGGCAAAGGCACCATAGGTACCCGCAACCTCGGATAAGAGCGGGTACGGATAGGCGTAAGGACCAACAAACTCCTGAACCGCAGCATCTGCCAAGATCTCGACCGGCTCGGCGGAATGGGTGAGGGTGAATCCGTCCAGTCCGACCATCACCGGCAGTAAAACTTCGCCGTGTTCGGCCAGCCTGACTCCCATCACCATCCAGTCGTAGGCTTCCTGGGCGGTGGTGACATAGACTTGGACCACGCCCGAATCGCGCGCCAGCATGCCGTCGGAGTGGTCGCCGTGAATGTTAATGGGTCCCGACAGCGCGCGGTTGCCGACGGCAATGACCACCGGTGCGCGCAGGGAGGCAGCCAAATAGACGATCTCGATCATGTAGGCGAGTCCCTGCGAGGCGGTCGCCGTCATTGCCCGAGCTCCGGCCAAAGCGGCGCCCACGGCTGCACTCATGGCCGAATGCTCGGACTCGGCGGTGAGAATCCGGGCGTGACTGCGGCCATCGGCCACGCATTGCGCGAAGGCCTCGATGATGGGGGTCTGGGGCGTAATCGGGTAGACCGGAAACACGTCAGGGTCGATTTGTCGAAGCGCCTCCGCCACCGCTTGACCGCCGGTGAGGACTCGAAACCGGCGCAAGTCTTGGGGTTTGTCAGTGAACCACGACGTCATCGCGCCTCTCCTCCCATCTCGCCTCGGGGACCTACCGGGCTAGTCTCCGGGACCATGGCGACCGCTCCCGTGGGGCAGGTAGCCACACATATCTCGCAACCCTTGCAGGCGGGATAATGAAATCCGGCAAAATGTCCCGACTCCACGACCACCGCCGAATCTGGGCAAAACGCCCAGCACAGCAGGCAGTCGACACACAAAGACCACTGGACGGCAGGTTTGCGGTCAACCCGCCATCCGCTCATGTCCGGGCTCGGTTGGTCGCCGGAACGGATAAGCGCGCCCGGGCGGATGGTATCAGGAAATGACACGATGGACCCCCCTTTCCGCGCCGAGGCCAAACCCTACCTCCAGCGCTCTCCACGAGGCGGCGAATACCTCGCGTGCCAAGCGCCCCATAACCTCATCCACGGCCTCACGCAGATGAGTCAGGTCGGGTTCGCCGATAAGTCCGGCGAGGGCTCCAATGAACACTGTGTTGGCAAACCGGGCGCCGGCCTCACGGGCTATCTGGTCACCGGCAAGATTCCACAACGTGCCGTCGAAACCGGCGGGAGCGGTGCCCGCGGGCCGGTTCACTATTAGCCATCCTCCTGCGGGAATCCCGTCTGCCACCGGAACTTCGCCAAGCAAGGAAGGATCCAGCACCACGACCAGGTCAGGAACCTGAATCGCCGAGCGCAAGCGAATCGGGTGGCTGTCCGCCCGAGTGTAGGCGGTAATGGGTGCACCGGTGCGCTCTGGGCCGTATTCGGGAAAGGCCAGAGGGTAGCGCCCATTCTTTAAAAATGCCACCGCCATGAGGTGGGCAGCGGTCTTGGCTCCTTGTCCGCCCCTGCCATGCCACCGAATCGATATCATCCCGCATTCCTCCTCACGGACTGGGCCATTGCCTGCGCGGCCAACTTGGCTCCGCGTACGGCCTCCACCACGGTGGTGCCGCCGATGAGGTCACCGGCGGCATAATACTGCCGGTTTCCGGTTTGCCCACTGGCAGGGTCGACGATCAATTGGTTGCCGTCCCAGGTCAGGCCGTCGACCAGTTGCGACAATTCCGAGCGCGCCTGTTGGCCGATTGCGCTCACCACTAAGTCGGCTGGCAGTTCGAGGCGAGCATCCCCCTCGATCCCGGCACGTCGGCAACGCACACCCGTAACGCGCCAGGTTCCGATGATCTCTTGCACCTCCACTTGCCACTGAAAGCGCACGCCCTCATGAACTGCCTCCCGCACCTCAAACGGATAAGCGCGCATCTTGTCCGGAGTGCGCCGGTACAAGATGGTGACCTCGGGTATGTCCAGGCGGATTCCCTCGCGGGCCACGTCGATCGCCGTATTACCGGCCCCGATTACCACCAAGTGTTCTGCTCGCGGCATCCATCCCCCGGATTTCGCCCGTTCGATAAAGGGCAGGGCTGCCCAAACGCCAGCCAAGTGGTGCCCAGGGATGGTGACTGCCTTATCCGGACCCAGGCCAACGCCCAAAAAAATTGCCGTATAGCGGTCTTCCAAGCGGCGAAAGTCTTCACGGGCGGTCAACTGCCGGTTGAATTCAAACCGCACGCCCATTGCCTCGAGTCGCCGAACCTCCGACTCCAACGATCCCTCCGGCTGGCGGTAGGGGGCAATCGCCGTGCGCACGAGTCCACCAGCGGATTGTGCGCCGTCGTACACGGTTACCGCGATGCCCTGTTCGCTCAGGGCGCGAGCACAGGCAAGACCACTGGGTCCCGCGCCAATGACGGCGACCTCGGCGAGACGGAGGAAGGGTCGCTGTGCCGGGGTTCCTGGCGACGGGAAAGAGTAGTCGGCGGCTACGCGTTGCAAACGACCCACAGCCACCGGCCGGAGACCGATGTGGTTCAGCACGCAGGCTCCTTCACACAGGACGGGCGTCGGACAAACCCGAGCGCATGTGCCCGCCAGCGGGTTTTCCGCAAACACGATATCCTGGGCCTGGGGCAAGTGGCCCAGGCGAATATTCTTGATAAATCCCGGCACGTCGATTCCCGCCGGGCACGCCACGGTGCAAGGGGCAGGCGATCCGGTTTGTCCGCATTCCAAGCATCGTTCGGCCTCGTACAGGGCCCGCGCTGGATCGAACGGCGGCTGGATCGCTTCATGCATTTTGTCTAGGATGTTCACCTAAATTGCCGCGCGCAAGCCCCTGTGTTCACTGGTGGGGAGGGAGCGCGGCACACCCCCTTTCCATAGTGCCAACCGTTGGCACGCTGAAGCAAACGGGCCGTCGTGTTGGAAGCAGGGTCCAGTTTGAGATCGATGAGTTGAAGCACACTGTCTTGCCCCCGTCTATCTTTCCACCGGATCGTGAACGGTGCCATTTTGTCAACCACTGCCCAGCCGCGTTCCAGCAAAAGGCGGGCTGCCAGTTTCTGGGAACACGGAGTCAGCGGTATTTCATGCTTGTCGAGAACGTAGACCATCAATCCATCTCCTTTCGGAGACCCCTTACGCAGCTCTGTTTCGCGTTCGGCTCAAACCTACCCGAACATTATCTCCGAGCCAGTGTCTCTAAAAAGCCCGTTACGCCGAGGACACTGCTTTCAGCCCCCCCACCTTTAACGCCGCACCATACAGGGTGATCAACTTAGAGAAGGACCGGCTGGTATGATGACCTGGTTAACTTAAGCGTGGTGCGAGCGCCTATTCCATCGGCTTCCCGCTGAGGGGTTACCTGTGATCATGCACATCCCAAAGCCGGTCATGGCGCGATATGGTTGTGCTAAAAGGCAACGCAAGCGCTTCCTGGCCGAAAAGCGTGGACCTGTTGAGTTTCCCGCCTAGGCATGGGTTTATGACCCAGGTGCCCCCCGGGGGAGCCGGTCGCGCCAATTGACTCCGGTGTCCCAGCCTTTGGCAACCGGGTACGGATTAGGAAGCAAAATCCTCCTGGTCTTCATGATGACGGTGATCGTAATCGCTGGCTAGGGTCTTCCGACCCCCGCTGAGGAGACTATTCAGGGGTGTTAGCAGCGGACCGTTTTGCCTATGGCCCCACCGTATTTAGAGGTGGTCGGCAGATGTTCGCGGGTTTGAACGTCTTTTGGTGACGATGAGATACATTTTACGTCTCCCCCGCTGGCGGGAGACAACCGCCAGGATATCCAATTTTCAAATGGCAAACACTCATTAATCATACCGCGAAATTCGGCCAGCCGAAAGATGCGCGGAAAACTTTCGCCTGGTGTCTCCGTTCTGAACGGCGGGGCATTATCACGCATCAGTTGGGACAGTCCGTCGGCAGTGATTGCGCGCCGCCGGCAAGCAATGGCAGCCTCACCGCCGGAGTCGACCGATAGCGGAAGGTTCGGTACCACTGGCGCCGTCAGTTCACCTTAGCCGCCTGGTCGGCTTTCCCCGATCAGCCGCCTCCTATAGCAGGGCGCGAGTTGCTGGAAAGCATTACCGGGGTCAAGCCACGGTTGGATTCGGCTGAGAGTTAAATCGAGGAACACTCTACCGTGGAGCTTTTTGATTTGCTACCATTTAAAATAGGGATGCAAACTAGGTGGGCAGCCAAAATCACTGGGGTGGAGGCGGACGATTGATGTCGCGGCAATTATTAGTGGATGGTCACAGTTTATTATTTCGAGCTTATCATGCCTTGCCCCCCCTTACCAACCGCGAAGGCACCCCCACCGGCGCACTCTTCGGCTTCGCCGGGATGTTGCTCAAGATGCTGGCGGAGCGGCGTCCGCAGCGTGTGGTGGTGGTGTTTGATGCTCCGCGGCCCACATTTCGCCATCAAATCTACGAACAATACAAGGGAACGCGTTCGCAAACCCCCGACGAATTTCGTCGCCAGGTTCCGCTGGTGGAGCAACTGTTAGATTTCCTGCATGTGCCGAGGGTGGCCGTACCCGGCTACGAAGCGGATGACGTGCTGGGCACGTTGGCTCAAATGGGCGTCGAGCGGGGCTACGACACCGAAATCGTCACTGGTGACCGTGACTTGCTGCAAACGGTTGGGCCGTCGATTACCGTTTACTTGACCACCCGAGCGGGCATCAGCGCTTGGGAGGCGATGGATGCCGAAAAGACGGTGGCCAAACTTGGGGTTAGGCCAGCTCAAGTTCCGGATCTGAAGGGATTGATGGGCGATTCCTCCGACAACATTCGGGGTGTGGTTGGAATCGGGGAAAAATCGGCCTGTGCGCTTCTCGGGCAATATGGCAGTCTCGACGAGATCTATGCCCACCTGGACGAGATTGACAACCCGAGATGGGTCAAGGCGCTCGCTAACCAGCGCGACGCAGCGTTACAGTCGCGCCTGTTGGCCACCATCGTGTCTAGTGTTCCGATGGACTGGCCTGAAGCCGACGAACCGTATCAGCTCGAGCCCAACCCTGCCCTTGAGGAATTTTTGGTCGCCATGGGCATGCAATCCATCCAACGCCGTATCCGGCAGTTCAGCGAGGCGACGGTAGCGGCGGTGACGGAACCCACTCGCCCAGAAGGCGCCGCCGCGTGGTCTCCGCCCGCGGTTGGCGAGACGCCTGCCGACCAATTCCGGGTTAACGATGGGGACTTGGTCGTGGTGGACGCGGTGAAGGCCAACCAGTGGCTGATGTTGAGCGGGGACCGAGTGACGCGCTGGCAGGGAGCGTGGCCCCGCGCCCGATTTGCCGGGTGGGGAAGCAAGGAAATGCTGCGCGCTCTGGGCGATCAGGCCAAAGAAGTCCGTTTTGTCGAGGACGGCGAGATTCAGGCGTATTTGCTGAACTCGGAAGCCAAGGCCTATTCCTTGGATCAGGTTGCCGACCGCTTTGGGCTGGAGGTTGGTCAGGACCCCGTGCGGCGTATCTTGGCGATCGCAGAGCTCTTATCGCGACAAGCCCGCGACGTGCAAGCTCTGGGCTTGTCGCGTCTGTATCGGGAAGTGGAGATGCCATTGATTCCCATCTTGGCGGCCATGGAAGCCACTGGTATTCATGTCGACGTGGAGCAATTGCGCACCCTGGGGCAGGAATGCGAAGACCAACTGCGTACTCTCGAAGCCGAGATCCATGCACTGGCCAAAGAACCATTCAACATTCAGTCGCCTCGACAACTCGCCGACGTGCTATTTGGGCGCTTGCAGTTGCCGTCAGGGAAGCGAACCAAGACCGGCTACTCGACGGACGCGGATACCTTGGAAAAGTTGCGCAACGAGCACCCTATCGTGGAGAAGATCCTGGAGTTTCGGCAGCTTAGCAAGATTAAGGGCACCTATGTGGACGGAATTATCGACCTGGTGGACGAGGACGAGAAACTGCACACGACCTTCCACCAGACCGGAACCGCAACCGGGCGTTTGTCGTCTAGCAATCCCAACTTGCAGAATATCCCTGTCCGCGAGCCGATGGGCCGTCGGGTGCGGGGCGTGTTTAAGCCCTCGCCCGGCAACATCCTGGTGGCAGCGGACTATTCGCAAATCGAATTGCGCATGCTCGCCCACTTGTCGGAAGACGAACGGTTGATTCAAGCCTTTCGGGAAGGGGAAGACATCCATCGGCGCACCGCGTCCGAAATGTTCAACATCCCCTTGGCGGAGGTGGACAGCACCTGGCGCAATCGGGCCAAAGCCATCAACTTTGGCATTATTTACGGGATTTCAGGGTACGGACTGGCTCGCGACACGGGGGTCGCCCAACACGAAGCGGAAGATTACATTCGTCGTTACTATGCGCGCTACCCGAGTTTGAAGGCGTACTTTGACGCCGTGTTGGCCGACGCTCGGGCCCAAGGGTTCGTGACCACCATCTTAGGCCGGAGGCGAATGCTGCCCGACATTTCTCACCAGAATCGTGTCCGCCGGCAGGTTGCCGAGCGGATGGCGATCAACACGGTAATTCAGGGGAGTGCGGCCGACCTGATTAAGACGGCCATGGTAGCCATCTGGCGCGAAATGCATAACGACCGCCGATGGCAATCTAAGCTGACGCTGCAGGTTCACGACGAGTTGATCTGGGATGCGGTGCCCAGCGAGGAGCCCGACTTAATGGCCATGGCCCGCTTGCACATGGTCTCCGTGCTTTCCCTCAGCGTGCCCCTAGTGGTGGAAGGCAAACACGGACTCGATTGGGAACACATGTCTCCCGTCGTGGAGGAGGCTCCCCATGCCTGAATTGCCGGAAGTGGAAACCATCCGTCGCCACCTGGAGGCGGGGGTGTTGGGTCGTCGTGTCACCGAGGTTCGGCATCTTGATCCCCGCATGGTAAAATTGGGGGAAATGGATGCATCGGCCTTGCAAGGTCGATTGAGCGGTCAACGTTTAGTGCGGACGGATCGGCGGGGCAAGTATTTGTTGCTGGGGTGGCAGGAGGGCGGATGGCTGGTCATTCATTTGGGAATGAGCGGACGGCTCACTTTGAATCGACCCGGAGAGGTGTTGCGTCCGCACACCCATCTGGAAGTCGCCTTCGGCGACGTGGATCTCCGTCTTTGCGACCCGCGTCGGTTTGGCCGGGTTGGATGGCTAGATGAGCGAGCGAGCCTGGACCACCGCCTAGGCCAAGAGCCGATGGACCGCCGCTTTACCGGTGCCTATCTATATAGCCGGCTGAGTGATCGGCGAGCGCCCATCAAGGCGCTGTTGTTGGACCAGGCGGTGGTGGCGGGCTTAGGCAACATTTATGCCGATGAGGCTCTGTTCTTGAGCCGGATACATCCCCGCACCGCCGCCGGGACCCTTAAGCGGGAGGATATGGTGCGGTTGGTCCGCAGTATACGGCGGGTGCTCAGGAACGGCATCCAGCATCGGGGCACGTCATTTTCCGATTACGTAGACGGCCTTGGCCGCCCGGGAGAAAATCAGGCCTATCTCAACGTCTATGGCCAGGCGGGCAAACCTTGCCGACGGTGCGGAGCGATGGTTGCTAGCGAAGTGGTGCAGGGGAGAACGAGTCACTTTTGCCCGCGCTGTCAGCCAGGGAGCACGAGAGATCCGGTCTAAGACGCGATGGACCAGGGGGAGGCGACAGAACATGCAGAAGATAAGCTGGATGGTGGACAATCAAAATGCGGCCGATGAGGTCGTTGATCTGATCTGGAATCAATTTCGGGTGCGTGGGGAGCTGTCTGTGGTGCCACTTGACGGCAAGATCAAGATCGACTTGATTAGTGAGCAGGAGTTGACTCCGGCCCAAGTCCAAAAAGTTCCCGGGCAAGCGATCTAGATGCACAAACGGTTGTGGCCGTGGATCCTGGCAACGATGGCGCTGATGATTTCGGCCTTGGTCCGACCTCACGCGCTTCCTTCCGGAACGGCACCGGCAGGGACGACGAGGTCGTTCAGTTTGGCGATTTACGGCAATCCCGCAAGCTTAGACCCCGCCCTGGCCAATCATCCCGCCGAGCGGGCGGTTACCGACAACGTTTTTCAGGCCCTGCTTAACGTCAGTTCTGTCGGGCAAGTGATTCCCGGCCTGGCGCGTACGGTCACAGTGAACAAAAACACGGTGGCGATTACCTTGACCCGGGCTGCCACCGTCAATGGGCAGCCGCTCACAGCCGCCATGGTGGCCCAGGCGCTCGCCAGACCGCTGTGGCCGGTGGTTGGCTCTGCGCTCGCGCGCCAGCTTTTGAGTCCGGTTGGCGGGGCAAGCGCCGTCATTGCGGGTCGGACCCGGGTGCTCAGCGGTGTTGCGACCGCTGGCCGCCGTCGGCTGACCATCCAACTGACGGGCGGCAATTTCACGGCGTTCCTGCACGGATTGGCCAATCCCGCCTTATCCATCGTGCCCGTCCGAGATCAGATTCAGGGAGGGCAGAACTGGCAGTTAACCAATCTGATCGGCACCGGAGGGTGGAAGCTCGCACAGTGGACACCGGGTGACCATCTTGTATTCACCCGCGTGGGTAGTCGTCAGCTGGGGGCGGGGACCCCTAGCGAAATTGAGTTGGTGGAATATCCCAAGCCCCGAGAGGCATGGCTTAGCGTGGTGAACGGCCTGCTCGACGCCGCCCCCGTCTCTCCGCTGGCGGTGCACGAGTTGAAAGCCCGCTGGCTTGTCGACCTGCGTGTATTTAACCAGCCGGGGACGGTGAGTCTTTATTATCGGCGCAGCGCTACGAGAATTTCCGCCTACCGTCGACTGTCCATCGCTAGTTGGGTGGCCGATGCCTTCAGCACCAAGGCAAGAGCCATGGCCCGGGCCTGGCCGCGAGGAATGCCCAATAATCGGCCGATGACGATTTGGGTGAATACGAGCAACCCGATGGCGGTCGCTTTGGCCCGGGCGTTGAGCGCGCGCCAGCCGTTGGTGTCGGTTCGGCTGACTACCGCCCGCCAGCTGACCAAGCTGGCGGGCGGGGGGAGGATTGACGCCTACATCGGGGATAATTCCCGCTTTTCCCGCTCACTGGCGGTGACCTTGGTGCGCCCGTCGGTGTTTTGGCTCGAGTCGCCCAGGGTCAAGACTTCAGCGTTATTTCCCGACGGGCAGTTAAAGTGGTCTTCGGTCCGACTGAAGGGGTAGAGATGGCCGGATTATGGCGGGTTGGTTTGACGGGGGGCATTGGCAGCGGAAAGTCGTCGGTGGCCAGCATCTTACGCGAGCGAGGGGCTTTTGTGATCGACGCTGACGCCATCGTTCACCAACTCGAAGCACGGGGCAGACCGGGATGGAGGGCGCTACGGGAAGAATTTGGCTGGCCCGTACTCACGACCTCGGGAGATCTGATGCGCCGCAAGCTCGGCCGCCGTATCTTCTTGGATCCGGGTGTGCGTCGCCGAGTAGACGACCTCATTCATCCCCTAGTTCGCGGTCAGTTGTATGACATGCTCGAGCAATGGGAAGGGGCAGGTGGCCGCTTGGCGGTCATCGACATTCCGTTGTTGGTCGAAAACGGGTGGGACGTGGAAGTAAATGAGATGTGGGTGGTTTATGTCACTCGTGAACAACAACGCCGCCGCATCATGGCCCGCGACGGTCTTAGCCGCGACGACGCGGAGCGGCGCATCGCCGCCCAGTTGCCCCTGGCGGCCAAACTGACGCGGGCGCATCGGGTGATCAACAATACGGGGTCTTATGGTCAACTGAAACGTGAGGTGGAGGCGGTATGGCTGGACGGTTTAGACTCCGCGCAAGCCGACGGCGGCTAATCGAGCTGGCCCTGGTTCTGGCCCTGGTTGCGTGGTTGGCCTGGGTTGGTTTGCATATCCTGTTGCCGTTTCCCTACGCCAACATCATACAGTCTCAAGCTCGTAAATACGCGCTCGATCCGGCGCTGGTCGCCGCGGTCATTCGGGTGGAAAGCGGCTATCGCACCGACGCCGTCAGCGACCGGGGAGCGGTCGGACTCATGCAGATCATGCCGACAACCGCACGCTGGATTCGTCAGCACGGAGGAGGACTGCCCACGGCTCAGCTCAATCTAGCCAATCCGGAGCAAAATATTGCATTGGGATCGTGGTTTCTGGCCTACCTGTTAGGGCGCTATGCCAACAACCCGGTCCTGGCGCTGGCCGCGTACAACAGCGGTCCCGCCGTGACCGACGGGTGGATTACGCAGCGACGGTTAACGTTTCACAGTCGGAACGGCAACTCCATTCCCTATCCGGAGACACGCTACTTTGTCGCTCGCGTGTTGCGTTACCGCCGCTGGTATCGGCTGACGTATGGAATCCCCCGGACGACGCATAATGGGCGTGGGGGGTGATGGCACTGGCCAAGTTGATGTCAGACGCCATGAAGCGGAAGCTTGGCGAGCGGTTGGGGGTTTCGGAAATTGTCCGTCGACAGGGGTGGGGCGGTGTTCCTGCCCGTGAGTGCGGCAACCTGGTTCGAGAAGCGATCCGAATGGCTGAGGAGCAACTGAAACAGTAGCAACCCCTCGGGTGGGCCTAAGGCCCACCCTGCTGATTGTCGTTGAACAGGGGATAGGCGATAAGGCCTGGGTTGTCGGACAACCAGCGAGCTATTTGCGGTTGGTCAGCAGGCGGGGTGACGATGTAGTCCGATTCGACAATGCTTCCCGGAAGACCGTGAAATCGGCTCGGCGGACGGTCGGGATCGATGCCGAAGGCGAGCCAGGGAGTGATCAGCGGGCGGGTCTCAAGGGGTGTCGGCCAATCTAGCCGCCCGGCCCGAAATCCGAACCGGTAACCCCGGTAGAGGTCGGCCAACAGACTTAAGGCCGTCGCCTGGCCACCGGCTCCGGCCCCCTCCATCCAGAACCATTGCCCGAAAACCTCTACTCCGACCACGTTGTGCACCCCGTTTATTGCCGCCAAACGATGACCTTCGGGAACCAGTGTCGGCCAGACTTGGGCCCCTCCATCCCGGGTCGCCCGGGCCAGCAATTTGATGCGGTATCCCCACGCCCGCACGCGGCGAATCACCATCGGCAAATAGTCGTCCAGGCCCAAGCGGGGAATCTGGTCTAAATTCTTGACCGGAGCAAACAGCGCCCCGATGACCAAACTTAACTTGCGCAAGACGTCCGTGCCGTCCAAATCGGCCGCGGGATCCGACTCGGCATAACCTAACGCCTGTGCGTGAGACAGGGCCCGACTTACCGTTTCGCCGGACTCCATCCGGGACAGGATATAGTTGGTGGTGCCGTTAAGGATGCCGACCACTTCAGTCACCGGCGCGGCCGCGAAATGGGTAAGCAGGGGTTCCAAGAGCGGAATCCCACCCCCGACCGCTGCTTCGTAGGCGAGAGTGACGTCATAGCGCCGCGCCAACTCGGCCAATTCCGATCCGTGCTCGGCCATGACCTCCTTGTTGGCCGAAATTACCGGCTTGCGGTGGCTGAGTGCCCGAACCATCAACGGCAGGGCGGGCTCCTTGCCGCCCATCACGTCCACCACCAGATCGACGTCGGGCCGGTCCACCACTTGGGAAGGATCTTGGGTGAGGGTGAGCGGGGGGCCGTCACGGCGCCGGTCTGGGTTGCGCACCAAGGCCACCACAATTTCCGCCGGAATACGTGTCTGATTCGCTACCAGGGCCGCAAATGCCTGCCCTACGGTGCCGTAGCCCAGGAGTCCAATCCGTACCATAAGTTCCTCGTTTCTGATCCTGCTTCCGCGGTAGTCCGCTGGGTGGGCATGCGGACCGGTCATTGCCGGCGAAAGCTTTGCCTCCAACTTGCCGGCGGGAAACCGCGGGTGCTCCTGGCACCTTGCTCCCTCCAGCCAAGCCTAGGCTTGGACTTGGGTCTACGGACGCGACTGAGCCGTGGACCCGGGGGCGTTGAGGGCAAGGCGCCTGGGCACTATTGCAAATTGGTTTCTTTTGCGCCCGAGCGCGACCAGGGCGGTTCTTGGCCTGGCTGAGCGCCTTCGGCGATCGCCTTGCGCCAAGCCGCCCAGACCGTCGGTGACCTCGGTAACGATGCATACGACATTAATCTACAGGATCGAACCGAGTTCGGGCAAGAAAAATCGCTCCATCGGCTCCATCGACGGTAGAATTGAGGGCATTCGTGGGCTCGGCCCTCACCTGAGCTTAGAACACGAGCTATCCGCCCACGTCTAGCGGTGACGCATGAGGACTCCCGGCCTGGATCACCCTAGGGGTGAGGTGACCATCGTGCCCAAGGGAGCACAAACCCAATCGCAAGCGACCG
This sequence comes from Bacillota bacterium, assembly GCA_021846365.1. GTDB lineage: Bacteria > Bacillota > Sulfobacillia > Sulfobacillales > Sulfobacillaceae > JAJZXC01. Next base: position 17,817 of record JAJZXC010000006.1, on the reverse strand, counting down.
TGGGCGACTGGCTGGCACCGGTGGGGTTTCTGGCCGGATGGACGTTTTGGGTCCTTCCCACCGGCTGGGCCCTCCTTAACGGCATCCATCCCGTAGAGGCCATCTTGGCCTCCGGGTCGGCCGATGGGGGTGGCCCGCATGCAAAATTGGCCTGGTTTGTGGCGGGCCTGATTCCCATCGCGACCGCCTATCCGGGCTTGCCACGAGCGCTTCCCCGCCTCAGCCCCCATCAGCGTTTGGCTTTTTACGGGCTCTACGCCGGTTTGGCCGTCGTCTCGTTGCCGTTGTTGTCCCATGACATGCTCAGCTTTATGGCCGAGGCCCGCCTGGTCGACCACTACCAGCTCAATCCCATGTTGACCCCGATCGACCGCGTACCCGGCTGGCGGCACGATCCGTGGCTGCGTCAAGCGGGTTGGGTTCACCAACCGAATCCCTATGGTCCCTGCTGGTTTTGGTGGATGGCGCTGGTGGGTACAATCGCCCCGCCCTTCTGGCCGCAGTTTTTGGTGATGAAGGCCGCGAACCTGTTGGCGGTGGCGGTAACGGCCCGATTCTTGGCCCGGAGATGGGGTCGGGCGGCCGCCATCAGTTTTGGCTGCCATCCTTTGGTGGGCATTGAATTGCTTGCCAACGGGCAGAACGACGCCTGGATGGTGGCGCTGATGGTGGTGGGCTACGACCAATATTTGCGCAAGCGCTACGCCCGGTTCGGGATGGCTTGGTCGTTGGCGGTGGGCATCAAGTTTGTCCCCCTGGTCTTGTTGCCCATTCTCATCATGGCCCTGCGGACGGAGGCGGCCGCCACCACCCTGGGCGTGGGGATCCTGGTGTTGGCGGCGGCGTATGCTCCGTTTTGGCGCGGGGCCGAAGTTCTGGCCGTGCCGCTGGCCAATCAGGGTCTCTTCCTGCGTTCGCTGGATTTCGTGATCCAGGGCGTATTCAGCCATTTTTGGATACACCGTCGGGCCGAAAACCGCAGCTGGTCGGTCGACCTGGGCACGCTCGGGTTTTTGGCTATCGGTTGGCATCGTGCCAGAATGTGGCTGCGCACGGCAGATCCTCGCTGGCTGGGGGATACGTTCCTGGCCTTGGCGCTGATCGGGCTCTCCTGGTTCCAATACTGGTATCTGATTTGGGCGCTGCCTTTTTATCTCATCAGTCCAGGCCATAGGGCCCGCCGCATGGTGCTTTGGCTTGCCTGGTGCGAACTCGCGCGCGGTTGGGCGTGGGCGGTTCCGCTGACGATGACCAATCGTGAAATAGTCCAGGTGGCGTGGATTTGGATGACGCTGTTGGCTTCCCTGGCATGGCCCCTGGACTGGCGATCATCCATAAGCGCTCGAGTGAGCCGGGGAGCCGGGAGTAAGAAGTAAGAAGTAAGAAGTAAGAAGTAAGGAGGAACACCTTTGGCAAAGATGTGGCTGTTGACCCTGTGGCTGGCTCTCCTGCCCAACACCGCGCCACCAGCGGTCTTGAGCGGAAGGCCGCGCCCGACATCGATGGCGGCGCCTTGGTTGGCCGCCGGACCGGCTGAACCCAAATCTCCGCAGCAACTGCGGTTTGAGCTTGGTACCAAGACCACCAATTATTGGCACGCCAGCGCGAGCCAGGTCCTTAACATCGAGTTGGTAGCCAAGCGATTGAACGGGGTAGAGGTACTCCCCGGACGAGTGTTCAACTATTACCGGGTGGTCGGACCATATACCCAGGAAAACGGTTACGGGTGGGGGCGGGGATTTGTCGGCGACCGGATCGTGCCCTCGGTGGGCGGCGGTGTGTGCCAAGGGGCCTCGACACTATACGCGGCTATTTTGCGCACTGGACTCAAGGTGATCGAACGGCATCAGCATGGCTTGACGGTTCCCTATTTGCCGCCCGGCGAAGATGCCACGGTGGCGGGAGACTATCTGAATTTCCAATTTCAAAACACCCGAACCACGCCGATTATGATAACTGCCCAGGCCGACCAGCGACTCTTCACGATATCGATTTGGGGAGCAAGCCCCGGCCCCAGCATCACCGTGCATCACCGAATTTTGGAACGCTACCCATTCCGCACCCTGATCCAGGTTAATCCGAACCTTAAGTCGGGCGAGGAAAAGGTATTGACCCCAGGGCAGGAGGGGGTGCTTGTCCACACCTGGTTGGAGGTGGTTACGCCCCAAGGAATCGAGCGCCGAGACTTGGGCAACGACCGCTATCGGCCAAGTCCCCGCATTGTGCAGCGCTCATCCCTGTCTTAGTCAGGGGCCGTTCGGGGCATGGCATGACGGGTCAGGACGCGCATAGAATCCTCCATCGACTCGCTGGTCGGGGGAGGCGAAACCATGGACGTGCTGATCATCGTGCTGGTACGTGTGGTGGCCCTGAGCGGTGAGCGCATTTTCCTGCACTTTTTGGGTGAAGACGAGTCCGGACTGGTTACGACAACGGTCGCCTTCGGCGGGGCGGCGGTCTTGCTATGGGCGCTCGCCTGCGCCAGCGATCAGGCTGGGCTGACTCTGAGGGCGCTCTTGCCCTCCATCGTCTATGCCGGGGCGTTTGCCCTTTATACCGCGGCTTTGAGTGCTGGCGCGGTCAGCACGGTCAGTCCCTGGAGCAATCTCAGCGTCCTCTTTTTGTTTGTGATCGCCCCCGATTACGGTTGGATGGCGTGGTTGGGACTGGCTGTAATGGGAATCGGGACCGGAATGCTGACGACCGGAACCAAAACCGAGGTCGCTCCCATCTGGCTGATGATTGGCGCCGACGTCTTGGTAGTGGTGGCCAGGGTCCTCGACTCCGGCCACCCTCCGCAGTCTGCGTTGATGTATGCGGCCAATTTGTACGGCTGGGTGACGGTGTGGATTGCCGGGCTGACGCTGGCGCTGGGGCAGGGGCGTGGGGTCATGCGGTTGTTGCAACGGCGCCCGCAGTGGGCGTTATCGGCCGCCTTGACCAATGCCGCCGCCTATTTGAGTCTGATTCTACTCATGCCTCATCTGCCGTTGTGGGTTATCGAAAGCCTGGGCAGCGTAGCCGCCCTGATCGCGACCCTGCTAGGGAGTTTCTGGTTGCTGGAGGCGCCGGGCTGGCGTAAAATAATGGCGTCATGGCTGATGAGCACGGGGGCGGTGTTGCTGTTGCTTGGACACTGGACTGTCGGCGGCGGTTAGAGCCTTTTGCGGCAAGTTCCCCGCGGGAGAAGGAGCGCTAGCATTTCGAGCGCCGACAACATAAAAATGGAGCACCTAGCGACCAAGGGGCAGCCGAAAGGAGGGGGATAGTGGCCACGCGATGGTTCACCGTGGAAGAAGCCAACCGGCTTGTTCCGAAACTTCGGCTCATGCTGGAAAAGTTGCGTGACATGCAAACCCAAGCCCGGACGCGATATGAGGAAATGCGGGACATTCGGGAGGTCGGCTATCGCAAGGACGGCAATCTAATCATGTTGACCGACTACCAACTGGCGAAAAGAGAATTCGACGAGGTGGTCGGTGAGGCCAACCAACTGCTTGGCGAAATCAACCAAGTAGGGTGCCGGGTAACCGATGTGGAGATGGGGCTGGTCGATTTCCCGGCCAAGGTTGATGGACAAGACGTCTATCTCTGTTGGCAGATGGATGAAGGTGAGATTGCCTTTTTTCACGGGTTGGATGAAGGTTACACCGGGCGGCGGCCCTTGCCGCAGTCTTCGGATCCCGCCTCGCCTACGTCATAATCTGGTGGCACCCGGCGGCTGACGACCCGGTTGCGCTGGATGCCATAGCTGGTGCCGAATGTGCCCTCGCCGGAATCCGGCGAGAGTTGATATGGGGCTCTTGGGGAGTTGCCAGGCTGATTTGGCCTTTGGCCAGACGCAGTCAGTTTGCTTGTTACCAAGCCGCCGAGAGGCGACTTTTGGCGGCACAGTCAAGAGCATCTCTGGATTTGGCGAGGGCGGTCGGGATTAGCGTCGAAACCTTCTCGCGGCGAGAACCGTGGTAACATTAGCTCAGGAACGGTTGGTTAGGATTCCCTGTGGCCGGACGACGGTACTTGTCCGCGGCGGCGGTTGCCGAAAGGGCTGACGACCGCCATCGCACACCTAACATCATTGTGAGGGAGATAGCACATGAGCAACGCAAGGCGCCCCCAGTTATCCGATCTGAACCTGAGCGCAGGAAAAAAACGCCGCCTGAGCCGATTGCTGTATTATAGCGGTCCGGCCAACGGCACGTTGATGATTTTGCCTATCGACCAAGGGCTGGAGCATGGCCCCCGCGATTTTCTTGACGCCGTCGAGGCGCACGATCCGGCTTTTCAATTTCGGGTGGCGGTTAACGGCCGATATTCCGCGATAGCGCTGCAAATCGGCTTGGCCGAAAAGTATTATCCGGAGTTTGCCGACCAGGTGCCGTTGGTGGTGAAATTAAACGGAAAGACGGAAATTCCCGCTGATGACGCTCCGTTTTCCCCGTTGAACGCAACGGTTGAGGACGCCGTGCGCCTCGGCGCAGACGCTGTGGGGTATACCTTGTACGTGGGGTCCGCGCGCCAGGACGAGGACTTCCGACAGTTTGCGGGGGTGCGCCGGGACGCCGAGCGCTACGGCATGCCGGTGATCGTCTGGGCCTATCCCCGCGGATCCGGGGTCGAAAACAAGGGCGGTAAGGATAGCCTGTGGGCGGTGGATTACGCGGCCCGCACGGCTCAAGAGCTGGGGGCCGACGTAATTAAACTCAACATTCCGAAGACGGATGCCGATCAACTGGAAAAAGCTCCCGCCGGCTATCATCGCGCCTGGACCGAGTTGGGCGCGCTTGAGCAAGTCATCGGTTCAGCCGGCAAATCCCTGGTGATTTTCGCCGGCGGCGAACGCGGCAGCATCGAGAACACGATTGCCAAGGCCCGGCTATGCATGGAGGCGGGAGCGAGTGGCCTTATTTTCGGGCGCAGCGTGTGGCAGCGGAAGTACGAAGACGCGCTGGAGGTTAGCCAGGCCGCCCACCGGGTGTTGCAGGATTACGGCGGGTAGGTCGGATCGGGGACCATTGCCACCGCCTGTGAATACCGTAAGAGCGTACGCATCTTGCGAAGGGGAGGGCAGGCGATGGACGACCGGGAAACCACCCAGGCGGTCCCCACGACCGGCAGCTGGACCGAAAAGCCGGCTCGGACGGTGGGTCGGCGGCGTTTTCACCGTTTTGTGGTAAAAACGCACACCATATCGCTCCATGAGACGATCTGCGAGTCGCTCATACCATACTTGCAAGGCAAAGTGCATCCCGGCGATATTGTGGTGCTGAGTGAAAAGATTGTGGCCATCGGTGAAGGGCGGGCTGTCCCTCTGGGATCGGTTCATCCCCGTCCGGTGGCCCGGTTTTTGGCACACCAGGTTGGCCAACTGGGTTTTGGTCTGGGGCTCGGCCGAGCCGAGACGATGGAAATGGCCATCCGCGAGGCTGGACTGTGGCGAATTCTGCTAGCGGCGTCGGTGGGCGCGGTCGATCGAATCGGCGGGCGGTCGGGAGACTTCTATCGAGTGGCTGGCCGCCGGGTGGCCGCCATCGACGGGCCGGGACCGACCACGATTGCGCCCTACGACGGATATATTGTTCTCGCCCCCGCTCAAGCCGGCGCGTTGGTGCACCAGCTGGGCCGGAGGCTTCGAGGAGTCAGGGTGGTGGTGGTCGACGTCAACGATGTGGGCAGTGAAGTGTTGGCGGCGAGCGAGGGCACCGACCGCCGTCAGGTGAGCCGCCTTATGGATGATAATCCGATGGGACAAGGTAGCCAGAGCACCCCGGTGGTAATTCTGCGGCCCGCGGGTAAGGGCGTCCGGCCTCCATTGTGGGCCACCGAGGACGAAGCGATGGTCGACCAAAGTGCGGGGAGCGCGGTGTGGCCGGGGGTCGGTCCCATTTCTACAGCTCTGCCCTGAACCGCGAACTTGGGGGAGCGGGACGGGTAGATTATAATGAGAGACACACGAGGGCATTGGTGGGGCGTGCCCGGCTGAAAGGTCAAAGCCAAAGGTGGTGAAGCGTTCTCTCTTGACAGGGGACCGCGGATGGACATTTTTCGAGAGATGGCCAAGCGTGGCCATGAGCAAGTGATATTCAATTACGATAAAGCCACCGGCTTGAAGGCGATCATAGCGATTCACGACACGACCTTGGGACCCGCGATTGCGGGTTGTCGAATGTGGCAGTACGAAACCGATGAGGCGGCGCTCGAGGATGCGCTCAGGTTGTCGGAAAGCATGACCTATAAGGCGGCCGCGGCGGGACTGGATTACGGCGGCGGGAAAACGGTGATCATCGGCGACCCTGCCAGTCAAAAAACGGAGGGGCTGTTTAGAGCCCTAGGCAGGTTTGTGCAGACGCTGAACGGTCGCGTGACCTTAACCGAGGACGTGGGTACCAACGCCGAGGATTTTGTCTATCTGTCGAAAGAGACACCATACGTGGTGGGTTTGCCGAAAGCGTACGGGGGCTCGGGCGACGCCCGGGATTTGACCGCTTTGGGCGTGATCACCGCGATGCGGGCTGCTCTGGCCCACCGCTATGGTTCCCCCGATCTGCGGGAGCGGCGCATCGCCGTGCAGGGTCTGGGTAAAGTTGGACTGCGGGTGGTGCGGCAAGCCGTGGCGGAGGGGGCGTCGGTGATGGTGGCTGATGTAAATCCGCACGCGGTGGGCAATGCCGTGGCTGAGTGGGACGTCGAGCCGATGGACCCCTGGGCCATTTTAGAGGCGGAATGCGATATTCTTTCGCCGTGCGCGCTGGGCAACGTCGTCAACCAGGAGACGTTGCCACGATTGCGATGTGCGATTATCGCCGGCTCGGCCAGTAACCAACTGGCCGATCCTTCGTATGCGGGTGCCTTGCGCCGACGAAAGATCCTTTATGCCCCAGACTTCATTGCCAATTCCGGCGGGCTGATTCAAGTCGCCGACGAATTGAAGGGCTATCGAATCGACCGGGCCCATCATCAAATTGAGGCGATTTACGATACGCTGGCCGCGATCTTTAAGACGGCCGACGAGGAAGACTCGTCGACGCTAGAGGTTGCCATGCGCATAGTCGAAGAACGCCTGGCGCTGCTTAACCAGATCCGCCGAATCTACCGCTGAGCGAGGGCTCGCCCCGGGGGTAGGCGGCCGAGGGGAATGTTGCGGCCAACGTTTCATAATTATAGGGTGTAGCGATCATGAGATAGATTTCGGCAGGCGCGGCCGGAGATTCAAGCAAGACGCGCCGTCAATGCACAGAGTGCTGAGGTTAAGGGGGAGAATTCCGGCGGCAACCCATCCCAACCGGGTCCGGGGACGTGAATGATGAAGACGGTGTGGCGGCGCGGATGCAGGCGGCGCATGGTGGGGCTGCTCCCATACCTGCCCAATCCTTGTATGGCGCGTTTGATGTGGTGGACCCAGGCTAAATTTCTTATTGCCGTGGCGGTGGTGGCCTTCCGCCAAAATGAAGTTCTCTTGTTGCGCCACAGCTATCGAACCCTCCATCCCTGGGGATTGGTTACGGGCTACGTAGGTTACGGTGAAACGCTTGAGGAAGCGGGGATCCGCGAGTTCCACGAGGAGACCGGATACCGATTGGCCGCATCGACCTTAGGGCTGGTCGATCTGCGCTTCGTCGGGCGGCGCCACTTGGAAGCCGTCTATCGCGTCCGCTGCGACCTTGACTTGCGGCAGGGGCTGGGACCTTCGTTGGATGGGGAGATCGAGCGAGGCAGCTGGCATGCCATCGACCACCTGCCGGAAAGCCTTCCACCCAACCAGCGCGGCCTAATTCTCCTGGCCAACCGGGCCAGAAAGGAGGACTCCGTGGCCACCTGGTACTTCGAGCCCGAGACACCGCCGGCGCCCTAGTTCCGGCGAGAATGGGTGCCTAAGTCCGCAAGGAGAAATCAAGGGCCCTGAACCCCGCATGTTACGATCCTTGCCAGACCGAGTTCCGAGTTTTACCAGCTCTCTGGATCGGCGCGCTCCTGGCAACTATGAGACTAGCGCGAATCGGCACAGTGTTCACTCGCGGTGTCGAAATATGTGTATATGTTGGGGATAACGTTGTGAAAAAACTGTGGATGAGATGTGAACAGACGAAGGGATCACGCACCTGAAGGCGAATTGAGAACTATAGAAGTGGAAGCAGCATACTATGGGGAGGGCTACCAATTGAAGGAGGAGCGATGTCCAACCTGTGGTTCGTTGGACGTGGTAAACGCGGGCCCGATTACGCTGGAAGGCAGCCGGTTGTTGGTGACGGTCGCGGATGGCAAACAATGTACGTTGTGCGGCCACCTTGAAGTCATGATTCCGCAAATGGTTTTGGTGAAACTATATCCCCCCAACGTGCGCTATCTTACCAACGCGCGCCGCGGTGAATTGCATCTGCGGCTGAAGGCCAGACGCCGACAGTCGAGCATAGGGCACATCAGCTAAAACTCGAGGGATGGACAACGCCGCGTGGGGGCGGCGATCCGGCCGAAAGGGCCCGGACCGCCGCTCGCAGGGTGTAGAGGTCACGGGCCAGCGTCTGCTCTGTCGGAGTAACGGTGCTCGCCTGCAGCCGGGAGATTTGGCCGAAGCCGGTAATGATGGCGTCTTGCACGCGGTCGATGTCCACCGGCACGATTGCGTCGAGGCGGGCCACCGCGTCCGCCCGGTAGGCAACTTGGCGACCCGCCCGGCGATAGAAATCTTGTACCAAGCCTGTCGCATGCTCCGCATCCTGATGCACCAAGAGCATGCCGCCGACCATGGCAAATCCACCCCGGATGGCCTGGGCCACCCCGGCGATCTTTCTGCCGGCGTCGGTTACCAGGTCGAAGGGACCGGGGCAGTAGGCGCCGTCGGCCTGACCAAAGTGGGCGGCGACCCCCAGTGCGCTGAGCCCCCGGAGTACACCGGCGGTCAGGTCGTGAAAATTTTGCCGCCACTGGGTCAAGTCCCGGCAGGGACGGATTACGGCGAAGCTGAGGCATCCCTCGTCGAGCAACACCGCTGAACCACCGCCCACCCGAAAAAATACGGGCAGCCCCTGATCGGCCAGCCACCCGATCGCTTGAGCTAGCATAGGCAGACGGCGGTCCTGGGGGCCGAGCAGCATATAGGGGTCCTGACGGCGCACGACCAAGGCGGGAATCCCGCTGCGCACGACCGTTTGGGCAACAGCCTCTTCAACCACGGGAGACAGACGTCGAAGATCGGCCGGGTCCGTCGGCCGCACGTCGACCAGGCGATAGGTTGTATGCATTGGAGTCCTGGTTCAACCGACTTGACCCCAGCGCCCAGACCGAGAGGGGCCCGGTTGTTAGTCGAGTGTCCACCAGGATTTCGCTCCTTTCAAATTGGATTTCTCCTCGCCGAGAGGCGGGGCCGCCGCCACCCATATCACGCATGCAGCCGACACAGACGCCACCGAGGCATGGCCAGCCGTGGGCGGCGCATTGATTCCATCATCTCATGGCGGAGGGGAGGCGACCTTCGGGCTCGGGTGGACGATCACGGTCTTCGCACACGCGTCTATTATAGCCCGAGTCGCGTAGTACGAAGAAGGTCGCTGGGCAAACCCTGATGATGCGGGGATCGGTCCGCGACGGACAAATAAGCCGCCAGCGAAATGGAGACATCAGCCTCAAGCTGTCTGACCACATGAGTCTTATGGCATAGAATGGATGATTATTCAGTTTGAGGCATAGTCGCTGAATCTTGGGAAATGCGGCGGGCGGATTATTCAGCTTAAGGGACTGGCAGACAGGATTCGAGTTTTGTGCCGCAGAGTACCGGTCGTCTAGACCACCGGAGCGGGTGGCAACCGATTCAGGCGTTGAATAATTATGCGCAATGTATTGGCACGCGAGCGATTTTCTGGCATAATCAATGGAGAATACGGTCCTTCGCTTCGTTCTCCACTCCATCGAGCCTGATACCCGGGCGAAGCTTGAAGCCAGGCAGCTTTGATATTTGCCCCAAGGCACTGGGAAGGGGCGAGCCAAGTGCGATTGGGGTTCACGGGTTACAATTCGGGCTAAAGGGTTTTTGGCGGTATGGTGACCGGGGATGCAAACGGCCGAGACGGGTTCCCCCGAGCGCCTGAAAATGGTACCGGAAAGGTTGGCGAAAAGGGCATGGGTTTGCAGGGACTTCCTCCCCGACAGGGACTTTACGATCCAAAATTTGAACACGACGCGTGTGGTATCGGCCTAGTCGCCAATATTCGCGCGCAGCAATCGCATACCATTGTGCAACAGGCCCTAAGCGTGTTGGAAAATCTTGACCATCGCGGTGCCCAGGGAAGCGAACCCAACAATGGGGACGGAGCGGGAATTTTGACTCAGATTCCCCATCCGTTTTTTGAGCGCGAGGCTCTGCGGCAGGCAATGGTACTTCCGGCGGCGGGGGATTATGGGGTGGGCATGCTGTTTTTGCCAACTGATCCCGTCGAGCGTGGAGCTATTGAGCAGCGTATTGAAGTGATCGTGGGAGAAGAGGGCCAGTCGGTGTTAGGATGGCGCGACGTGCCCACCGACAACACGACCTTAGGCAGCGCGGCCAAGTCCTCGGAGCCAGTGGTGCGTCAGATTTTTATTGGCCGGGGAGATGGAGTGGCATCGGGAGACGGCTTTGAACGAAAGCTCTATGTCATCCGCCGCCAAGCCGAGCGGTTGCTGCGCCCGGAGGCGGCGGCAGGCGTCGTCTTCTACTGTGCCAGTCTATCCAGTCGCACGGTGGTGTACAAGGGCATGTTCACCTCGATGCAGCTTCGGGCATATTATCCCGACTTGGCGGACTCCGCCTTCGTCACCGCGTTCGCCTTGGTGCATGCCCGATTCAGTACCAATACCTTTCCCAGTTGGGAGAGAGCGCATCCGTATCGCTTTGTCATCCATAACGGGGAAATCAATACGCTGCGCGGCAACGTGAATTGGATGATGGCCCGGGAACCATTGCTGCAGTCGGAAGCCTTGGGGAACGACTTGGCCAAGGTCGTGCCGGTGGTGGACGAAAACGGCAGCGACACCGCCATCTTCGACAACACATTGGAATTCTTGGTGATGGCCGGACGGCCGCTTGCCCACGCCGCCATGATGATGATTCCGGAACCGTGGGCCAACCATGAGTCGATGGACGCGAAAAAGCGCGCCTTTTATCAATATCACAGTTGCCTGATGGAGCCGTGGGATGGTCCGGCGGCGATGGTGATGACCGATGGCAAACAGATCGCCGCGGTGTTGGACCGCAATGGGCTGCGCCCGGCCCGCTACTATGTGACCAAAGATGATCTATTGGTTTTGGCGTCAGAAGCGGGCGTCCTTGACATCCCTGCCGAGGATGTGGTGGTTAAGGAGCGATTGCGCCCGGGGCGGATTCTCTTGGTCGACCTGGAAGAACGACGCATGGTCGATGACGAGGAGATCAAGCGCCGCTACGCTGACGAGCACCCGTATGGTGAGTGGTTGCAGGACAACCTGGTTCACCTCGACTCGCTGCCTGAGCCGCCTTATGTCCCCGGGCCGGACCATGACACCCTGCTTCGCCGTCAAATCGAGTTTGGCTACACGTATGAGGAACTCGACAAAGTCATCCAGCCGATGGCCGTGCAAGGGGTTGAACGCACGGGGGCCATGGGTGTTGACGCCCCGCTGGCGGTCTTGTCGGAACGTTCCCAGCTTTTGTACCGTTATTTCAAGCAATTGTTTGCGCAGGTGACCAACCCGCCCATTGATGCGATTCGCGAAGAGATCGTGATGGGGCTGGGTACCTCGTTGGGATCCGAGGACAACCTGCTGCACCCCGGACCGAAGGCCTGCCGGCAAATCGAGCTCGACACGCCGATTCTCACCAACGCCGAATTCTACAAGCTGGTCCACGTGCAAGCGGAGGGCTTTCAGGCCCGCACGCTGCCGATATTGTACTCGGTTGAACAGGGCGGCGAGGGGATGGAGAAAAGCCTCGATCGCCTCTTGCGACGGGCCGATGAGGCGATTTTGCGCGGCGTCAATATTTTGGTCTTGTCCGATCGCGGCCACAGCCGGCAGCATGCGCCGTTGCCGGCGCTGCTGGCGGTCTCCGCCCTGCATCACCACCTGATTCGCCAGGGCACGCGGACCAAGGCCGCCATTGTGATTGAGTCCGGGGAACCGCGGGAAGTTCATCACTTCGCCCTCTTGATCGGGTACGGCGCAAGTGCCATCAACCCCTATCTCGCCCTGGAATCGGTTGACGCCATGGTTCGCCAAGGGCGGTGGACAGGGGTGCAAGCCAAAGCGGCGGCCCGCAATTACGTAAAGGCGGCCACCAAAGGGGTGGTCAAGGTGCTATCCAAGATGGGCATTTCCACCATTCAAAGCTATCACGGGGCGCAGATCTTTGAGGCCATCGGTCTGTCACGCGAGGTGGTCGACCGCTACTTTGCCCGCACGCCGTCACGTATCGAAGGCATTGGCTTGGCCGAGATTGCGCAAGAAGTCCGCCTGCGCCATCGCCGCGCGTATCCGCAGCGCAACGCGTCCACGCTGACGCTGCCCTCGGGCGGCCACATCGCTTGGCGAGATCGCGGCGAAGACCACATCTACACCGCCGAGACCGTATACCTCCTGCAACAGGCGTGCCGCCGCGATGATTACGCGATCTATAAGGAGTTTACCGCCAAAATTTCCGCCGAAGCGTCCAAGCACTACCACTTGCGCAGCTTGTTGAGCTTTAAATGGGCCGACCAGCCACTGTCCTTGCAGGAAGTCGAGCCGGTCGAGTCTATTGTTAAACGCTTTAAGACCGGCGCCATGTCCTACGGTTCCATCAGTAAAGAGACCCACGAAGCGCTAGCCATTGCGATGAACCGCCTGGGTGGGAAAAGCAATACGGGCGAAGGCGGCGAGCATCCTGACCGCTTTACGCCCGATGAAAACGGTGACTCCCGCCGCAGTGCCATCAAGCAGGTGGCGTCTGGTCGTTTTGGCGTCACCAGCCACTACCTGGTGAACGCCGACGAAATTCAGATTAAGATTGCGCAGGGAGCGAAACCCGGCGAGGGGGGCCAGTTGCCGGGTAAGAAGGTGTATCCCTGGATTGCCGAGGTTCGTCACTCGACGCCAGGGGTGGGACTAATCTCACCGCCTCCCCACCACGATATTTATTCCATCGAAGACCTGGCCCAACTAATCTATGACCTGAAAAACGCCAACCCGATGGCGCGCATAACGGTCAAATTAACCTCCGAGGTGGGCGTGGGCACCATTGCCGCCGGCGTAGCCAAGGGCAAGGCCGACGTGGTATTGATTTCGGGATACGACGGCGGAACCGGCGCATCGCCGGAGACGAGCATTCAGCACGCCGGGTTGCCGTGGGAGCTGGGATTGGCCGAAACGCATCAAACCCTGGTCTTGAACCAACTGCGGGACCGAATTCGAGTAGAAACCGACGGCAAGTTGTTGAGCGGGCGCGACGTCGCAGTCGCCGCCCTGCTAGGGGCCGATGAATTCGGGTTCGCTACCGGTCCCTTGGTGAGCTTGGGCTGTGTCATGATGCGGGTGTGTCATTTGAACACGTGTCCGACCGGCATCGCCACCCAAGACCCCGCCTTGCGCCAGGATTTCATCGGCGACCCGCAGCATGTGGTGAATTTCATGACCCTGGTGGCCCGAGAATTGCGCGAATACATGGCGAAGCTGGGCTTTCGCACCATCGACGAAATGGTTGGACGTTCCGACCGCCTGCAAGCAAACCGCTTGGACGGGCACTGGAAAGCCAAACACGTCGACCTGTCGCCGATCTTATACCGACCCGAGGTCAGCGAACCCGAATCCGCCGACCGCCAGGATCATCGCCTCGACGAATCGCTGACCGCCCAGGAACTGCTGGCGGTAGCCGAGCCGGCCCTGACCGATCGCCACCCGGTCAACGCGGCCTTTGCCGTCCACAACACCGATCGGGCCGTGGGGACCTTGTTAGGCAGTGTAATCAGTCGGCGTTACGGGCGTGAGGGGCTGCCCGAGGACACGATTCAACTCCGCTTCAAAGGGTCCGCGGGACAGAGTTTTGGTGCGTTTGTTCCTCGCGGGATGACGCTTTGGCTGGAAGGGGATGCCAATGATTATTTGGGCAAGGGGCTCTCGGGCGGCAAACTGATTGTTCATCCCGAGGCCGAGGCCACCTTCGCCGCCGAAGAAAACATCATTGTGGGCAATGTGGCGCTTTACGGGGCGACGGCGGGAACCGTGTATATTCGCGGTATGGCCGGTGAGCGGTTTTGCGTGCGCAACAGCGGCGTCAATGCCGTCGTCGAAGGAGTGGGCGATCATGGACTGGAGTATATGACCGGCGGGCAGGTGGTTGTCTTGGGCAAGACGGGCCGTAACTTTGCGGCGGGAATGTCAGGAGGCATCGCCTACGTGTTGAACATGGACGGCACCTTTCTGCAACGATGCAATCGCCAGACCGCGAACGTGGGGCCACTTACCGACCCCGACGAGATTGCCCAAGTCTATGCCATGATTCGCCAGCACGTCGCTTACACGGGGAGTGTTTGGGGACGCACCGTGCTGGACCGTTGGAGCGACTTTTTGGCGCAGATGGTCCGCATCATCCCCCAGGACTATGAGCGGGTGCGCGCCGCGATGCAACGGGCCACTGCGGCCGGGCTGACCGCCGACGACGCCAGAATGCAGGCGTTTGAGGAAAACCGGCAAGACTTGGCCCGCGTCAGCGGAAACTGAACGGCGGTAGCCCACACTAAACTGAGAGGAGGCGTCGCATGGGCAAGGTCACCGGATTTATCGAATATCCCCGCCGAACCGCGCTTGATCGGTCACCAGGTGAACGCATCGATGATTTCAACGAGTTCGTCGAGCCATTAAGCACGATGACGCCGGAGGCACTTGAGGAGCAGGCGGGGCGGTGTATGGACTGCGGAGTGCCATATTGTCACAGCGGCGCGATGTTGAACGGGATGACATCGGGCTGTCCGACCCACAACCTGATTCCCGAGTGGAATGACCTGGTCTATCGCGATGCCTGGCGCGACGCCCTCGACCGGCTGCTGCATACGACCAATTTCCCGGAATTTACCTCCCGGGTCTGTCCGGCTCCCTGTGAAGGCTCGTGCACGGTTGGATTGCATGCAACCCCGGTCACCATCAAACAGATAGAGCGCGCGATTATTGACCGCGGATTCCAAGAAGGCTGGGTGGTTCCCAAACCACCGCGCATCCGCACCGGCAAAACGGTGGCGGTGATCGGAGCGGGCCCGTCGGGACTGGCCGCTGCTGCCCAGCTCAACAGTGCGGGGCATCAGGTGACGGTGTTTGAACGTCAGGATCGGCCGGGAGGCCTGCTGATCTATGGTATCCCCAACATGAAACTGGATAAGGCGGTGGTAGACCGCCGCATTCAGATTATGCGCGCGGAGGGTATTGAGTTTGTGCTCGGCACCGAGGTTGGCCTGGATTTCCCGGCAAAACGGCTGAGGGAGATCTTCGACGCGGTGGTATTGTGCCTCGGCTCAACTCGGCCGCGTGATCTGGATACCCCGGGGCGCAACCTCCAGGGCATTCATTTCGCCCTGGACTTTCTCAAGCAAAACACGAAACGCCTTTTGGACGGACATACGCCGGCGATCTCGGCCGAGGGCAAGGATGTCGTCGTTATCGGGGGAGGCGATACGGGGACGGACTGCGTGGGCACCGCGATTCGCCAGGGTTGCCGCAGCATAACGCAGTTAGAAATTTTGGAGCGGAACCCGATAGAGCGAGGGCCGAACAACCCATGGCCGGAGTATCCCCGGGTATACAAGCTGGATTACGGGCATGAAGAGGCCGAGGTGCTCTATTCTGGCGACCCGCGACAGTATGCGGTTACCGCCAAGCGGTTCTTGGGGAATGCCCGTGGCGACGTCGTCGGCATGGACACCATCGATCTCAATTGGCAAACGGACGACCAGGGAAGGATGCGTCCGGTTGAGGTTCCCGGCAGCGAAAAGCAGATCAGCGCCCAACTCGTTTTATTGGCTATGGGATATCTGGGCCCGCAGGCCCAGTTGCTCGAGCAGATGGCCGTCGAGCGCGACCAACGCTCCAATATTAAGGCGGCGTATGGTTCCTTTGCGACCAATGTTGAGGGCGTATTTGCTGCTGGCGACGGGCGCCGAGGACAAAGCTTGGTGGTCTGGGCGATCAACGAAGGTCGGGGGGCGGCCCGAGAGTGCGACCGCTACCTGATGGGGGAAACCGAACTGCCGTAGCCAGGAGCGGGAAATCCGGGATGCGGAAGCTGAGCGCGAAAAGAGGAAACCAGGCAGGATGGCGGAACGCTGCACTCCCGGCAGCAAAAGGGGCAACGTGTACCACCGTGGCCCTTGTGCCGCATTCGTTGGCGGTGGTCTGCCGCCCCCCCACGAGGGGGGGCTTTCGGTTCCCATCACTGCTGAGGTGCTCGCTCAGAGCTTCGGCCCTCTATACCGGATGTCGCTGAGGCGATAAGCCACCGCCTTCGACCACCTGCGGCATGAGTTGTGGCGGGAATAAGTCGGGGACCCCGGCTCCTTCGGGTGAGCGAAAACTGGCTGAATACGCCGATTGCCGAACCGGATGGCTGGCCGGCTCCAGCGAGGGAGCAGCCCACTTTCCCCTCTGCGCGGTAATGTGAATTGTAACTGTTTAGGTATACCACCCAAACTCAATGGCAGCAATTAACGGTTAGGTCGCCTGAGACTCTCTTGGAGCAGAGTTTCGTTGAGTGGCGCAACACCGAGTAGGGATGGTCGTGGCCATCCCGGTCGATGGGATCTACCCCACAACGCCAAATACGCGCCACGCAGTACAGTGCGGGAACCTGGACCAGGCGGTTGGTTATCCAGAGTCAGGCTCCCACGGCTGTCCTTGCACTACCGAGCGCAGCACCTCCCAAAGGGATTGGCCCGGCTGCCGGGCCGTTTGGAGGTAACCTCGGATCGTCGCGAAGCGCTCGGTCCCTTGGGAACTCCGAAACGCCCCGGAGATGTGCTGGCGAACCTTCAACATGCGCAAGGGGAGTTCCGCCAAATTATTGGTGAAGGGGACGGTGAGATCGTCGAGAAATTGCAGCGTGGCGTCTCGATCCCGGTCAAGGCGTTCTACCAAGTTCCGCGTCTTGGTTTGGGCCGGCCGCCGTCGGGTTCAGGCGGGCAATTTCTCGGGATTTTGCTGCAATCCCTCACCAATCAAGGTGTCATACCGTTCGTGCAAGGCCGCTCGGAGATCCGGAGCAACCTCCGAGGCGCCCGCGGCGCGGGCGGCATGGGCCGCATGGGCCGCGTCGTTCATTTCGTAGAGCAATTCACCCAACTGCCGAGCCCATTGCTGGTCCGTGGGTTGCACAGCATCTTCTGGTTCGCGCTCGTGATGCGCGTTGCACAGTGAGGCTTGGCCGGGATATTTCTTGTAGGCATTTAGGCCGTCGTGCATGGTGTTGCTGTGCTCGGGACGATTGGGCAGAATCCCCGCGGCGTCCATCGCCTCATGGCCCCGGTGCTGATGGGCGAACAACCAAGTTAAGCGCGCAGTGGCGGCAACGTGAAACCACCACTGCCCTCCCATCACCCGCATGCCCGTTTCATCGCAACAGACCGTATTAGGGTTCTGTTGCACGGCGATGTGCACGCGTTCCATGACTGGTGCCAAGCGGTTGGCGACATCCCGCAGACTGCGCATCACTGGCCCCGGGCTTAGCGGGAGATGCCATTTATCGCGAAACCATTCGCGGATCCGGTCCACGGGAAGCAACTGATAGGCATGCATATAAAAACGGGGCTCTGGTCGTGTGACCCGGGGGCAGATTTTGATCTCAGCTTGATGTTC
>JAJZXC010000005.1 GCA_021846365.1 Bacillota bacterium | reverse complement strand
CCTGCGGAGGAGTATGTGGCGGGAGACCGTCACGGGATTACATTGCGGCCTGGGAAGAGCGAAGAATTCCAGACGGGCTGGGGAATGCGGAAATCCGTAGGGTTTCTGAGTAGAGATCCGTAGATATGATTAATCACATTATAGCAGCTCCCTTGTGGAGACAAACTTTTCGTTGCCAAAGCGTCTGCCAAATCTTGGGCACGTTGCCTAGGCCTGAGCAGGCGAGGTCTTTAGCCATCCCTGATCCCGAACCGTCTTAAGAGCGGCGGCAAGGTCTCCCGCCGCCGCCATCTCCTGGCTAAGAGTGTTGTTGGGCCCGCCGATCTGCACCACCAAGTCCAAGGGCATCACTTCCTCGTTATAGCGATATGGCACCCGCATGATCGCCGGACGGCCGAGGATCCCCGGTGCGATCCGCCTCAGGTCGGCAGTCAAGATTTGAGCAAAGGCATAATCCCGGCGCCAGGTGGGGTCTGGCAACACGGTGTTGGTGCCCACGATCAAGGTAATTCGGGCCGTTGCTTGGCCGTTGATCGTAACCGAGGGCACGTTGACGGTGGCCCGGTTAACGTCAAGTAATACCTTCAGGGTCCGATAGCGCCGCTTTAATTGCTCGGCGGTTCGATATGCGTGATAGTCGCTAGCCAGCAGGCCGTCGGTCATATTGTTCACTCGAGACTGAACGACCATCAGCCCTTTCTGGTGCAAATCGCGCGCCAGCGTCCATCCCACCGCTACCACGGTCTTGGACCAGTCGGTGGTGGTCGCGGTGGCTCGACCCGCAGCAAGCACAGGCCAGAACGATTCCGTGCTCCGGGTCTGAAAAATGCCTATCGCAGGTGCTCGCCCTAAGACTGCCCAAATCCGGTGGCCAGCGCCGGGGAGTTCCGCCATGGTGGCAGCCCGAGGATGATGCTTGGCTGACCGTGGTCGCGGCGGACGAGACGGGGCCGGGGCCCCTTTGAGTCCCGGTATTTCTTGCCCAAGGAGACTTTGCAGGGAATTAATTCGGGTCCCTGCCGCGGCGGTGACTCCCGCTGCCAACCAACTGGACCATGAAGCCGGGACGGGTTGGGGAACCACCAGGCGGTACAGGGGAACCCCTGCGCGCAACCAAGCTTCGGCCGAAGCCAAGCTGACGCGGGTGGAAGCCAGCCAACGTCCCAAACCCGGGCCGTTCTGCTTTGCATACGCGGGCGCGGTTACGGGGACGGCCCCCTGCTTAGGTCGCGGGGTAGCCCACAAAATCCCTCCTACTGCCGCCAACGTGCTGATGTACATTGCCAACACCCCGTATGACCTAGGCGGTCGCTTGCCGCCGAGGTCGCGACCCAGTTTGTCCCGGTGCGAGCCGGAGTCTCCGGCAACCCGAGTGGGACGCCGGCGCTGTCGGCGCGTTCCTGGCAGCCATATCATACGCGGTATCCGTCGCTGCTTCGCCACGTCTGTCCTCCCGCCGTTGGTTTCCGACTTACCGATGGATATGGTAAATGTTGGAGCATTATTCCGGGTCCAGTGAGCCTGAAGGTCGCCGCTCCTCCCTGACTCTGGTCACCGCTGCACGACAGGGACGCTTTACCAGTCCTGAACAATTTGCTATACTCCGTTGAGGAGGTATGCGAGTGGCCAATATTAAGTCAGCGAAGAAGCGCATCCGGCAGACCAAGGTGCGTACGCTCCGCAACCGAATCCGGAAAACCATGTTTCGAACCGCCATCCGGAGATTTGAGAACGCCTTAAACCAAGGGGATCTGACTGCGGCCGAGCAGGCTTTGCGAACGGTGTACGCCAGACTCGACCGGTCGGCGCAAAAAGGCGTAATTCACCGCAATAACGCCAACCGTCACAAAGCGCGCCTAGCCCGAAAACTGAGTAAGCGCCGACAGGCTGTTTAGACATCAAGGCTTTCGTCCCTGTCTATCTTCCTGCTGGATGGGGATGAAAGCTCCCGCCGTTTCTGACCCAAAATTCAATTGACCAATGACGCCGTTATTTGCTGAAGAGTTCTTCGGTTGCCTCAGACCTTCGATTCGCCCTATGCCCTCCGATTGATTGATGATGAATGGCGTGTCTTCTTTCGCGACGGTGAAGCTGCGCTTAATTCTGCTGCCCCAGAGGCGGCGGTCTATCGGGTCGAGCACCGGGGGCGGCCGGTCTGGCGAATCTTGTGGAGCCCCCTCACAGTACCCGTCTGTTGCGGGGAACAAGGTATTCACGCCAAGGTCCATAATCCGAGAAAACCGCGGGCGCTGGCTTTTCAAGCGGCCGGTGAGTTGCTACCATAGCGAGGAGGGGACCGAGACCGAAGGAGGCCGCTTGTGGATTCAGCGCACATCCGAAATTTTTGCATCATTGCTCACATTGACCACGGCAAATCGACTTTGGCTGACCGCATTTTGGAACGTACAGGTGCGGTGGCAGCGCGTAACATGGCCCCCCAATTGTTGGACTCCATGGAGCTGGAGCGCGAGCGGGGTATCACGATCAAAGCCCAGGCGGTATGCCTGAACTGGGAGCACTCGGGTCAGACCTACAAACTCAACTTGATCGACACCCCGGGCCACGTGGACTTCACCTACGAGGTGTCACGCGCGTTAGCCGCCTGTGAGGGGGCGCTGCTGGTGATTGACGCCTCGCAGGGGATCGAAGCCCAGACCTTGGCCAACCTGTACCTGGCGCTGGAACACGATCTGACCGTGGTACCTGTCATCAACAAGATCGACCTGCCAAGCGCGGACGCCGACCGCGTGCGCGAAGATCTGGTTGAAATCGGGATTGACGGCACCGAGGCACTGGCGGTCTCGGCCAAGCAGGGCATTGGCATCGACGATGTGCTGGTCGCCATCGTGAACAGGATTCCGCCCCCGGCGGGTAACCTGGACAATCCCTTGCGGGCGCTGATTTTTGATTCGCGTTTCGATAGTTACAAAGGCGTGTTGGTGTTTGTACGAGTGGTTGACGGACGGGTAGCGGTTGGCGATCGCATTCGGTTTATGGCCACCGAAAAGGAGTTTGAGGTGATCGAGGTCGGAGTCTTTCGGCCCGAGTTGGCCCCGGTGGACGATCTCAGCTGCGGAGAAGTGGGGTATTTGGCGGCGCAGATCAAGAGCGTGCAGGACACGCGGGTGGGCGATACGGTCACGCTGGCCCAGCCTAGGGCACGGGAACCCCTGCCGGGATACCGACCTGCCCAGCCCATGGTTTTTTCCGGCCTGTATCCGGTTGAATCGGGGGATTATGCGCGATTGCGAGAGGCTTTAGAAAAACTTAAGCTCAACGACGCCGCGCTGACCTTTGAGCCGGAAACCTCCCTGGCCTTAGGGTTTGGTTTCCGGGCAGGATTTTTGGGGCTCTTACATCTTGAGATCGTCCAAGAACGCCTGGAGCGCGAGTACGGCCTCGTCCTGATTACTACCGCGCCCAACGTGGTCTACCAAGTTAACCTTGCCAACGGTCAGACGGTGCGGGTAGACAACCCCTCAATGATGCCGCCGGCGGGGGAGATCAGTGAGATCTTGGAGCCGGTGGTGGATGTCAGCATCATCACCCCGGCGGAATATATCGGAGCCGTGATGGAACTCTCTCAGGAGCGCCGCGGTGAATATCATGCGCTCACCTATCTCGACCCCCAACGCGCCATGCTCACCTATCGGCTTCCATTGGGGGAAATTATGTTTGATTTTTTTGATCAGTTGAAGAGTCGGACCCACGGTTATGCCTCGTTGGATTATCAGCCGGCGGGGATGGAACCCGCCGACCTGGTCAAAATGGATATTCTGCTGAATGGAGAGGCCGTCGACGCGCTGTCCGCCATCGTACATCGTCAGCGAGCGTACCCCAAAGGCAAGTCGTTAGTGGCCAAACTTCGCGAGTTGATACCTCGTCAGCTCTTTGAAGTGCCCATTCAAGCGGCCATTGGAAGCAAAGTGATTGCGCGGGAAACGGTTCGTGCTCTGCGCAAGGACGTACTAGCCAAATGTTACGGCGGGGATATTACGCGAAAGCGTAAGCTGCTGGAAAAGCAAAAGGAGGGCAAGCGGCGGATGAAATCGGTGGGAAACGTCGAGATCCCCCAAGAAGCTTTTATGGCCATTTTGAGGGCGGAAGACGAATCTTAGGCAAGCTCGGCGGCCTCGGTTAACCCTGGGGGGACAGCCCCTGGGCTGGCCGGACTGGTTGAAAGGCGGTGAATGATCTGATGCCGTCTGAAGATGAAAGTCCCGCCCGCAGAGCGCTGGGGGCCCATCCGTGGCGTGAACCGGCCCTTGAGGCTTGGGGTGTCTACATTCATATTCCCTTTTGTCCCGTGCGCTGCACGTATTGTGACTTCCCCACCGTGCTGGTCCGTGACCAGGAAGTTACCACCACCTATGTGAATGCGTTGATTGGCGAGTGGTGGAGCGAGGATATTCCCCCTCACCCTCCCTTGGCGGTTTATCTGGGGGGCGGCACGCCCTCGTTGTTAAGACCGGAAGCGGTTGAACGATTGCTGGGGGCGATTGAACAGCGCACGGGCAGCCTAGGCGCCGAAGTGACGTTGGAGGCCAACCCGGACACGGTGAATGGAGACACCCTGGCCGGATTTAGGCAGGCGGGCGTGACCAGACTCTCGATCGGCGTGCAAGCCCTGCAAGACGATTTACTGCGGGAGATGAACCGCGGCCATGGCGTCGATATTGTCCTGCAGACGATGGCCGCAGCCAAGCAGGCGGGCTTTTCGGCCATCAGTTTGGACGCCATCTACGGATGGCCTGGGCAGACCGGGCGGCAGTGGCAGGAGACGGTGGAGCAAATGGTGCGCCTTGATCCTGACCATTTGTCCCTCTACCAGTTGCAACTGGAGCCGGGCACTCAAGTGTATCAAAAGATTCGGCGACACCAACTGGCGACTCCCGACCCGGATGAGACGGCGGACATGGCCGACTGGGCCAACCAGCGGCTAACTGAAGCGGGTATGACCCGGTACGAAATCTCCAGCTACGCGCGCCCCAACTGCCAAGGACGGATGAACCAGCTGTACTGGACGCTAAACCCCTATGTGGGGCTGGGGATGGCGGCGCATTCGTTTGACGGTCGGCGCCGCTGGTGGAACGCCCGATCACTGCCGAGTTACCTTAGCCGGGTACATGCAGACCGGGACCCGGTGGCGGAGAGCGAAGATCTAGGCCCTCCGGCACTGATGCGCGAATACTGCTGGTTGGGCCTGCGACAGGTTAGCGGGTTTACCCGCAGGCGCTTTGGACGGCGCTTTGGAGTCGACCCGCTGTCCGTTTTCCATCACGTGTGGGAGGAACTCCGCCGTGACGGATTGATCACCTGGGATGCCGAGCGTATTGCCTTGACGGCGCGAGGCCTGGACCTGGCAAATCGGGTGATGGGAAGGCTAGTCGATGCCCCGGTAGAGTTGGTGGTGGCTAGCAAGGAGGGCTGACCCGCTCTTGACAGCCGCTAGAGGAGGATGCTACCCTCAATGCGTTAGCATTAGCAGTCGTGTATCTCGAGTGCTAATTGTGAGGTGATCGACGGTGGATGGACGCAAGCGGCGCATCCTGGAACTCTTGATTGAGGATTACGTCAATCTGGGAGAGCCGGTGGGTTCGCGCACCCTCTCCCGAAAGTATCAGTTGGGTGTCAGCCCTGCCACCATCCGCAACGAGATGGCCGATCTCGAAGAACAGGGTTATCTGGAGCACCCGCACACGTCCTCGGGCCGGGTTCCATCCGACAAGGGTTACCGGTATTACGTGGACCAACTGTTATCCCGGCCAGGTTTGGATCACTCGCTGATTGAATGGATTCGGGCCAGTTACCGGGCAAAGGCGCACGAAATCGCCTGGCTGATTCACCAAACCGCTCGTTTGGTTTCCGACATTACCGCCTATCCGACGGTGGTGTTGGCACCGCGGGGAGAAGACGCGCACCTGGCTGATCTGAGCGTGGTTATCTTGGCGCCGACACTGGCCGTCCTCGTGGTGCAGACAGATGCGGGCTACGTCGAAAGTCGCACCGTTGGCGTGCCGCCGGAACTCATCGGTTCGGATCTGGCGGCGATGGCGGCCGAGATTAGCCGCAGTCTGGAAGGGGTGCCGCTTAGGGACCTGGAAGGCGAGATGATGAAGCGACTGCGCAGGGATCTGTGGCGCTACCAGGGGTTTTGGCGGGAAGTCATTCAGCGATTAGCCGGTGCCGGTGAGGACGAGGAGCGGGTGGCGCTTTCGGGTACGCGCAGCATGCTAAACTATCCAGAATTCCGTGACGTCGAACGTTTGAAACGGGTGTTGGGATTTTTGGAAACGGAGTCGGAGATAGACCGGCTTTTGAGTACGCGCGAGTCAGGGCAGGTCGAGGTGCTGATTGGCACAGAAGTACCGGCTGACGACATTCAGGACTGTAGCGTGGTGACGGCCGCCTACCGGGCCGGGGGCCAGGTCGTGGGCAGACTGTTGGTGTTGGGGCCGCGGCGCATGCAGTACGGTCGCGTGATGGCCGTGTTGGAAGCCGTTTCGGAAGAGCTCTCGAGGGCGTTAGAATGGGCATAGGGAAGCATTGTCAGGGGGGCACGAAATAGACGATGAGGGAACAAGACACAGCAGCCGAGCACGAAAATCCGGAAGCCAAGAAGGACGCGACGGTGGGAGCCAACCAGGATAGTCAGCCGCAGGCGGTGAATGCGGATGGCGGGGACGAAGCGGCCGATGTCGAAGCTGAGGAAGGCGAAGCTGAACCCGAGGTCGACTGGCAAGGTATGGCTGAAAACAGATACGAACAGTTGGTTCGCTTGCAAGCGGACTTCGAAAATTTTCGCCGCCGGGTAGAACGGGACAGGTTGGAAAGCGAAACGCAAATTATTAACCGAATATTGCACGACTTGCTGCCCGTGTACGATAACTTAGAGCGAGCGGTAAAATTCATGCCGACCGAGGGAGAGGCCAAGGCGTGGCGGGTCGGCGTGGAAATGACCTTGAACGGATTCAACGAGGCGTTGGCGAGACTGGGCGTCCAGTCCATCGCTACCGTAGGCAATCCCTTCAATCCATCGCTTCACGAGGCGGTGCAGCAGGTGGAAAGTACCTGGCCGGAAGGCATAGTAGCCGAAGAGGTTCAAAAGGGGTTTCGCTGGCGAGACCGCGTGTTGCGCGCTGCGTTGGTGAAAGTGTCATCCGGCGCAGGGCAGGAGGAAGACGCGCCAGCAACGTCCGATGACGGACAATAGGGCTGGGCGCCGATAGGGAGGAACGGGTATGGCGAATCGAGATTATTACGATGTCCTGGGTGTAAGCCGGAACGCGTCAGAAGACGAGATTAAACAGGCTTTTCGCCGGCTGGCCCGGAAACACCACCCGGACGCCAACCCCGGGGATGACCGAGCCGAAGAAAAGTTTAAAGAATTGAACGAAGCCTACGAGGTGCTGAGCGACGCCAACAAGCGTGCGCAATACGACCAGTTCGGCACCCAAGGCGCCGGCCCGGGATATCATTTTGGGCAGACCGATTTCGGAGGATTCGGCGGGTTTGGCGACATTTTCGATATGTTTTTCGGCGGCAGCGGAGCGGGTGGGCGCCCCGGGCCCGAGCGCGGTCCCGATTTGCGGTCGGACCTCACGATCGACTTGGAAGACGTGATGACGGGGGTAGAACGGGAGATTCGGCTGGTCCGCGATGACGTGTGCCCCCGTTGTCACGGCAACCAGGCTGAACCCGGCACGCGGATTGAGACGTGCGGACGCTGCCACGGGGGAGGCCAGGTCGAGTACATTCGCGACAGTTTGTTGGGCCGGGTGCGGCAAATCGAAACTTGTCCGCAGTGCCGAGGCACGGGCAAGACGGTGAGCACGCCCTGCCGGGAGTGTCGCGGGCGTGGCCAAGTCAGGGCTGAAAAGCGCATCACCATCACCGTCCCCCCGGGGGTCGAAGACGGAACCCGGCTCAGGGTACCGGGAGAAGGTGGGGCTGGTCAACGCGGCGGTTCTCCTGGAGATTTGATGGTGTTGGTGCACGTCAAGTCGCACGCAGCGTTCCGGCGTCAGGGCCAAGATCTGGTTATCGACCTTGCCATCGGCTTTGCCCAGGCGGTTCTGGGGGCAGATGTCGAGGTGGAGGGAATCGGGGCCCGGGAGACGATCCATATTCCGCCCGGCACCCAGCCGAGCACGGTGTTTCGGGTGCCCAGGCTAGGTTTTCCGCGCCTTGGCAGTCCCTCCATTCGGGGAGATCTGCACGTGCGAATTACTGTTCAGGTGCCCTCCCAGCTTTCGGCCAAAGAGCGCGAATTGATGCGGCAGTGGGCGGAATTGCGTGATGAATCGGTGCTGGCCGAGGACCGCAGTATTTTGCGCAAGGTGAAAGATGCGTTCGGGCGTTGACTATTGGAGGGTTCAGGTCACGGTCAAGGCTAGCGAAATTGAGGCCGCCGCGGCATGGCTGATCGACTTTGGACTCAGCGGAGTGGAATTTGAGGACGGCGAGCCGTCGGTGTTGGCACCGTTCACGGACATGGTGCAACCAACTGACCTCACCCCGTTTGTGGCGGGGTATTTCGCGGACGACGAACGCTGGCCGGCTGTGGCGGTGCGGGTGCGCCAACAGGCATCGGCCCACGGTTGGCAAGTTGCGGTCGAACGGGTGGCCGGGCAGACCTGGGAAACGGCATGGAAACAGTATTACGAACCGGTGACGCTGCCCGCTGGCTACGGGATCGTGCCGACCTGGTACGAAAGTTCTCCTTTTTCCGCCCAAAAAACCATCTGGCTCGACCCAGGCATGGCTTTTGGCACCGGGACCCACGCCACCACGCGTTGCTGCCTGGAGATCTTGATTGCCCAAGGCGCCGCAGTACACCGAGTCTTGGATCTGGGAGCCGGGTCGGGCATCTTGTCGCTGGCCGCCGCCCAGTTGGGGGCAGTAACCGTGGACGCGGTAGAACCGGACCCGACGGCCGTACGGGCGTTGCTGAGCAATATTCGATCAAACGGTTTGGAGCGCCGGATTCAGGTGACGCGGGGAACGTTGGCGGATCTTACGGCGGGGCCCCCGTATGATCTAATCATGATGAATTTGACTCGCGAATTGATTATCCAGTGGTGGCCATCGGTGCGCAAGCGACTTGGCGGGTGGGCCATTTTATCCGGTCTGTTGGAAGCCGCCGTGCCCGAAATGGAGACGATGTTGCGTCGGGAGGGCGGTCTTCGAATTTTCGAATACCGCATCCGCCAGGGCTGGGCAACGCTTCGGATCGCCCAGTGATCCGCATGATGTTTGAGGCCCGGCGGCTTAAGCACGGTAGCATCCCCCTCAGCCAGGACGAGCTCCACTATCTGGTCCAGGTGATGCGGATCGGCCGCCGCGGGCTGGAGGCGATGGTTGAAGGCGTGGGCCTCTTTTTTGCCCAGTTGGATGGGGACGGGACCAGCCTTAGGATCGGACGGGAGTTGGAGTCTCAGCCTTGCTTTCGGCTGGCGATAACCTTGGCCCCAGCCTTGATTAAGCATGACCTGCTCAGCCAGGTGATCGAGAAGGGCACCGAGGTGGGGATTGCGCGCTTTCAACCCTGGGTGGCCGAACGGAGCGTCGTGCGAGAGGCGGGAGCGAACAAGCTCCAGCGCTGGCGGCGGATTGCTAAAGAGGCGAGTGAACAGTGCCGGCGGGCGGACATCCCAGATATTTTACCCCTGGCGGCCGGCCTGGAGGATCTGGGCCGGGATGAGGGTGAGGCCGGTGTGCTGTGGGATCCGGACGGTGAGCCGCTGGAACATTGGTGGGCGGCGGCGGGAACCCTGCAGCGAGTGAAGACGGTGGTGGGCCCCGAAGGCGGCATCAGCGAGCAAGAGCGAACCGTATTGCATCAGCAGGGGTTTTGCTCGGTCCGCCTGGGTCCCCAAACCTTCCGGGCGGAAAACGCGGGGATCTTCGGCGCTCTCCTCCTATTGTGGCTCACCGGCGACTTGACCAAGCCTTCCGCCAACCTTCCCCTTGCTTGTCCATGACTGGTCGAGACTGCTAGAGTGACGGCGGCTGGATTCGGTGATGCTAGCCTGCGAGGAGGCGGGTCGTGGGCAAGCTCATCGAACTTAAATTCTGCGATATCTGTCACAAGCCGGTGGTCAAAAAACCCGTTCTTTCGATGCCTGGGGGATTCTTGGATAGCACTCTATGCAAGGAGTGCCTGAGCAAGTACGGCCACCTATACCGCCCATGGTAACGCTGCGGATGGTCTCGCCCCCAGGTTTTCCCGATTCTTCGGTTTGACGACTTTTTGGGCCCGCCCTATAATGAAAGGAAGGTAACCCCGACCCGGTTGGGGAGAGGGGAGGGAGCAAATGTCAGAGGTCAAGGTCGGCAAGAATGAAAGTCTAGACAGCGCATTGCGTCGGTTCAAGCGGCAGATCCAAAAGGCTGGCGTGTTGGCGGAAGCGCGCCGACGGGAACATTACGAAAAGCCTAGCGTTCGGCGCAAGAAGAAGTCGGAGGCAGCACGTAAGAAGAGCAACAAGCGGTAGCACTTTTTACTGCGTTATTCGTTGCCTGAATATGCCATTAATTCTGGGGCCCACGGAGGTCGGATTTGTTGCTCAAAGAACGCTTGCACGACGATTTGAAGCGCGCGATGCGGAGCAAGGACAAAGTTCGCTTAACCGTTATCCGCAGCGTCAAGGCCGCCGGACGTCACTTGACGATGGCGAGATCGTCCGTTTGATCGCCAAAGAAGTGAAGGAACGGCGCGACGTGTAGTTAGCCGGTTTGGTGGATCAGGCGATCCAGGAAACCGGGGCGCGGGGGATGGCGGACATGAAGAGTGTAATGGCCTGGCTGACTCCCCGAGTTCAGGGCCGGGCTGAAGTGGAGATAGCCGGAAAAGTGAAGGCGGCTTTAGGCGGCGGATTATGAGGTCGGGTCCAGCGGCCCGTGCATAGGTATTCAGTCAGAGACTCCGAGGAAAAACTCCCCGGAGTCTCTTGCTTGCTGGTTGGCCATCGCCTGCACCGAATATGCCCCGGCGCAATATGCGACCACGAAGGGATTTGAACGGATGCGCGCGCCTTAGAGAATTTAGATTTCACCATCCTATATAGATTGCGACGGCGAGACGGTCGACTAGAGCCAGGCGGCTGGCGCGGGCTCGTGTCTCCAGCGCGGGCGTGCCCGGGGATTGGGCGCAAATTCGGGCAGGGGGTCGACCGGCAGTGGACCCCGGGCGAAGTCGGTCACCCACAGCGGACGATGCAAAGCTTCAGCCAGCGCGAGAGCGTCGGCGAGATCGAGAGCACCGTACAACCCCCACTCTGGATGGAGGCTGAGAACCCAGTAGCAGGCGGCGAAGCCCCAACTGGTGCCTTCGACCCAAAGTCGGGCGGAGAGCGGTTCGACGGCCTCGGCGAAGGCATAGCTGAGTGCGTGCAGGGTCATCCCCGGTGGGCGCCGCAACATAAGGTTGGCCTCCCCCCGAAAAACCGCCTCCCAGGCGGCCGGATCGCCCGGCACCTCGGTTTCGAGGTCAGCCGTCAGCGAGCCGACGTCGCCGTGGCATGGGCTAATCCAGGCGCGGGCTCCCGAGACCGGTGCGGTGGTGCCGAGCGAGGGCAGCGCCGAACAGGCGGGAACGGCGGCGGGGGCGACGATGATGTGCCCGCGGCCTGCCGACCGGTTGACGAATCGTTGACCCATCCGAACCAGCCAGGGATCGTCGCTTGGGTGCTGGCTAAGATCGAGGGTAGGGAGCCAAAGCAAGGGATTGTTCACGGCTGAACCTCCAACACCGTTTCGATTATGCGGTCCACTCCGGCATCGGCGAGCAAGATCTCGGCGTCGGCCGACGCGATGCTGCGGAGATGGATATGAAGCGGCAGGTCTGGCCACAGAGTCTTGGTGGCGGCGGCTACCCGCAAGAGTTGGTCGAGGCGAGGGGGCCTGATTGGGGTCAATGCGGTTTGGGCCGACTCCAGGGGTTGCAATTCGATATGGTCGAGTCCCTCGCAAACTTCTCTCAGGCGGTTCAGATGCTCGATAATTTGCGCGGCAGTGGTGCGGGCGTCAAACATCAGCCCGGCCGCTGTCCTTAGTCCCAGCGAGTGCGCCACGCGATGAATTTCCAACCAACGTTCCACGGATATGCGGTAGCGAGCCAGCGACGGCCGCACCGATGGCACCAACAGCTCGGCGCCCCCGGGACCCAACCGGTCGAGTCGCTGGCGCTTCCATTCAGTCAGGATCTCCCGCGCCGATGAGGCCAATCGCCGTGCCAAATGGTCAACTTCCACGGCGGAAAAGGCTTGCACCGGCTGGCCGGTGGCTTCTCGTAGCGCCTGGATCAGATGCGTAAAATATTCCAGCGGGGCTTGAAAGCTGAGTCCGGTTACTACTTTAACCCCGTCGAAGGCAGGCGCTCGCTGGAGTTCGGCCACGGCGTCGGGGATGCCGAGCACGGGCGGAACCGCCTTGCCTTGGCTGAGGGGGACAAAACGGCTAAAATGGCAAAATTCACATCTGGCCCAACAGCCGCGGGTCACTATGAGCTTGGCTTGTCGCCAGTGGGTCGGCGGGTGCGGCCGAGGGTGGAGCAGCATTGGCGCCGTCCCCCCCACCAGGCGGCGCCGAGCCTCCGCACTGGAATCCGTCAATGATTGCGCGATCGTCATGTGAAGGTGTTCGACGCCGTGGCGCGTTTTCCTGCTTGGCGGCTCGAGCAGGCAGTGCGGGCCCGTCTCATGCTGGGAGAAGCTTTCGCATAGCATGAAGCAAGGCCGCCCAGGATTGCGGGGAATTGGGCGAGAGAGGAGAACCACCGCCTGAGGCCGCAAGGCCCGGTGGCAGATAGGGCATGAAGAAAGGGTCCCGGCTCTACCGTCTGGCAGAAATCGCGGAGGTTCCCGCCGAGGCGCTGTTTGGCGTAAGCCGTGTCGAAATCGTCGGCGGACTGAAGGTGCGGATCGAAAATCAACGAGGAATCGTTCGCTTTGGGCAATCCGAAGTCATCGTCGCCGTACCCGAGGGGAGGGTGGTTATTGAAGGCAGCGGCCTGACGATAGACTGGTTAGACAGGCCGGTGATAGTGATCGGCGGACAGGTGAGCGGGCTCCGCTTTGAGGGGAGGGCAGAGCCGTGACTGAATTGATCGGTCGGTATCTGGCCGGATTTGTACAAGTCCGACTGGAAGGCGCAAACAGTGAACGGGTGCTCGACGACCTCAGTCGCGAAGGATTTCGAATCTGGGCGATCAGGCGCAATGACGACGGCGCTCTGTGGTGCGCCGTGTCGCGGCAGACGGTGCCGGCTTTGCATCGCAGTGCGCGCATCCACCACGTCGAGGTCCACTTCGGGCGGAGGCAGGGCCTGGCGCGGGCCGTTCGCCGGGCATCGCAGCGGCCTTGGTTGTGGGCGGGCTTGCTGACGGGGTTGATCGGAGTCTGGTGGCTAAGCGGGCACATATGGATCGTGGATGCCCCCACCCTCGGTTCGCGGCCCAAGGCACGCCAGGAACTCATCGCTGCAGCGGCCAAAGTGGGGCTGCGGGCGGGAGTGCGCCGTGACGGCATTAATCTGCGCTCTATCAGCATGGCCATGGAGCGGCAGTTGGACAACTTCTTCTGGGTCCGGGTCAGTCTCACCGGCATCGTGGCCAGGATTCAAGCCGCGGAGATGACCAGTCGGCCGCCTCTTGCCCGCTCGGCACCACTGGTAGCCGGCGAGGCGGGTCGGGTGCTCAAGGTTGAGACCTACCTGGGCGAGCCGCTGGTCGGCGCTGGCGACCGGGTGATCAAGGGCCAGCCGCTGATTGGTGGCGTCGAATTTGCCCTTGGCCGACATCGCATGATGGTGCCGCCGGTTGGGCGCGTGATTGCCGAAGTGACCTACCGCACCACCGTCTACCAAGCGTTTGCCGAGCGGCGGGTCAAAGTCCAGGCCCCGCACAGAACCGATTACCAGTTGTTGATTGATCATGGCCCCGCCATCCCGCTGAGTTGGCCGCGCCTGCCCTTTCGACAGTACCGACGCAGCGTCAAAGTTCGCCCGATTGTTTACCGCGGAGTGGAAATACCGTTAGAATGGCGCCGGGTAGTATATAATGAAATCAAGGAAAGTACACGCCAACTCACGGCGAGAGAGGCCACTGTTCTGGCCATGAAGCGTGCCGAGCGGCGAATGATGGCGGATTTGCCCGCAGGGGGACGATGGTTGCAGCAAGCGCGGTATATTCGCCGAAGTCGAGGGGGGGTTTCGGTTACGCTGATCCGACAGGCCGAACAGAACATCGCCGTCGTCCCCCCGCTACTAGGCGGGAAAGCGAGCGAATAAATATTGGCAAGGAGGTTCGGTTTGCCACAAACCCAGTGGGTGATTGCGGACAATCATGCGGCAACAACGCTCTTCGGACGCGGCGACGAACATTTGAGACTGATTGAAGCGACATTGACGGTCAAGTTGACGGCGCGCGGCAACATCATTTCCATTCAAGGCACGCCGGACGCCGAAGCGGAGACTCGCGAGGTGTTGGACCTTTTGGCGGAATGGGCCTATGCCGGGGAGGCGGTGCGTCGGGAGACGGTGGAAAATGCCCTGCTGGCGGTCAAAGAAGGTGCACAGCAAGAATTCTTGCATCTCCTGACCGAAAATGTCTTTACCACCGCTCAAGGCAAGAGCGTTCGCCCCAAGACCATCGGGCAGCAACGGTATATCGAGGCTATTCGTCGTCATACGCTGGTGATCGCCATGGGTCCGGCGGGCACCGGCAAAACCTATTTGGCCATGGCCATGGCCGTAGGGGCGCTGAGGACGCAGACGGTGGAGCGGATTATCCTGACTCGGCCCGCGGTGGAGGCCGGTGAAAAGCTGGGTTTTTTGCCCGGCGACCTGGAAGAGAAGGTGCACCCCTATCTGCGCCCGCTCTACGACGCGCTATATCAAATGCTGGGAATGGAAGCGGTGGAGCGCGCACGCGAGCGGGGACATATAGAAATCGCGCCCCTGGCCTATATGCGAGGGCGGACGCTGCATAATAGTTTCATCATTCTTGACGAGGCGCAAAACACGACCCATGCTCAGATGAAAATGTTTCTGACCCGATTCGGCCATGGCTCGAAAATTGTGGTTACGGGTGATGCCACTCAGGTGGACCTACCTCATGGTGAGCGGTCGGGGTTGGCCGAAGCGGCCGTAATTTTGGCCTCCATTCCCGATATCGCGGTGATTTCCCTGGGCTCCCGCGACGTGATCCGCCATCATCTAATCACGCGGATCATTGCGGCCTACGACCAGTATGAGGAGGCTAGAGAGGCAGACGAGCATGAGCACGATTCTGAAGGGACGTGAATGGTGGTCGGCTATGACCGGCGAACGGCGTCCGTGGTTGTGGGGAAAGGCAGCCCGTCAACTTGCGGTAGCCGCCTTGACTTGGCTCGCCATTGCCGCGATCTTTTCGGGGACCCTGATCTCGCAACGAATTGACGTGCATGTAGGGGATTTAGCCCCGCGAACCGTGTATGCTCCCTACGGTGTGGTCGACTGGGGAGCGACCGAACACGCCCGCAAGGAAGCAATGATATCGGTTGGCCGGGTGCTGACGGTCGATCGCCATGTCCTCGACGCCGCCCGCCAACAGGTGGTCAATCGCTTTAATTTGTTGGCTGCGTTGAGCATGGACAAGGCGGCACCACTCAAGGCGAGAGAAGCCGTCGCCGCCCAGGATATCCCCGTAAGTTTGCCGGCCTCCATCTGGGGACAGGTGCTCCGTCTGCCACCCAACTCGGCTAATGGCATCTCGACCCTAGAACAACAGGCGATGGTCATTATTTCTTCCGTACTCGGCAACGAGGATGTGCGCAATACCTCGGTAGCCCTCACCTTTGCCCGCGACGGCGCAGCTCAGCTGGCATCCGATGAACAGACGGACCCGGGCCTCAGACTCTTTTTAACCGATTTTACCCGCAGCCTCATTGCGCCCAACACTTTCGTCAACCGTACGGCCACCCGGCAGCGTCGGCAGCAGGCCGCCAGCCGCGTGCCCCTGGTGAAGATTTTGCGGGGGGAAACGGTGTTGGTCCAGGGCCAGCGAGTTACCGGTAACGACATTCGCGTTCTGCGCGAACTCGGGCTGCTGAGCCGGGGAATTAACGTGGCACCGTACGCCGGTTCTTTGCTATTAAGCGGCGTGCTGGTGGGAATCTTGGGCGGATACGTGTGGTTTCAGCGCCGTGGGTTGCTGCAGGAGACCACCCAGGTGGCGGTTACCGGTGCCATCTTGGTGGTGTTTTTGCTGGGTTCCGACTTGCTCAAGAATTTTTCCGTGGTGAGTTATCTGATGGTACCTACGGCCGCGGTCATGGTGGCCGTGCTCTACGATTCCGGCCTGGGAATGATTTTGGCGGGCGTTTTGAGCCTTGCCATCGCAGCGTTGACGGATTCCAGCATTACGGTGGCGTTAGTGTCGTTTCTGGGGGCCGTCGCCGGGGTCTTGGGCGTTAAGCGCCTGTCCCATCGCTTTGACATTTTGTGGGCCGGGGTGGCGGTAGGGGTGGTCAACCTTTTCGGACTGGCCGGGATGGACTGGATGCAGGGAGCCTCGCTGGTGCAATATCCGGTCTGGCAAGGGCTCGTCTACGCCGCAGTCGACGGACTCTTGGCCGCGGCGCTGGCGGGAGGTTTGCTGCAACTGGTGGAGGGACCGCTGGGCCTGGTCACCGCAATGAAACTGATTGAACTTTCCAATCCCAACCAACCCTTGCTGCGCAAGCTTATCGTTGACGCTCCCGGGACCTACCACCACAGCATGATGGTAGGTAATCTGGCCGAAGCGGCGACCGAAGCCATTGGCGGGAACTCCTTGTTGGCCCGAGTAGGCGCATACTACCACGATATCGGCAAGTCCAAGCGCGCCTATTTCTTTGTCGACAACCAGTTCGGTGGGGAAAATCCGCACGACGATTTGCCCCCCAGTCTTTCGGCGGAGATTATCGCCGCGCATGTACGCGATGGGATTGGACTGGCCAAGGCGCACCATTTGCCGGACGCGATTGTTCAGTTTATTCGCGAGCATCACGGCACGACGCTGATCCGATATTTCTATGACAAGGCGGTGCAAACCGATACCGGGGACGGGGTGGTCGAAGAGGATTTTCGTTATGAAGGTCCGCGCCCGCAGTCTAGGGAAACTGCGGTGGTAATGTTGGCCGACGCCAGCGAAGCGACCTGCCGGACGCTGAAGCAACCGACGCCCGCCTTGATCGAGCAAACGGTCAGACGTCTGATCGCCGAGCGCTTGCACGACGGTCAGTTCGACGAATCCCAGGTGACCTTAAGGGATTTGGACACGATTGCCAAAACCTTTACCCGGGTGCTGACCGGGGTTTTTCATCAACGCGTGGAGTATCCCGAAATTGACAAGGAGTAGACGGCATGCCGGTACACGTAACCAGCGATGGAAAGACCTGGGAACGCTTCGCGCCCGAAGTGCGGAGGGCGGTGTTGGCGGTGTTGGCGGCTACCGGAGAGTCCGGCGACCACACCGAAGTCAGTGTGTTGCTGACGGATGACGCCGGTATTCAGACCCTTAACCGGACCTACCGCGGCCTTGACCAACCGACCGATGTGCTTTCGTTCGCGCAACGGGAGGGCGAGGGGGGTGACGCTCACGATCCGTTCTTAGGCGATGTGGTGATCTCGGTCGAGCGCGCGGAACGCCAAGCCAAGGACTTTGGCCATTCACTCGCGCGTGAGTTGGGATTTTTGGCCGTGCACGGCACGCTTCACCTGCTGGGTTGGGATCATCACAAGCCGGAACAGGAAAGTGCGATGATGGCGAAGACCGAGGAAATTCTGACAGGATTTGGGTTGCAGCGTGAAACGCGCTGAGTCGTTGAGCGAATCTTTTGGTTATGCTTTTCAAGGCTTATGGTACGCTTTAAATACTCAGCGCAATTTGCGGGTTCACTTGTTAGCCGCGGTGGCAATCTTGGTGTTGGGATGGTTCGTGAACTTGTCAGAACCGAAGTTTGTCAGTGTGCTGATTGCGGTTGTAGTGGTTATGATGGCCGAGATGATTAATACCGCTGTGGAGTCGGTGGTCGACTTAGTCAGTCCGGAGTTTCACCAACTGGCCAAGACGGCCAAGGACGTGGCCGCGGGAGCGGTATTGTTGGCGGCGATGGGGGCGGCGGCGGTGGGGTTGTGGGCCTTCGGCCCCATTGTCGGCCAACTGCCCGGCCGACTTATGTTAAGATTTGACCACGAACCGTTGGTGGCCGTGATCCTGCTGGCGGTGGTTGGGGTCGTTAGCGGTTTCGTATTATGGATCTCCGGGCGCAGGGTCCGTTTCCCGGGGGGTCGGTCTAGGTGAGAAAGGGGAGGCCTGACTCGTGGCTGGGTTCCGTCTAGTCCTGACGGCTGATGGCTGCGGGCTAACCATTGGGCTCAGACAGTCGTGAACTTACATTGGCTTAGAATCTTCATCTTAATTTTATTGCTGATCTTATCCAGCCTGTATTCTATGGCAGAAACGGCGATGATGGCGCTATCGCGAGGCAAGGTGCGCCACTTGGCGGAGGTGGGTGATCCGCATGCGCATTGGCTGGAAAAGTTGGTCCGAGAACCCAACCGGCTGTTGACCACCGTGCTGGTGGGCAATAACGTCAGCAATGTCGTCGCTTCCACGCTAGCCACCGCCTTGTTTATCGTCTATTTCGGAAAATTGGGCGTCACCTGGGCGACGGTGGTCATGGCCATTGCTATCTTGTTTTTTTCCGAGATCATGCCCAAGACGTATGCTGCGCATAATCCAGATAAGGTGGCGTCGCGGCTGGCTCCCTTCCTAGAGGTGTCGGCGCGGGTGTTCTTCCCCATCGCGCGAGCGTTAACCTGGTTTGCGGTGCGCGTGTTTAGGGTGTTTGGCGCTACCGCCGAAGGAGGACGGCTGGTTACCGAAGATGAAATTCGCAACCTGGTCGAAGTTGGTGAAGAAGAGGGACTGCTGGAAGCCAACGAGCGGCAGATGATTCAAGGGATTTTCGACTTTGGGGATACCGTGGTGCGGGAGGTCATGGTGCCCCGCATCGACGTTAACGCCTTGGAAGAAACGACGACGCTTCGTCAGGCGGCCAACGCGGTGGTACATTGGGGACACTCGCGACTGCCCATCTATCGCAAGACGGTGGACGATATCGTCGGGGTGATTTATGCCCGCGATATTTTGGCCTATTGGAACGAGCGACCGCCGGATACCTTGGTCCAAGACCTGATGCGCCCGGTCCACTATGTGCCGGAGACCAAAAAAATCGACGAACTATTGGCTGACTTTCGGCGGCAGCGGACTCATATTGCGATTGCATTGGACGAATACGGGGGGACCGCCGGAATTGTCACCATCGAGGACCTGCTGGAAGAGATTGTCGGGGAGATTCAGGATGAATACGACGTCGAAGAGTTGGGAGTGCGCCCGATCGATTCCGATACTTACGAGGTCGACGGCCGTATTCAGTTGGACGAACTCGACGAATTGTTGCAGGTTGCTCTCGAGCATGAGAGCGTGGACACCGTGGGCGGGCTGATTTTGCATCTTTTGGGCAGGGCCCCGGTGGAAGGTGAGCAGGTGTCGGCCGAGGGGATCCGGTTTACCGTGGCCAAGGTGGTCGGCCGACGGGTGAAACGGGTGGTGGTGCAGCGGATGGCGGACGAAGATAACCAAGGGCCTGGCGAGGGAGATGAGGGCTGAGCATGCAAGCGGAGATTGACCAGGAGACGGTCTTGGCCTTGATTGGGGCGGCCCGACAGGCGCGCGCCCGGGCTTATGCTCCCTATTCGCGGTTTGCGGTGGGGGCGGCGCTGTTGGCCGAGGACGGGACCGTGATTGAAGGATGCAACGTGGAAAATGCCAGCTCTCCCCTCGGCCTGTGTGCGGAGCGGGCGGCGGTGGCGGCTGCCGTGGTCCGCGGCTATCGGCGATTTCGCGCCATCGCCGTCGTCGGTGGGGAGCGGGCGATCTCGCCCTGCGGGGGCTGTCGGCAGGTGCTGAGGGAGTTTGGCGACTTCTGGGTGGTGGGCGGGAATGCTGACGGGACCGCCCTTGAACGCTGGCGGCTCTCGGAACTCCTGCCCGCCGCCTTTGGGCCGGGGCTCGGCGAATGATTACCCACTCCGGCTTCATCGCCCTCATCGGGAGACCTAACGTCGGCAAGTCCACCCTGCTCAACGCGATTTTGGACCGTAAAATTGCCATAGTGTCGCCCAAGCCGCAGACGACGCGGATGAATATTCGGGGGATTTTGCATCGCGGTGGATCGGAACTGATTCTCGTCGACACCCCAGGGGTGAACCGAGCCAGACGTTCACTGGATCGTCACCTGGCGCGGAACGCACGGAGCGCGGCCAAAGCAGTTGACGGTCTATGGCACGTGGTGGATGTTAGCCGTCCACCGCGCGAGGAGGACCACTGGGGGGCCGACCTGTGTCGGGCGGCGGGTGCGCCGATATGGCTTCTGGCCAACAAGAGCGACTTGGTGGCGACGCCAGAGGAGCGCATGACAGCCTATCGAATGCTGGCGGACTATGAGCGGGGGTACGCCGTCTCCGCCTTGACTGGCACCGGGATCGATCGATTGCTAGCCGACGCCTTGGCGTGCTTGCCGGAAGGCATGGCCTACTTTCCGGAGGACATGGTTACCGACCAGCCGGAAGACACCTATGTGGCTGAAGCGGTACGGGAGCAAATTCTCTTGGCGACCGAAGACGAAGTTCCTCATTCGGTTGCGGTGGTGGTGGAAGAGCGCACGTTGCGACCTAATCATACGATGTACCTGCGGGCTACGGTGTATGTCGAACGAGAAAGTCAAAAAGCGATCCTCATCGGTGCCGGCGGGCGCATGCTGCGCCGGATCGGGGAGACCTCGCGGCGAGGATTGGAAGAATACTTTCAGACGCGCGTCTATTTGGACTTGTGGGTCAAGGTGCGGCGGCACTGGCGCGACCAAGAAGACTGGCTGCGACGGCTGGGCTTTACCCACAGGGAGTGAGAAATGGCCGCATATCAAGATCAGGGAATTGTGTTGAGAGCCCGTCCCTACCGGGAAAACGACAGCTTGGTCACGTTGTTCCTGATCAACCAGGGCAAGGTGGCGGCGGTGGCCAAAGGCGTGCGCAAGCCGCGGAGTCCGCTCTTGGCCGGTCTATATCCGTTGTCTTATACTGAGTTTAGTTTGTACCGGGGACGAAGCAGCTTGGAATCCGTGGTCGGAGCGGAAGTGATTCACGGCTTCGGTCGCATTCGGGAAGATCTTGACCGCATTGGCTGGGCAGCATTAATGGCTGACGTGGTGGACGAATGCTTTTCGGATCACGACTCCTCCCCCGAGGCATTTTATGCCTTAGTGGCGGGGCTGGAGACACTAAACGAAGGCCGCCACCCGCCGTCGGTGGCGATGGCGACCGTGTGGCACTTGTTGCGTGCGGCAGGATTCGCCGGCCAGTTCGCGTCTTGCGCCGGCTGTCAGGGGGAACTGAAAGCGGGCATGGTGATCCGGGCGGGGCATTTTGAACCGCTCTGCGCTGACTGTGCGCTGATGCGGGGCGGCAGCAGCACGCGCTTTTCAGCGGGTGCGGTGAAGACGGCCAACCGGTGGCTGGAGCTTCCGCCGGCGAAGTTCGGCGGAGTCGAGACGCGGGGGCGGCTGGTGGGGGAGATGGTTAGGTTGTTGACCTTGAATCTTACCGCCCATCTCAACCGTCCGCCGCGGTCGTTGCAGTTTCTCGGCCAGCTGATGGAGACAGAAGTGGAGGAACCTCGTTGACGGTTACACTGCAAGAGGTGGTGATGCGCCTCAAAACCTATTGGATGCAACAAGGATGCATGCTGGCCGAGCCATACGACCTGGAGGTGGGGGCGGGCACCATGCACCCGCTTACCTTTTTTCGGGCATTGGGACCGGCCGCTTGGAACGTGGCCTACGTTCAGCCGTCGCGGCGTCCGATCGACGGTCGCTATGGGGAAAATCCCAACCGGCTCTACCAACATCACCAATTTCAAGTGCTTTTGAAACCGTCTCCCCAGGATGTGGTTGAACGCTACCTGGACAGTTTGCACACGCTGGGGATCGATCGCCGCCGACACGACATCCGACTGGTCGAGGACAACTGGGAAAATCCCAGTCTGGGGGCGATGGGACTTGGTTGGGAAGTGTGGCTGGACGGAATGGAGATAACTCAGTTCACCTATTTCCAGCAAATTGGAGGGCAAGAGTGCAGGCCCGTCTCGGCTGAATTGACCTATGGATTGGAACGCCTGACCAGCTACCTGGCCGGCGTCGACGACATCTGGTCGATTGAGTGGGCACCCGGAGTGGGTTATCGAGATCTGTTTGGCCGGGTGGAATGGGAACAGGCGAGCTACAGTTTTGAGCAGGCCGATGCGCGCCTTTTGAGCGATCTCTTCAACCGCTACGAAGGCGAAGCCCGCCGACTGCTTGAGCTGGACCTGATTCGGCCCGGTTACGAGTGCATCTTGAAGGCTTCGCACCTGTTTAACACCCTAGATGCCCGGGGAGCGATCGCGGTTACCGAGCGCCAGGCTTACATCGGGCGGATGCGGACCTTGGCCCGCAGTGCGGCCGAGCGTTGGCTCGCGCTAACCACCGCACAAGTGGAGGTGGCGCGGTGAATCCGTTGCAGATGGTGCTGGAGGTCGGCTGTGAGGAGATTCCCAGCCGGTATGTGGATGCGCTGGCCAGCGAACTGGCGGAGAGACTAACGGCCGAGTGTACGAGCGCGCGGATTGGTATCGCGTCCCTGACTGCCGGGTCGACGCCGCGGCGTTTGACAGTGTGGGGAGACGTTCGCGCTCAGCAACAAGAGCGCGTCGCCGAAATCCGGGGACCTCGCCTGGAAGCCGCCTACCGTGAAGGACAAGCGACGGCGGCGTTGGCAGGTTTTCTGCGTCGAGTCGGTCAGCGCCCCGAAGAGCTGACGGAAGCCACCGTCGACGGCAAGCGTTATGTGGTGGCGCGTCGAAGGGAGCCTGCGCTGCCGGCTGCTGCGGTACTACCGGGAGCCGTCGAGCGCGCATTTTCTTCGCTCAGCCTGCCCCGCGCGATGCGCTGGGGCGCGGGCGACGCCCGTTTTGTGCGTCCGGTGCGATGGGTTGGGCTTTGGCTCGACGATCGCGTCCTGGCGGTGGAACTGGCCGGCATCCCCTCGGGCGGAACGACCCGCGGCAATCGCACCGACCATCCGCAAGCGGTAGCGATGGGCAGTGCGGCGCAATACTTGGCGGCCCTAGAGTCTAGGCTGGGAGTCATGCTGGACGGGAAGCGGCGACGGCGGGAGATCGCCGAGTGCGGTGGCAAGCTGGCTCTTGCCCTCGGTGGTCGGATGGATGCCGAGCCGGATCTCTTGAGCGAGGTGGCCAATCTGGTGGAGTGGCCAGTGCCCTTTTGCGGGGAGTTTGACCCGCGGTTCCTGACGGTGCCTGAGCCGGTGCTGGTGACGGCGATGAAGGTGCACCAACGCTACTTTCCCGTCCTCACTGACACCGGCAAACCAAGCCTCTTGCCATACTTTATCGGGGTTCGCAACGGGAAAGGCGAGGCGATGGAAGAGGTGCGCCACGGCAACGAAAAGGTCCTGGGCGCGCGGCTGGCCGATGCGGAGTATTTCTATCGCCAAGACGGCAAGACCCCCCTGGCGGCACGCCGCCACCGGCTGGCCCAGGTCGTATTTCACACCCGCTTGGGCACCTATGCCGACAAGGTAGAGCGCATGCAGGCCATCTTTCGGATGACCGCGCCGCAATGGGAATTGGGGGGCGAAGAGGAGCACCAGGTGCTGCGGGCGATGGATTTGGCCAAATGCGATCTGTTGACTCACGTGGTGGAAGAGTTTCCGGAGTTGGAAGGCATCATGGGAGGCATTTATGCCGAACAGGATGGGGAACCGGCCGAGGTGGCAGCGGCAATCCGGGACCAGTATCTTCCGCGCTGGCAGGGCGACCCCATTCCAGCGGGCCGGGTGGGGCAGGTGCTGGGTGTCATCGACCGCGCCGACACACTCGTGATGGCCCTTGCGCACGGAATTCAACCGACGGGTTCGGAAGACCCTTTTGGCCTGCGTCGCGCCGCTCTGGGCCTGGGGCGCATCTGGACTGAATCGGCAATAGCGCCGTCGCTAGGCCTCGGCGAGTTGTTGGAACAGGCTAAGGCGGTAGCGATGGCCAACCTCGAGGTGACCTCGGTGGTGGCCTTGATTGTGCGGCGATTGAAGAGTGCGTGGACGGAAGCGACTGAGGTGGATCTGCTCGACGCGCTGGTCGCGGCCGACGACCGTTTGGGCACGCTGGCGGCGCGGGCGGCTTGGTTGGCCGAGCGGTGGTCGGAGACCGAATTTGGCGGGTATCTGACGGTGGCCAAGCGCGTCGACAGGGTCCTCGGCGAGCGGCGGAATTCGGTGAGCGGGGGAGATTACCCGGTGGCTGAGGAGGCCGAATTGCGAGACGTGACCGATCGCCTGGCGGCCGCCGCTCAGGGCATGGATGCTTGGTGGGCGGAGATTCCCGCTGTGATCGAGTGCGTGGAGCGGTTTTTCGAGCGGGTATTGGTGATGGACCCGGATCCGGCGGTGCAGAGCCGGCGGCTGGGGTTGCTGGCTCGGTTGCAGACAGAACTCGGCCGGTTTTGGGATCCGGAACAGCTACCGGCCAGGGGCAGCTAGGGGCTTAGACGCGTTGGGGGGAAGCACGATGGGCAAGACGTCGCCGCTATCGAAAGTATATATCGTCTCGGATGCACTCGGCGGCACCGCGGAGCGAGTTTTCCGCGCCGCAGTCGTGCAATTCGCGGACGAGGCGGCGGTGAGCGTAGACCGCGTTACCTATGTGCGCACCAAAGAGGCCGTTGACCGCGTGGTCGCATCGGCTGCGGACGAGGCGTGTGCTATGATCGTACATTCGTTGGTGCGGGCGACCTTGCGGGAATACCTGCAGTCGGCGGCGGAAATCCGGGGGATTTCCACCGTCGACGTGCTGGGCCCCATGATACAGGGGCTCGGCCGCGTGTTCGGACGCGCTCCCCAGGAAGTGGCCGGGCTCACCCATCGGGCAGATGGCAATTACTTTCAACGCGTGGAGGCGGCGGAATTCGCCGTGCGCTACGATGACGGGAAGGACCCCGGCGCGCTCTTGGCGGCGGAACTGGTGCTGCTTGGGGTGTCGCGAACTTCAAAGACACCACTCAGCCTGTATTTGGCCAATCGGCGACTGAAGGTGGCCAACCTTCCTCTGGCTCCCGAACTGCCTCTTCCCTCGAGTCTTGAGGCGGTTGCGCACAAGATCGTGGGCTTGACCATTACTCCCGAAGCCCTGCTGTCGATACGCAAAAAGCGGGTGGGGGCACTCGGGCTCGCTGCGTCGGCGGGTTACGCCTCTTGGCCGCGGGTCATCGAAGAGCTCGCCTACGCGCGGCACGTTTTTGACCGCCTTGGCTGTCCTGTCGTCGACGTTAGCCATCAGGCGGTTGAGGAGACGGCGGAGCACGTGCTGACCATGTGGAAGCGTCATCGACAAAATCCGACCGGGTAATCGTGCGTTCTAGCCAAGAAGTAAGAAGGAATATCGTCGTCGGCGGCGAACTTTCTTGTAGACGGGGGTGACGCTCTAATGGCCGACCCCGAGTATGAGGCTTGGATTACCAACGTCCGCCAGGCGACGGACATCGTTGAAGTGATTTCGAGAACAGTGGCGCTTCGTCGCGGTGGAAAGCACTACTGGGGACTTTGCCCTTTTCACACCGAAAAGACGCCGTCATTTAGCGTTGATGCCGAACAGCAACTGTTTTACTGCTTCGGTTGCCACAGCGGAGGTACGGTTTTTACCTTCTTGATGCGGCGAGAGGGAGCCGAGTTCATCGACGTCGTTCGACACCTGGGCGAAGAAGCGGGGATTGCTGAGCCCAAGCGGGGATCATCCCGTCAATCGGCGCATGATTCGCTGTATAGTGTGCTCGGCTGGTGCCAGGAGTACTTTCAACGCGGGCGAGAACGCGTTGAACCGTTTTTGGCCCGGCGAGAGTTGCCCTGGAGTGTGGCCGAGCGGTTTCAATTGGGTTACGCTCCGCGCGATTGGCGAGGTTTGGTGACCTTCTTGCGTGAACGCGGCGTGTCTGAGCGAGAGATGGTGGCGGCCGGGGTGGCGGTGGCCGACAAACCAGCGGAGGCGCACGACCGTTGGCGCCACCGGCTGATGTTTCCGATTTGGGATGCCCGCGGGCGCATTTGCGCCTTTGGTGGACGAGCCTTGGACTCCGGCCAAGAGCCCAAGTACTTGAATTCTCCAGAGACGCCGATTTTCCATAAAGGACAGGTTCTCTACGGGTTGCACTTGGCTCGGCCCCGCTGGCAGGCTGGCGCGGTGCCGGTGTTGGTCGAGGGATATTTTGA
This sequence comes from Bacillota bacterium, assembly GCA_021846365.1. Classification (GTDB taxonomy): domain Bacteria; phylum Bacillota; class Sulfobacillia; order Sulfobacillales; family Sulfobacillaceae; genus JAJZXC01. The sequence goes on along the minus strand of JAJZXC010000005.1, from coordinate 7,030 downwards.
CGTGGTGGCTTGTCACACGGCGGGTCTAGACCAAACCGTGGCCAGCCTGGGGACGGCGCTCAGCAGCGGACAAGCCCGTTGGTTGGCGCGATTTGGCTCGGAGGTGACGCTAGCCTACGATTTGGACGATGCCGGCCAACAAGCTACCAAGCGCGCCTTCGTGATCTTATCGGAAGTGGGCTTGAAGGTCAATTGGGCACGTTGGAACGAGGCCTGGAAGGATCCCGACGAGGTGCGCAAGCAAGGGGGCGAGGAGACCCTGCGAGCGGTGGTCGACGCCAACACGCCCTATCTGGCGGCGGTGGCGGAGACACTTCACGGCACCACCCCGCGCGAAAAAGCCTATGCGGTGCAAACTGTGCGGCCACTGCTGATGGCGGTAAGCGACCCGGTGGAGCGACACGGCTACCTGGAAATCATTGCAAGGAAGTTGAGGGTGGATCTTAGCATTCTAGCACAAAGCGCAGAAGATTCGCAAGGAGCCAAGGATACATTCGGAAAAAATAGGCATAATATGAGGAGAACAGGGGAGAAACCGTCGCCGACCCTGCCAAGCGTGGATGTGGAGTTGCTGGCGGCGCTCCTCAGGCATCCCCAGGCCATCCCGGATGTCCGGGCCAAAGTGCCGGAATGGCCGCGCGAGGGCCACCTGGAGACGACGCTGGATTTTATTTTGACTCGGGGCACCGACAACCTAGCCGACTGGATTGACGGGGTGGAATCCGACGGAAGGAGGCTGTTGTTGGAGGCGCTGGAGTGGCAAGGCCCGGACGGTGGCCAAACGGCCATTGACGATTTTGTGGAACGGATTAAAGAACGCGGTGAGCAGGAGCGATTACAGACGTTGCAAGAGAGAGCACGACAGGGCGAATGCGCCGAGGAATTAATGCGCGAGGTTAGGGCGGCGATGGAACGGTTAGGCCGCCAAAAGGCGCGAAAGGAGGGATAGCGTGGTGCAGGGCAAGAAGGACGTTCCGCAAATTGACGAAGTCAAAGATCTTATCCGCCGCGGTCAGGAACGGGGAAAACTAACCTACGGGGAGATCGTCGACACGTTGCAGTCCATCGAGTTGCCGCCCGAACAGATCGATAATATCTATGAAATGTTCAACGAGATGGGCATCGAATTGGTGGGCGAGCAACTGCATCCCGATGGCACCCATCCCTCTCAGAGCGCAGACGAAGACACTGAAACCGAAGAAGAGGTGTCGGTGCCCACCGGGGTGGCGATCGACGATCCGGTACGGATGTATCTGAAAGAAATCGGGCGGGTGCGTCTGTTGAATGCGGAGCAAGAGGTTGACTTGGCCAAGCGCATCGAGCAAGGCGACGAAGAGGCGCGGCGGGCGCTGGCCGAAGCCAATTTACGTCTGGTGGTGTCGATTGCAAAGCGCTATGTGGGTCGTGGGATGCAGTTTTTGGACTTGATTCAAGAAGGCAATCTGGGTCTAATCAAGGCGGTCGAGAAATTTGACTACCGCAAGGGGTACAAGTTTAGCACCTATGCAACCTGGTGGATTCGTCAGGCGATTACTCGAGCCATCGCCGACCAGGCGCGGACGATTCGGATTCCGGTGCACATGGTGGAAACGATTAACAAGCTGATCCGCGTTCAGCGCCAGCTATTGCAGGAATATGGGCGTGATCCGCTACCCGAGGAAATCGCTAAGGAAATGGGCATCACGGTCGAGCGGGTGCGGGAAATCCTCAAGGTGGCCCAGGAGCCGGTGTCGTTGGAGACCCCTATTGGCGAAGAGGAAGACTCGCATCTGGGGGACTTTATCGAGGACGAGGATGCTCCGGCGCCGGCAGAGGCGGCAGGCTATCAACTGTTGAAGGAACAGTTGGAAGATGTGCTGGATACGCTGACCAACCGTGAAGAAAAGGTGTTGCGCCTGCGTTTCGGACTCAACGACGGCCGCGCCCGCACATTGGAAGAAGTCGGCCAGGTATTCGGCGTCACTCGCGAGCGCATCCGTCAGATCGAAGCCAAGGCGCTGCGCAAATTGCGCCACCCCACCCGGAGCAAGAAGCTCAAGGACTATCTAGATTAAGCGATTTCTTAGGTGGCGCTCAGAGTGTTTTCAGAGAGTCGGGCTACACTAGCCGTATTATTCCCCTGGAGCCGTCTGTCTGCCGCTAGGGGCGCGGAGGAGGTCAGGATATCTGCGGGATAGCGGGAATGTGGCGGAATGACGGCCCTGTCGACCCGAGTCAGGTAGGTGCCATGCTGGCGGTGCTGGCACACCGGGGACCTGATGGGGAAGGACGCTTCGCCGAACACGGGATAGACTTAGGGATGCGGCGATTGGCCGTGCGTGATGTCGAGCACGGGATGCAACCGTACCGATCGGAAGATGGTCAGATTGTGGCTGTCTTCAACGGTGAATTGTACAACTACCCCGCGTTAAGGCGCCATATCGAACAACAAGGCCACCGGGTGAATAGCGAAACTGACGGCGAGGTTTTGGTGCACCTGTATGAGATCTATGGATCGGACATGCTGACACACTTGCGGGGTATGTTCGTGATAGCGTTGTGGGATCGCCGTACCCAGCGCTTGCTCTTGGCGCGCGACCACATGGGCCAAAAACCGCTTTACGTAGCGGAACTCGGGCAGAGTGTGGCCTTTGCTTCCGAGCTGAAGGCGTTTTACGCGCTGACTGGCTTTGAGCCGGTGGTGGAGCCCGCTTATTTATCGACCTATTTGGCGCACCGATTTGTTTCCGCACCCAATACGCTACTCAGCGGAGTGACCAAGTTGGAGCCCGGCGAAGCGATGTTGCTTCACGCCCACCACCGTCGCCAGCGTTGGCACTACTGGCAGCCGGCGATGGCCGAACCGACGGTTGATATCAGTGGTCAAGACTGGGCGGAAAGGTTGGACAAGCTACTGACTGAGACGGTGGCTGACCATTTAACGGCGGACGTGCCGGTGGGAGTTTTTCTTTCAGGCGGGCTCGATTCGAGCCTTTTGACGGCTTTGGCGGTCAAGGTGGCCGGGCATCCGCTAGAGGCGTTTACCGCGGTGTTTCCCCGCCATTTCGAGGGCTACGATGAGTCGGAATGGGCCCAACGCGTGGCGGCCGCGGCGGACATTCGCCTCAATCGGGTTGACGTCAGCGAAACGATTACGCCTGAACGCATCGGACAATTGGCGCACATTCTGGATGAGCCGATGGCCGATCCTACCGCGTTGCCGTTGGACGGCTTGGCCCGGGCGGCCAGCCGGGCGGTTACGGTTATCTTATCCGGCGAGGGGGCCGATGAGATCTTTGCCGGTTACGCGGGGTACGGAGAGGTATTGAGTTTAGGACGGATCAAAAGAATTCCGGCCCTGCTGCGGGCTGCCTGGATGGCCTTGGGGTTGCCGGGGGCGGGAGCCATTGAGCGATCCTTCGGTTCCATCAGCCAACGCTATCGGGGGGTGGGGTTCACCTTTGACTTTTTTGCCCAACAGGCGCTCTTGCGGGCCGAGTGGCGGCAAAGTGACCGCACCGACACCATGCAGCGTTATTGGGAGCAAGCCCAAGCCTTGTCCGAATTGCAGGCTATGCAGGGGTTTGATCTTCGCTGGTTCCTGGCCGATGACGTCTTGGTCAAATCGGACCGCATCGGGATGCATTATAGTTTAGAGATCCGGTCGCCCTTTTGCGACTATCGGGTGGTGGATTTTTCCCTCAGCACACCGCTGGCGCTAAGACGCACAGGACGCCAAGACAAGGTGCTGTTGCGTCGGGTAGCGCGAGCGCACCTGCCCGAGTCGGTGGTCTACCGCCCCAAACAGGGATTTCCCACCCCGCTTACCCGGCTGTTGGCTGGTCCGCTGCAGGCCATGGCGTGGGACGTGCTGACCGACGCCGACGCCGAGATTCACGAATGGATATTGCCAGCTGGAGTGAGAAATGTGCTGCAAGCGATGGCGCCTGACAACCCGACCGCATCGCGGCAGGTGTACGCCCTGCTGATGCTGGAGTTGTGGCTGAAGAACGTACGCAGACGTGCCGCCAGGCCATTCACCCGCCAGGCGCCTGTGATTCACGGCTAGACCGCCGCGACCCACCCGGTTGCCGACCGGGGGCGTCCTCTCCGGCATGGCCGGCCTTGCGCGCCTGGTGCAAGGCCCAGCCCAGTTTGACCTCGGCGGCTTGTAAGCGATATATGGCATAGTCGAGACACTCGGCGTCGGCGCCGTTGAAAGCGTCGATTGCGGCGCGCCAGTCGGCCAGCGCCTCCAAGAACTGAGTTCGCGTGTCCACCCTGCAGGCCTCCCCAGCGGGCGCTTGACGTCCGCTCTGGGGATAGGTATGCGTGGTCCGAGGCCGCCATGACCGTGGAATAGTGCCCACGGCAGATAACTGAAGCGAAGGCGCGACGGGCCGCGGCGCACCCGCCGGGAGCGGATGCGCTCGGAGCAAGCTGGTCGCACCGTTACAGGTCGAGCAGGCCAAGGATGGGGGCGGCTTGTGCCGGGTCGCGGTAGATACCGCGGGTTGCAATGGTAACGGTATGGCTGCCCGGCTTTTTTACCCCTCTAACGGTCATGCAGAGGTGTTCGGCCTTGACCGCTACGAAGACTCCCTGGGGTTCGAGGGCCTGGCTTAACGCATCGGCAATTTGGTTCGTCATCCGTTCTTGAATCTGTGGTTGCTTGGCGGCCGCATCGACCAGTCTGGCCAATTTCGACAGTCCGGTCACCACGCTCCCCCGAGGCCGGTAGGCTATATGGGCCTGTCCGTAAAACGGCAGCAAGTGATGTTCACAGATGGAGGAGAAGGTAATGTCTTTGACCAGGACGAGTTCATCGTGATCAACGTGAAATTTGGCTGTCAAGACGGTTTCCAGGTCCTGGCCCAGGCCGGCGGTGATTTCTTCATAGAGGGCAGCAACCCGCCTCGGGGTTTCTAACAATCCTTCGCGGTCGGGGTCTTCGCCGATCGCCTCTAAGATAGAGCGGACGGCTTGTTCAATTTTCTGGTAATCGATCATGCGACGGTCGAGCTTGCGTTGAAGCTTAGAATTCATCCCACGCCTCTTTCTAGTGACATCATCCACCCAGGTGTCGACCCCAGCTGGCCAAGCTGCCAACTGGCGGCCCTAGCAGCCTGTGGCCCGTTTGGAGTCGGCGGCAGCCATCGCCGCCGGTTGGCTACGTACGACGGAGCCGATGGCCGCCAGCACCAGGGCTACGATGGAGAGCTGGAGCGCGATGTGCAATCCGCTAATAAAGCGCGACAGCGCGTGCGCGTTGAGATGGCGGCTGCCCACGAAAATGGCGAAAGCGAGTCCGCGGGGGATGCGCGTTGAAGCCATGACCAGAGCCAGGGCAAACGAAAGGACCATCCCGGTATTGGCAAAGGTTCGTAACATTCCCGAAGCGATGCCGTACTCACCGGCGGGTGTATCTTGCATCACGGCGGCAGTATTGGCCGGAAAGAAGCCTGCAGCGCCGATGCCGTTGAGGGTGCTGGCCAGGGCAACCACGATAAGGGGAGTCGAAACCGACACTTGGGCATAGACCAAAATGGCGAGAGCCTGCAAACCCAAGCCGACGGTGGCGGGAGTGACAGGTCCAACCCGGTCGGCCATGCGGCCGGCGACGGGCGCCACCACCGCGCCGACCAGGTAACCAGGCACGAGCAGTAACGACGCGTCGAGCGGGGTGAGGTTGCGCACCCCCTGCAGATACATGATGATCAGGAAGAGCACGGCGAAACCACCCAGTCCCTGGAAGAACGCTGCCAGAAGCGAAAAGGTCAGCGTTCGGATCCGAAACAGGCTGAGGTGCAGCAAGGGCTCGGGTTGCAGCGACTCCACACCGACAAACCCCAGCAGGCCAACTAGTCCCAGGCCGGATAAGAGGGCCGTGGTGTGCGACCAACCTCGAGACGCCAAACGGGTCATGGCCAGCAACCAGAGTGATAGGCCTGAGGCCAAAGTTACCAGGCCGAGAACGTCAAACCGGTGGCGGTGGCGAGAAGCGTCGGGGCTAAAGGCATGCCGAGCCATACCGAGGGCCAGTATGCCGATGGGCACATTGATGAAAAAGATCCAGGGCCAGGAAAAATAAGTGGTGATGAATCCGCCCAGCAAAATGCCCAAGATGGCGCCGAGATTCCACCCGATAGCGTTATAGCCGTAGGCTCGGCCCCGTTGCCGGGGAGGAAACACGTCGGCGATCACTGCCCCGCTGTTGGCGCCGATCAGGGCTCCCCCGATGCCTTGAAGAATCCGGGCCAGGACGAGGCCGAGCCAGCTGGTCGAAACCCCGCATAAGGCGGAACCAACGATGAAGATGACGAACCCAGCCTGGTACATCCGGATGCGCCCGAATACGTCGCCCAGGCGACCTACTTGGGTAGCGAGCAGGGTCATCGTCAACAGGTAGGCCATGACAATCCAGACGACGCTGGTGAGCGGCGTGTGCAGCGTGCGCATCATGGTGGGCAGGGCCAAGACTACGATGGTGCCGTCGACCGCCGTGATTAGCACTCCGATTACAATCACGGCAAGAGCCAAATTCGGTCGCGTTGTGGTGGGACCAGACATCTGTTGCCCTTTCTAGCCATTTAAGTGTCTACGGCTCGAATAGCCGTGCCATCATTTTATCAGGATGCGCCGCAAATAAAGGCAAGTTCTTTTTACCGAATATAAAGCTGGTGATTTTGCGTTTCCCGACTTGCGGAACATCGGTATTGTCCGCATAGTCCCTAAGATCGATAAATGTCCGCGTGTTCAGTAATGGATTTGGGGGTGGATCTTCTAGAGGGACGCAGTAACGAACTATAGTTCTCGCTATTAGAGTGTCGAAGGTGTGGAATGGCGCCATCGTGACAGCTCGACAGGCAATACCACCCTCTTCATCCGCGCGTGATTTCAGTAGAGGCGATGTGATGAACTGGCTCAGTGGCTCGCCATATACCGCTTGATTGCTGTCGAACGCCAAACAATTCACCCACCTGAGGGCAAAAAACGTCACGTAATTCTACCACCCCTGCGTCAAACAATTCTACCACCCCTGCGTCAAATA
>JAJZXC010000165.1:2592-7398 GCA_021846365.1 Bacillota bacterium | reverse complement strand
GTATAGGAACCGATATCATGGAAGTTTCTGGTTTCATAATCCAATGATATACCTGTGAAAAGAGGCTGTCCACTATTTATTAATATCCATCAACCATGCGGGTTGCCGGAACTTTGCCGTAGCCCTGCAGTCTTTACCCGCAGCCAGGGTAGGGCCGCTTGCGGATGCTCCGTCTGCACGCATTTCCCGGCTAAGAGCCAGGGACCTGGAGTGCAGACGTGAGTTGGCGCCACGGCGGCCAAAGGAGTCTCAATCGGTTTCGGCGAAGAAGTCGGCCGTCGATGGCTGCAGATTTCTCTCCATGGATTGGCTCCCAGGCGAAAGCCCGCCATCACAGGCTCAAGCTGCTCCTGGATGTCGTGGCCAAGGTGTCAAAGATTATGGGCCAGCACCCGTAGCCATGCATTTGGCCGGGAAAGTCTCGGATTGGTTGGCAGTTCCCGATCTGCTGCTCCGAAAATCAATCCTGGCTCCGCCCATCTTCGGCAGCGGGCCGGGTGAGCTAAGCTATCAAAGACGACCGTCTTGTGGGATAATCTGGTGGCATTGCTGGCAGCTTTGTTTAGTGCACCAACATAAATACACAAATATATCACACGCTTGACATCAGATAACTATCCGCTTAATGTAATTTATTGAGGTAGTGATTGTGTTTCGGGATGGTGATTGGGGCAAGGCATGTGCGACTCGTTATTTGGCCATCCTCAAACTCCGCTGAAGCGATCAGGGGGCCCGAAAGGGTCTGCATCGGCTGGTCTGGTGGCCCGTAGGCTTGAGCTACCGGTCGGGTTCGGTCTCAGGGTGGGCTTATGGCCCGCTTCTGTGTTAGTTCTACAATAACGGTACAATAACGTTAACGTTGCAATAACGTTGTGGAAGGTTTTCGTCAAAAGGATCACAGGAGTGGGGTGGTCTGGAAAACCTGACAAATCTACAGCTCTAGACCGGAAAACCGACTTTGGGCAGCCGAACTCCGCCCGAGCTGGACGGCGAGCCTAGCGTTGCCGCCGACTCGAAAGGCCGGGAGAACCCAGTGCGGAAGCGGATCCTTGCGGGCCAGGGGAACCCCCTGACGGGGAAAAGAATAAAGAGAAAGGGCCGCACCGCGTCACGGGATAAATCTTGCGGCAAAGAAGGTGAATGGTGATGTTTTTGACTCGGGTTGAACGAGGCGGACTCGCTAGCGACGTCTATCAGCGCATTCGCGATGCCATATTCAGCGGTGAACTGACCACCGGGGCAAGGCTCGACGTCCGCGAGTTGGCTGAGGCGCTCGGCGTCAGCAGCCAGCCGGTAAAGGAGGCGCTCAGCCGCCTGAGCCTTGAGGGTCTGGTGGTCATCAGGCCGCGAGTGGGCACATTCGTACGCACCCTAGACATTGCGGATGTTGAGCATATTTTGGATGCGCGCCTCATGGTCGAGATGTTTTCCGTGACCCACATGCCGGCAGAGATAGACGGAGACAGGCTAAACCAATTGGAGCAGGCCGCCATACACTTGGAACAGTTGGCTGGCACCCAGCCCTTTTCCTATATGACTTACAACGAGACTGATATTCGTTTTCATGAAACTCTGGTCGAAATGGCGGACAATCCCGAGCTAGTGCGCCTATATCGGTCGCTTCACGCGCACTACGTGACCGCGCGGGGATATTATGGGCGAGCGCACGAAAAGGCCATCGCCAATGAAAAGGATCATCGGGTCATTTTCGAAGCCGTGCGGGCTGGTCGTGGCGACAAGGCGGCTAAGGCGGTGCAGGACCACATCATGGCAGCTAAGAATGGGCTGCGCCAACTTATGAAACTTTGACCGGCTTTGTCGCTTGAGGAGTGGAGGATTCCGTGAAAATTAGCGATGTACGGGCGATTACCGTCAGCGTCCCTCTCGAAGCCCCCTTGCGGCATAGCAATGGCGCACACTGGGGCCGATTCGTGCGGACGCTGGTCGAAGTGATTACCGATGATGGCTTCGTCGGACTGGGGGAAATGGGAGGCGGCGGAGAGAGCGCTGAAGCCGCCATTCGCGGCCTGAAGCCGTATCTGTTGGGCCATGACCCAATGGATCAAGAGGCGTTGCGTTTCAAACTGGCTAATCCGACCGCCAGCCTTTACAATAACCGGCTGCAGTTGTTGGCGGCTATCGAATTTGCCTGTCTCGACATTGCCGGCAAGCGCCTGGGGTGCCCGGTCTACCAACTCTTAGGGGGGAAGTTGCGTGACCGGGTGCCCTTTGCCAGTTATCTCTTCTTCAGATTTCCCAATCCGGAGGGTGCCGGCGAGGTGCGCACCATCGATCAGCTTGTCGACCATGCTTTGCACCTGAAGCAAGAATTTGGCTTTGCTACCCACAAACTCAAAGGCGGCGTTTACCCGCCCGAGTATGAATTGGAATGCTATCGCGCATTGGCCGCCGCCATGCCCGGCGACCGCTTGCGTCTAGACGCCAACGCCGCCTGGAGCCTGGCCGAAAGTCTGCGGATGGCCGAGGGGATCACGGGACTGACCAATGATTATCTGGAAGACCCGATTTGGGGGTTAAACGGTATGCGCCAGGTGCGGAGACGGTCTACCGTGCTGTTGGCCACCAACACCGTGGTGGTCAACTTCGAGCAGTTGGTGGCCAATCTACGCGATCCGGCGGTGGACGTCGTTTTGTTGGACACAACGTTTTGGGGCGGTATTCGGGCCTGCGCCAAGGCGGCGGCGATCGCCGATGTATTTCAGCTTCCGGTGGGAGTGCATTCCTCGGGCGAACTTGGCGTGCAGATGGCCACCATGCTGCATCTGGGGGCGATTATGCCCAATCTCACCTACGCGGCCGATGCCCATTATCATCAACTGCGCGATGACGTGATCACTGGCGGCAAGTTTGGCTACCAGGACGGCGCCATCGAGGTGCCCTCGGGACCTGGCCTCGGCGTCACCCTAGATGCTGACCGAGTCGGTTATTATGCCGAGTGCTTTCGGGAATTGGGAGGCTATCCCTATGACCGCGATCCCAGCCGTGCCGGCTGGTATCCGTTGGTGCCCAACCAGTCCTGGGCCGACCCTGAGGACCAGACGGTTCCGGATATGCCTTGGCGACCGGTCAAGGGAGGTGTGTGATGCCTCCGCTGGCTGTCGTTACGGGTGCCGCCAAGGGCATTGGGCGGGCCACGGTGATCGCACTGGCGCGACACGGAATGGCGGTTTCGGCTTGGGACCTGGATGGCCAAGGCCTGACCGCTTTGGTGCAAGAATCCGCCGGCCAAGGCTGGCAGGTGCGCGGTGAAGTGCTCGACGTGAGCAATGAAGCGGCGGTGGCCGGGGCTGCTGACCACACCCGGGAGACCATGGGACCGGTCCGCTATCTCTTCAATAGTGCCGGGATTCAAACCTACGGAACTGTGCTCGACACAGACGGTGAGGAGTTTTCGCGGACCTTGCGGGTTAATCTATTCAGCCAGTTTTTCGTAGCTAAGCATGTGGTGCCGATGATGATTGCCGCTGGCTCCGGGGCGGTGGTCAATACCACCTCAGCCCAGGCATTTCAGTGCCAGGAGCGTGTCTTGGCTTATGCCGCGTCCAAAGGGGCCGTGCTCACGATGACCAAGTCGATGGCGCTCGACCTTGCTCCTCACGGTATTAGAGTGAACGCTATTGCCCCCGGTTCGATTGACACGCCGATGCTCCGCTGGGCCGCCGACCAATTTTCTCCCCAAGATCCCGACGCCGCCGTGGCGGCTTGGGGCAAACTCCATCCCTTAGGCCGCGTGGGCACCCCGGAAGAGGTGGCTGCACTGGTCGTCTTTTTGCTTACCGAAGCTACCTTTATGACGGGGGCAATCGTGCCCATTGATGGCGGACTGACGACGCGTTTGATGTGAGTTGCCATCTTCTCTTTCCCGCTTCCTGGCTTCGCCTCAGCGGGACGGGAGGATTTCCGTTCTCGCCGTTAAAATGCGCCGAGGCATCCATTTCCCACCGTCTCAGGACCCCAAGCCCAGGCGCTGGGAGTTTCCCGGGTCTCTCCCATCGTTTCCTGGTTCATTGATCCCTGCGCCGAGGCCGAGGCCGAGCGGGCTCGCGGTTCCGTCCACGTACGCGGACATCAAATCGTAAAAAAAGATGAGAGCCGGATCCGCCTCCGAAGCTGACAAATACTGGGAGACCAGCCATTGTTGCACTTGTTCTTCCTGGCGGGCCATTCGGTCTAAAACGCGATAGACGGCGTACGGATCCGATGTCTGCGGCGAGACGCCATGATAGGCTGACCATGCCGTGCCGGTCACCCACGGCTGGAGATGGATTTTGGCTTGGAGATCGATGAGACGAGGGTCTCCATCCAAAGGGCATCGGGTCCCCAAAGCTGCGACCAGGCAGCTGCCGCCCCCAAGGCCTGACCGATCGCTATATTAGATCCTTCGACAGCCTCAGCGCACATCATGTTTTGGGGTTGCTCTCGCCGCACTGAGGAAACTGGGCCTGGTTTGCTAAAGACGCTTGTTTGCGAAACCCATGGCCCGAGCGAGACGAAGGTTAAGCTTTTATGGTGAGGATGATAGTTACCGTGGCGACAAGCACGGCGATAATGCCTCCCCCTGCCCAGTAGCGCAGGCCGCTAATTTCCTGTTTCATTTCCTGACGCAATGTATTAAGATCTTGCTTGGTTTCCTGGCGCAGGCCGTTAATTTCCTGGCGCAGCCCGCTCACTTCTTGCTTGGTTTCCTGGCGCAGGCCGTTAATTTCCTGGCGCAGCCCGTTCACTTCTTGCTTGATTTCTTGACGTAGCCCGCTCACTTCTTGTTTGATTTCTTGGTGTAGCCCG
>JAJZXC010000165.1:0-2492 GCA_021846365.1 Bacillota bacterium | reverse complement strand
TGGTGTAGCCCGTTCACTTCTTGTTTGATTTCCTGGTGTAGCCCGCTCACTTCTTGCTTGATTTCTTGGCTTAGTTCGCCAAGTTCTTGGCGCATGATATCTTGATCATGACGGATGTCGTCCAGGCGACTAAGAATCAGCTGGCTGATGCTGACCTTTTCGCCAAAATCCGCCGACAAAGCCGATGGATTCTCTTCAGGCGCCATAGACATCGCGATCCTCTCCTTAAAGATATGACAAGGATGTGAGGTGGTGAGTGCTGTTGCTGCTTTGGCCAACCCTGAGAATCTTTGCCACGGCGGTTTGGCCGATCTGAATTAGGTCGTGGGGATCCTAGCTGGCGAACGGCATCCTCCGTAAGACCTGTGGCGTCGGCAATGATAGCAACGTCAATCTCCAACGCCAGCGGCCGTCGGGCCGTCGCTTGATTTGCCTCAAGCTGACCTTCTTTGTGGCCTTGCGTTCCACCATTCGCATGAGTTCCGTCATTTCCAACACCTCCAGCACTTGATGGTGAAAGTTGACGCCCGCTGAATCCGAGAATGAAGGCAGGCTGCGATATAGTTTGTTCTTCGTGATCCACTTGCCGAGTTAAATCCAGTATACGGCGAAACGCGGGGTCCGTCGAGATGGTGGAAAACCGCCTGTGAAACGCCAACGCCAGACAGACGCGATCGGTCGGGCTCCAGAGATGGGTGGCTAAATCAGCGGCCACGCTGTCCAAGAGAGCCTCGCCGTCAAGGTCTGTCAAGGCAATATTCGCCACTTGATAAGTGGCGCATCCAATCAGCAAAGCTGCTGGCGGATCAGAAACACGGCGGGTACAGAGCACGTAGGTGCGGATAGGTCGGAAATTTCTGGGCCAGCGCTACATCGTAGGCGAAAAATCTATATCCTGGATTGGTTTCATCTACCGGAAAAATGTGCCCAAGAACTGAGCATGGTCTCGTGCGGTGCCAAGGTCCGCAACACGGTGCTGCATCGTCTGCTCACCTTGCTCTGGCGCGGCCGCGTAGACGCGGCCATTGCCTACCTGCGTGCGCTCGACGCCGACCAAATCAAATCAGGCCAATCTGTTGAGAAGTGCGAGCGCAATCGGGCCCATATCCCGGCTTATGTGCTGCGCAAGCAATTGGGCTTACGTAACGCCAGTAATCGGGGGAGAAAGTCAACGACCTCTGCCTGGCTGGACCACAAAAACATCAGAGCATGAGCTGATCAACCGCCGGGTCGGTGGCGCTGGCGAGTGTCGTCACCTCAATTCGCAATCAGCAACTGATTCGGTGGACCACGAACCGGCGCCTCGGCTTCGACAGGGTCAAGGCTGCTTGAGCGAGGCACATTGGTCAGTCTGACGCGCCGCTCTGATCGCCCACGATGCCGCGGAGCGATCTGAGGGATCCTCCGATCACGGCTCGCGTTGCCTCGCCGATGGGGTTGGCAATCGGGGATTAACGGAGCAAGTCGGAGTCCGTTAGCTCACCATATCATAACGAACAGATCGGACAATGGTTCGTAGATTGAGGTGACGCGGGAGGCGCCGGCATTATGGAAAGTCGGGATTTAAGTGACCTCTTTGTGCCCTCCATACGATATCGAACGGCCTGCCCGATAACCGGTGCGTTGTTTCGTTGACGGATTCCGATTTTTGGTTCGGTGCTACCCAACCGCCACCTATGCGCTGGCCACGGTCGGGCGAAGGTCAGACGGCCGATTTCCCCGTCACCCCGGTAGGGGGTGGCATTACCCCTCAGCGCTCCGCCCTGGATGGCTTGCCAGCCTGCTGCGCCTGCTGCTTTGACAGTGCTTCCAGGTACTGTGTCGCAGGGGTGCGCGCCGCGCCCTCCTCCATGGTCAAGATGGTCTCTTCCAACCGGTCGCCCTGCTCCGGTAGTTCAGTCTCGATAGTAATGGACGGAACTTCTACTAGCCCATCTGGGTCGATAAATTCTATCTGAATGATCATCCCTCCCCGCCTACGATAACTCATGGACTTTCAATTGGCGACAGGGATATTGCCAACGCTGGTAGTGATGGTTTAGTGCACTAGCGTAATGAGCTCGAACCTTTATCAAGCCGCCAAACGGGATATCCCCCTCACTATGCCAACAGAACCAGCTGTCGCCTTTACCATCGCTCGCCGTGGGATTCACCTCGGCCCTCGCTGTCGCGGTATGCGACCAAAATCCGTCCATCGCGGATCGGCGAACATGTAGATGCCGTGATCGCAATGCGCCAGGTCTTGAAGCCGGCTGAGACTGGCGTTCATCGGTTGTTCCGCCGGCGCTGTTTTTGCTGGCTCTTCTTGTTGGCGGTCTTGGCGTTGGACCGAGGTTGCTCTCGAATGGAGGCCCTTGACGTCAGAAGTTCAGCCAGGTGACCAGATATTATCACTTTAATGCCGTCGGCATTCTTAGCGGGTTTGCGGACCATATTGAGGCTTTCGGCGAACATCTTGGCTTCTTCGGCAAAGCGGTCGAGGTCTGCGCTCG
>JAJZXC010000164.1 GCA_021846365.1 Bacillota bacterium | reverse complement strand
GAACATGGCGGTGGAAGACCGGTCTTACACCTTCGAGCGGGTACTGGACCTAGTCAAAAGGGTCCCGGGCCCTGAGGAAACCGACTTGATAACATCGGCGTTGATGGCGTTGGCAGAACCGACGTTGGGCAAACGGGAGCGAGAACGCTTGCGAAAGGAGCTTAAAATGGTGTCGAAAATCGCAGAGGAACTCTATCAAGACGGCATCGCGGAGGGTCGCGTGCTCGGTCGGAAGGAAGGCCGTAAGGCGGGCCGACTTGCGGTCAACTCGCTGTAGCCAAGACGATGCTGATTGCCGGTGAACCCACGGAGAAAGTGGTTGCCTACACCGGCTTGACCCCTCCCCAGTGGACGGCGTGCGCACTGCCGACGGTCGAGCGGAAAAACTGGCAGTCTTCTGATTCTATGGCGGTGGCTGAGCAATAATCTGTGGGTTTATGCTTCGATCCGCGCTACCCAAAAGGGCAGACCCTGCAATCACGTTGGTTCGATCTGCCCGGCCCAGGTTGCAAGTGGTTACGGACTTGCTTGCCAGGCCCAGCCCGCAAGATCCGCGGTATCCGGCCAATCCCGCCTACCGCTTACGTTTTCCGCTGCAGCCCGCCTGACGTCTTAAACGGTCCCGACCGCCCGGTAAGCGCCGAACGGGACTGATTCGGTCTCACCGTGAGTAATGCCCTGGTGGGGGGCGTGCCGTGGGCCCTACCAAGCTCATGGAATTGTTGCTGCCATCAGAATCCCAGATTACTCGCTCAGGTCAGGTGCGCAACGGACGGAATTATCGGACAACTCCCAAACGGGGAAGTCTGAGTATGCCGGAACCCTAAGGGCGAGCAGACTCCGTTCCCTTGGTGCAGACCTTCAGGTGCTTCTGCGGCCTGAAGTGCTCTGGTCTTCCGTTAAACGCGAGCGGGGGTGTTGCCAGCCGTCCCCCTTCGGGGACTTCCGAGGGTCGCCCCCCTTCGGGGACTTCCGAGGGTCGCCCGGAGGGATGATGCGACTCCGGGGAACCCCTGACGGGGCTCCGAAAGGAGATTCTGGATTATGGTCTTTGTCTTGGGCCGACACCCGAAACCTTAAATGCGGTGTTGGGAAAAACGCGCACGGCTCCGCGGGGAACGTGGTCGGGCGGTTATCCGCCGCCAGTGCCCGCTCACCATTCGCCTGAAGGAGCGGATGGCGAAAAGAATCCGGGTTCGAGTTAGATTCGACCTTGGGAGCAAAAAAGGCCGTGATGGCCGTGGTCAGGGAGGGAGGAATGGAAACCATAGACCATTTTGGTGGGAACGGGGGGGCGTTGATCGGACTGGATCGCTTTGTTGAGAAAATCAACGGGCAACTGGCCGGGATTGAACCGATTGCCGGAGACCTGGAGCAGCGCGTGTATCGGGTTGCGGTGCGGACCACAGATGGGCTACGAAAAGTCATCTACAAGCGTATTACCCCTCAGGAGGGGCTTTGGTATGGCCAGCTACGCGCAGAATTGGGTCCGCTGAGTCCGCGGCCGCTCGCCCTCGAGGTTGCCGCAGATCGGTCGTTTGTGGTTTTGCCTGACCTAGGACCATCGGTGAAAGAGCTGGTTGCGGTCATGCCCGAGCACGAACGGGTGGCCACAGTGATCGCGGTCGCCCGCCGGTTGGCAGCGTTGCACGCCGACAGTGCCCGCTTGGGGAAGAAATGGAGCCTGCAGGGGTTTATCCAGGCGTATCCCATCGCTTCGTCAATCGCGTGGGGACGGCAGAGCCTGCAAGCCCTGGACAAGTTTTCGGGGGTGGGAGTAAAGGTGTCCGTCGATCGCTGGCAGCGCCGAGCAGACCAAATCTATGCTCACTTGGAGGAGTGGAGCTGCCAAGCTCAGCCCTGGACGCTGATTCACGGTGATCCCCACCTGGGCAATCTGTTGCGCAACGAAGACGGCCAATTGACTCTGGTGGACTGGGAATACGTCGCCATGGCCCCGCCTCAACGGGACATTACGGTGTTAATGCAAGACGTCCTCGATCCCAAGCTAGGTAGCCTAGTGCTACATGCCTGGCGTGACTCACTGGCTGAGTCCGGCCTGCCCGTTGATGGACCGGCATTTTGCCGGATGTTGGAGGCTGGTCGTTTCGACAATACGTTGATGATGCTGGCCTATGATATTCGCGCCTTTGGGCGGGGAGAGACCAGTGCCGACGACTTGCAAAAGACGCTGCAAGTAAAGCTGGGGTGGCTGGAGGAGTCGTTTGAGCGACTTGCCCCATGGCTATGACACGTAGCCATGGGTTCAATGAGCGAATGACCGAGCACAATCGGACTTGAGGGCAAAAACGCCATCCGGTTGACTGACCCTGCTCGTCGCGTCGTAAGATAGCGGCGCCAGGAAAACATGCGATCCCAGTCGGCCGGAGTCGAGATGCTTGCTCCTAGGCCTAGGCCTGACTCTTGTCGTCGAGGGCCTACAGCCCCGCCAGCGGGCTAAAGGTCTTGCCCTTCATCTATCGTCATCCGGGAAATGTTTAGATCCCGCAGGATGTCCATGATGGCCCGCAGTTCGTCGCGGGGATCGTCAACGCAGGACCAGATTAGCGAATCTGGGGCGGAGGCGTCCAGGCGGATGACCCATCCTTGCTCATCCGGGGTTTCGTGCCAAGTGATGACGGCAAGCACTTGGCTGGGGGCAATGCCCGTGCCGCTAAAAAAGGTCTCGGCGGTCGCGTTGAGCGAGGCTTGGTTAAACATCCGAATTCCGTGACCGATGCCATTCGTCCATAGATTGGGCGCGGCGACCACCGCGCTGAAATTTCTAAGGGTGGTTTGCAGGGTCGAGGCTACGTCGTTCTGCCACGCGTCCACACGCCTGGCCAGGTCGGCAGAGTTGGCCAATTCTGACCAATCGGCGCCGAGAAGCGGCCCGGGTTCGTGATCCCCGTGGCGGACAATCAGCACTGCCAGCAAGAACCGTAAATGTATGGTGTAAGAATCGGTCGAGGCGAAGCGGTTGTCCGCTTCGGCGGATGGCGTGGGCAGACTCACCGGCCCATGTCCGATGCCAGCTTGGGTCAGGCTGTTGAGCCACTGTCGACGCTCCGCCCAGGACGTCGGCAGATCCTCCAGGCGGTACAAAGCGGGTAGAAGGGTTAGGGCAGGTTGCGGGCCGACCAGTCGGTGACGTCGGAAGCTCTCAGTCATACGGGTCACCGCATCCATCATCGGGATGTTTAGTGGCAGCGAGTTCGCGGTGGGGCCAACCAAGAGCAAGGGGACCACGAAAGCCGTGGCCAGGCCTGACACGGGGTTGCCTTCCAGTTCGAAGGCTACTAGTTGCGAAGAGGCGGCTTCGTCTGCCCAGAATTCCACCAAATCCGCCGCCTCATGGTCGTGCCGGGCGTCCAACTGATCGACCGCGCGTTCAATCGGGCGGTCAGATCCACGGACCAAGACGCGCTCTATTGCCAGCGCCAGCAGGCGTTCCGTGGATGCAGACGGCGAAGCCGACTCGGCCGAGACGATGTGGGCGAGCTCCATGATCCGGCGCACGGCAAACTCGGTTGGATTTCGCTTTTTGGGGCGGGACACGCCACTCCCCCCAATCTCTTTTCCTAATCATAACTCAGACCGTCTCGATTGGGAAAGATCTCCCATCACGCCGCCGGGGATGAACTGGGGCGACACCGGATGCGGCCGTGCCGCGGTGTGCGGTCAGGATGCCAAGGGAAGCCGACTCGCTACCGCCCCACCAATTGACCGACTGAGGGCGAGTGGTCGGGACCACCGCCGATCTATTCACCTCCCGGCCGCTTTCAGAAAAGCTTGCCATATCCTGCCATTATTGGCCCATCGGCTACTCCCACAGAGTCAGCAGGAATTATTATTATTAGGCTTGGGGCAAGGAGGAATCTTTGTGCTTGGTGTCGAAATAAATAATCTCATGCCTCGTGCCGACACCAGTGTTGCACCCCCCCGTTGCCGACCTTTCTAAGCGAGCGGGAACTATGCGCAAGGTCGTCGGCGGGGGCGGTTTCAGTTTGGTTGTTTCAACCATTGAAGGAGGAATGTGCTCGATGATCCGTTTGGAGCAAGTCGACAAGCGGTATCCGAACGGGCATCTCGCGCTGTCGGGAGTCGACTTGGTGATCAGGCGCGGAGAATTTGTCTTTATCGTCGGACCCAGTGGCTCCGGAAAATCGAGTCTGGTGCGTCTGTTGTACCGGGAAGAATTGCCGACCGCCGGCGAAGTGTTCGTCGACCAGTTTCACGTCACCCGGATGCGCCGAAGTCAGGTGCCGCGGCTTAGGCGTCAGCTGGGAGTTGTGTTTCAAGATGTGAAACTGCTGCCACAGCGCACAGTCTGGCACAACGTCGCCTTTGCGATGGAAGTGGTCGGAGCCAGTTCGCGCGATATCGCCAAGCGCGTGCCGCAAGTACTGGAACTGGTGGGTCTCGGTCGCCGTCGCGATTCATTTCCGCATCAGCTATCGGGAGGCGAGCAACAGCGGGTCGGCATTGCCCGAGCCCTGGTCAACAATCCGGTGTATTTGATTGCCGATGAGCCGACGGGGAATTTGGACCCCGATACGGCGCAAGACATAATACAATTGTTCCTTGAAATCAACCGCCGGGGGGCTACGGTGATCATGGCCACCCACGCGCGTGACCTGGTCAACCAGGTGAAGCGGCGCGTGCTGGCGATCGATCATGGCCGCATCGTGCGCGACGAACTTAAAGGAGCCTACCATGAGGCCTAAAACGCTGTGGTATTTTGGACGCGAAACGGGCTATGGGCTGTGGCGCAACGGTTGGATGACATTGGCCTCGGTCAGCACGGTGGCCATTTCTCTATTTGTTTTGGCCTTTTTCATTGTGCTTAGCGTGAACTTGAACCACATTGCGACGACCCTCGAAAGTGAGGTCGAGATCCGGGTTTTCATTCATCAAAAGATACCCCGCCAGACCGAACTTAATCTATTGAAACAGGCCAAAGGTTGGCCGATCGTCCGCAAGATCAGCTTTTTCACCAAAAGCCAGGCCGCCCACCAACTGCAATCGGAGTTTCCCGATCAAAAGGCGCTGTTGCAACTGATCAACCAGTCCAATCCGTTGTTTGATGGCTATGACGTGTATGCTCACCATCCGTCGCAGATTGGCGTCATCGCGCGCCGCTTTCGCCGACTTCCCATCGTGCAGAGCGTGGTCTATGAAGGCCTGGTGGCCAAGCGCATCAACCGGGTGACGGAGGTCGTGCGCGCGGTCGGCTGGGGGATCGAGGCGCTCTTGGCCCTGGCCACCTTGTCGATTATCTCCAACACGATTCGCCTGGCGGTCTTCGCTCGCCGACGAGAAATCGGAGTGATGAAGCTAGTGGGGGCGACCGATTGGTTCATCCGCTGGCCCTTCGTCCTGGAAGGAACGGTACTCGGATTGGTCGGAGCAGCGGCGGCTGACGTCGCCGTCAACTATGGTTACCGCTGGGCGATTCGGGCTGCGGTGGCGGCGATGCCCTTCTGGCCGGTGGCACCGCTGCATCTGGTTCTGCAGCATACCATCGGGGTGACGGTGATCATGGGCCTGGTGATTGGCGGGATCGGGAGCTTGGTCGCCGTTCGACGGTTCCTGCACGTATGAGTACCTGTCGCCCAAGCGTGCTATACTGTTTTCGGGTGTCTATGGGCAAAGGTGCTCCCGACTAGGCGATATTACCTGGTAGCGGCAGCGCTCTATGGCCAGCGGCCGGAGAGAGCCGCGACGGGTTCGGGAGGGGTGCAGTGAAACCACCACCCCGTTTGGTTGAACGTAAAGCCCCTTATTCGCCTGCTTAGGCTGACGGCCAAGATGAGGTTAACCGGCTGACTTGCGTGGTCATACGCAAGCGGTGAGCCTAAAACGCAGCGGAGGCCCTCAAACAATTGTGTCGCGGTAACGATAATTGGGCAGGAGTGGTCCGAATCGATCCCGGAGGAGGCCAGGTAAAGACGCACGATGCCTAACGGCGCGGCGCAATCGTCGAGGAACCAGGAACTTCTGGGAGCGATCCCGGAAACCCCGCCTCAACCCGGGTTAGGCGCAGGGAGAGTTCATGCGAGAGGCTGACGGGCAGGGGGAACATCGTGAGCCAATTTAAATTAACCAGTCCATATCCGCCAAGAGGAGATCAGCCCAAGGCCATTCAGGATTTGGCAGCATCGCTCGGTGAGGGTAATGCCAACCATGTCCTGCTGGGGGTCACGGGGTCCGGGAAAACCTTCACCATGGCCAATGTCATTGCCCAGGTTGGCCTACCCACCTTGGTGATGGCGCCCAATAAGACGCTGGCCGCGCAATTGGCGAGCGAACTGAAGGCGCTGTTTGCCGACAATGCGGTAGAGTATTTTGTCAGCTATTACGACTACTATCAGCCGGAAGCCTACATTGCGCAGACCGATCTCTATATCGAGAAGGATGCGCAAATCAATGACGAAATCGACAAGTTAAGGCATTCGGCCACATCGTCGCTGCTGGAGCGGTCGGACGTGGTGATCGTGGCCAGCGTCTCCTGCATCTACGGTTTGGGATCCCCGCGAGATTACCGGGAGCAGGTGCTTTCCCTGCGGCGCGGGAAGACCCAGGACCGCAGGTCAATTTTGCGGAAATTGGTGGAAACCCGGTACACTCGGAACGACCATAACTTTACCCGGGGGACATTTCGCGCGCGAGGCGATATCATCGAGATCTTTCCCGCCAACCAGAGCGAGCAGGCCATCCGGGTGGAGCTCTTTGGCGACGAAATCGAACGGATTCGCGAATTTGACGCGTTGACCGGCGAGGTGTTGGGCGAACGCGATCACGTCGCCATTTATCCAGCGTCCCACTATGTGATGGATCGCGAGCGTCTGCAGCCTGCTTTGGAGGCGATTGAGGCGGAGCTGGCCGGTCGTCTGGCCGAGCTTAGGCGCTTGGGCAAGGACTTGGAAGCCCAACGGCTTGAGCAGCGGACCCGCTATGACCTGGAGATGTTGCAAGAGGTCGGCTTTTGCTCGGGCATTGAAAACTACTCGCGGCACTTTACGGGCCGCCAACCCGGTGAACCGCCGTATACCCTGCTGGATTATTTCCCCGCCCAGTTTTTGACCATCATCGATGAGTCGCACGTCAGTGTGCCTCAGATTCGCGGCATGCACGCGGGTGACCGCTCCCGCAAAGACAGCCTGGTCGAACACGGGTTTCGGCTGCCATCGGCCTATGACAACCGGCCGCTGACGTTCGCGGAGTTTGAGGAAAGGGTTGGCCGCGTGATCTATGTATCGGCTACCCCAGGCCCCTACGAATTGTCGGTGGCGGATCGGGTGGTGGAACAGATCGTTCGCCCCACCGGACTCTTAGACCCCGAGATTACGGTGAAGCCGACCAAGGGCCAGATCGATGACTTGTTGGGTGAGATTCGGGACCGAGTGGAGCGCGGTCAACGGGTTCTGGTGACGACGCTGACCA
>JAJZXC010000163.1 GCA_021846365.1 Bacillota bacterium | reverse complement strand
TCAGTCCGCTCCAACAGCAGGTGCTAACCCTGCTTGACGTACCTTCATCGGTTTACGCTACACTCTAAATTCTCCGAGCGACCTCAGGTGGGGGAAGAAATCGTCTTTGAAATGTGCGGAAAAGGAGGTAAAACGCTATGTTGAAGCCCACGGAACGAAAGACGGCCACCAAGAGGCCGCCACCCGCTTGACCCCCTCCCCGCTTCGCCCGGGGAAGGGGAATGCGCGGGCTTTATGTTCAAGATGCCCAGCCCGAGGAATGCGACCGCGAGGTGGCGCACGCCGTGCGGGACATCCGGACCCGCCAGCACGGTGTGCCCCTCGCCTGACCCGAGGGATGCTGGACACCAACCACCCTACTCGGTCGGCTATCCGGCCCCGGGCACGGTTTGGCCTCGGCTGCAACGCGCCGCAATTTCCGTTGCTCTGGAGGAATTCATTGACTACCAAACCATATCGGTGTCAGTTTTGCCGCATTATTGCGGCGGCTTACTTTGGGGTCGTCTTGGCCTCCCCTGCGCCGTGAATTGATGACTGGGGAGATTCCGCTGCCGCTTCCTCGCGTTCTCCCCCACAGCCGCAGCTCTGCCGAATTATCAGGGTGCTCGGGATCCATGTCGTAGCGGCAACCAGGTTCTTGCCTTCCAAGAGGGCGGTCAAGATTTCGCCCGCGCGTTGACCCAGAGCTTCCAGCGGCTGATGTATGGTGGTCAACCCGGGCACCGCCCAGCGGGCCTGGGGGATGTCGTCCCAACCCGATACTCGCAAATCTTGGGGAATACGCAGACCCCGCTCAACCGCCGCCGTGTACACCCCCAAGGCCAATTCGTCATTGGCGCACACGATCGCCTCCAGACGTCGCCGTCCAGCCAACAATTTGATCGCCGCCTTATACCCGTTGGATTCTCGGAGAGAGGTCCGCCAAGGCCCACCCGGAGGTCGTCTGCCTTGGCTCACGTGACCGTCCAAAAATCCTTGCCACCGCTCCTCAATATCGGGGGAAACATTCGGGTCACCCAAAAATCCTAGGTGTTGAAGTCCATGGTCGACCAGGAAATGCTCGGTCAAAGTCTTGGCGTAGCTCTGACTTTCCACCCGCACCGCCGGTACCCCGGCTTGGACCGGTTGACCCAACAAGACTACTTTAACACCTTGATCGAGCAACCGTTCCAATTCTTCTCCCTGCACCGTTTGCGCGGTGAGCACCAACCCGTCGACGTGTTGGGCGAATTCCTCCACCAGGGCACTGCTCTGCCTTCTGCGATGGGTCCCCAAGATGAAGAGCGCCACGTCCGACGCCGCCGCCCACGCCTCCAAGCCGGCGATGACACCGGCATGATAGGGTCCCGCCAAGTCGGGGAACACGATGCCAACCGCATTCCTCCGCTGTCCGGCCAGGGCCCGGCCCAGCCAACTGGGCTCATATCCCAATTCGCGGATGGCGTTGACGATACGGTGGCGCGTAGCCTCCGCCACCGGCCCCTTATCATTCAGCACGCGCGATACGGTGGTAATGGAAACCCCGGCTCGGCTCGCGACCTCGTAGATGGTTGCCCGCGCCATCAGGGTGACACCTTAGACTCGGCTGCAAGCGTCCGGCGACGCGGGTTGGGAATGGATCGCAGCAGCAAGCGGGTATATTCGTGCTGGGGCGACTGGATGACGTCTGCCGCCAATCCCTGCTCGACGATCTCGCCGCGGTGAAGCACAATCACTTGATCGGCGAGCAGGCGGGCACTCAAAAGATCGTGGGTGATATAAAGCAGGGTGAAACCCCGCTGCGCGCGCAGGTCGTCTAACAACCTCAAGATGCCCGCGCGAATGGACACGTCCAACATCGATATCGGTTCGTCCGCCACCAGCACGTCAGGATTGACGGCCAGCGCCTTGGCCACCACCACGCGCTGTGCCTGGCCGCCAGACAATTCACTCGTGCGCTTGCCGACAAACGCATCCGCCGGGGTCAACCCGACCTGCTCCAGCAGCTGGCGGACGCGTTTGAAGGCCTCCGTCGAAGACAGCCGGCCGTAATTGACGAACGGGCGTAAGAGCGTATAGCCGACGGTATTCATCGGATTTAAGGCAGCAAACGGATCCTGAAAGACCATTTGCACATGCTGGCGATATGCGTGCAGTCCACGCCGGCCGAGGCGGGGAATATCCCGGCCGTCAAATCGGATGGTTCCTCGATCTGGCCGCTCCATCCCCGTGATGAGACGGGCTAACGTGCTCTTGCCGCTGCCCGAACCGCCGACCAGGGCGGTTACCGTGCCGCGCGGCAGAGTCAGTGAAACGTCATTCAGGGCCACCAGCGGGAGTCGGTTGCGGCGGTAAGTCTTGTACACGCCGGTGACCGTAATCACCGGGTGGTGGCTCGCACTGGCATTGGCACGGCTCTTCACGTAGACGGCCCCGCTGCGTCCCAGATTAGGATCTGCTCCTTCCCTCGTCCCCGCGCCAGCATGATGACACGCCACCAGCCCGCCGCCGTCGAGCCTGGTTAGCGGCGGCACCGGGCCCTGCTGGCATTTTTCCTCCGCCTCGGCACACCGCGGCCAGAACGGGCACCCGGGAGGCAGAGCAGCCATATTGGGGGGTTGCCCAGGTATATACGTTATTCGCACCTGGTCGGCGCCGGGATCGGCGTAGCAATCGAGCAGGGCT
Source organism: Bacillota bacterium (assembly GCA_021846365.1). Classification (GTDB taxonomy): domain Bacteria; phylum Bacillota; class Sulfobacillia; order Sulfobacillales; family Sulfobacillaceae; genus JAJZXC01. The sequence continues at coordinate 4,803 of JAJZXC010000163.1, read as the reverse complement.
CGGGTGTAAGGGTGCAATGGGTTGTTGAGCAGGGCTTTAGCCGGACGGTCTTCCACGATGCGGCCGGCGTAGGCCACCACCACCCGGTCGGCCACTTCCAGCACCGTGCCCAGATCGTGGCTGATGAGCAGCACGGCGAATCCGCGTTCGCGCTGCAAGTCGCGCAGATCACTCAGGATCTCGTGTTCAATAATCACATCGAGTCCGGTGGTCGGTTCGTCCATAATGACCAGGCGCGGACCCAATACCAAGGCCAGAGCAATCGCCACCCGCTGCTTCATCCCGCCCGACAGTTCGTGAGGATAGGCGGATGCATACTTGGGGTCGATCTTGACCAATGACAGCAGGCGAGAGACGTCGGCGTCCACCTGTTGCTCCGACCAAGAAGATCGGCGATGGGCGCGGATCACGTCACGAAATTGAGTTCGAATGGTCGCTACCGGATTGAGCGCGTTCATGCTGCTTTGCAGCACGACCGCGATATCCCGCCAGCGGACGGTCCGCAACGATTCCTCCGACAGCATCAACAGGTCCTCGCCATTGAAGCTTACCCGCCCGCGATCAACCTCCCCTCCTCCGGTCAACAGCCGCAATACCGCGTTGGCCAGCGTAGACTTGCCGCTGCCGCTTTCGCCTACCAAGCCGACGAATTCCCCGGCACCGACCTCCAGCGACATGCCTTGGACGGAGGTCAACGCCGTACGGCGACGCTTCGACCGATATGTGACCACGACGTCTTCTATCGATACCACCGGCCTTTGCATGATTATGCCTCCAGTTTGGGGTTCGAGATAATGTCAACTCCAAAGTTGATAAATGCGATGCCCACGCCCAACAGCGCCAACGCAAGTCCAGGAGCGAAAATCCACGCCCATTGGCCAGAAATCAAGGCGCTGGAATTTTCCGCCCAGTAGAGCATCGTTCCCCAGCTGACCACCTGCGGATTGCCGAAGCCAAGGAACTCGAGCCCCGCCTCGCCGAGAATGGCACCCATCGCCGCGCCCATGAAGCTGGCGGCAATCAACGAAGTCATATTGGGCAAAATTTCGCGAAACACAATGCGCAGCACGCTTTCCCCAGAGAACTCGGCCGAGGCAACGTAATCCCGGGAGCGCAGGCTAATCATCTGTGACCGCAGCACCCTGGCTCCCCAAGCCCAGCCGGTGACCGAGAGGACGACGATAATCACGCCGACCCCATGCACGGGAATGTATGCCGAGAGCACGATCATCAGCGGGAAGCCGGGAATGACCAAGGCGACGTTGGTTAAGAGCATCAACGCGTCGTCGATCCATCCCTGCAAGAATCCTGACAACAGGCCGATGACAATAGCGATAAAGGTCACCAGTCCGCCAGCCGCCGCCCCCACCAACAAGGACGTGCGTGACCCCCAGATCAACTGGGAAAGCACGTCCTGGCCCAATTGCGTGGTCCCCAACAGGTGGGCGGAGGAAGGTGGCAACATGCGGCCAAAAGCCTGGCTGGTGGGACTGTAGGGCGCAATCCAGGGAGCCAGGATGGCGATGAGGATGAATCCCCCCACAATCACCATACCCAGGCGAGCCCGCCAATTGCTCCATAACAGACCAATCGGCGACAGCACCGAGTCAATCACGGTTTTCACGCTGACACTCCTCCCCTTCGGGTTCTGGGGTCGAGGACACCGTAGAGGATATCGGCGATAAAGTTGGCCACCAGAGTCCCAATCGTAATGAACAGAAAAATCGTCTGCATCAAGGGGTAGTCAGAGTTGCCGACGGCGTTAAAGAGCAGGTAGCCCATTCCAGGATAACTGAAAACCGTCTCCACCAAAATCGAGCCTCCGACCAAGGTGCCGAGCGACATCGCAAACCCTGTCAGGTTAGGCAATATGGCGTTGCGGGCGCCGTAAGCGAGCGCGATCTCACGCCGGGGTAGACCCTTGGCGGTTGCCAGCCTGACGTAGTCCTCGCCCAACACGTGAATCATATTATTGCGCATGCCAAACAGCCATCCCCCGGTACCGGTGAGGACAATGACCAGGGCGGGCAAAATGCTGTGGTACACAGCGCTGATCACAAAGGCGGACGACCATTGGGGCATCATCGCCGCATTATATCCCCCCGATTGGGGAAACCAGTGGAGGACAAAGCCAAGAATATAAAGTGCCATCAGAGCCGTCCAAAAGAAGGGAAAGGTTGCCGTGAAATTTGCCGTAATCGTTGCCGTGGTATCAAACCACGTACCTCGGCGCGATGCCGCCAAGGCTCCCAACGAGGTACCAAGGATGAAGGTAATAATCGTCGTGGTCCCCAAGAGAATCAGCGTCCAAGGCAGCGCCTGGGCGACCACCGACATCACCGGATAGGGAAAGTAGGTATACGACACGCCAAAATTGCCGTGCAGGAGATTATGCATGTAAAGCACGTACTGGTGCCATAACGTCCCCCGCGGAAGCCCCAGCATGATGCCGACAGCGCGGACCAATTGCGGATTGACCGGCCCTTCGCCGACCAGTTTTTGGACCATGATTTGGGCTGGGTTGCCGGGCATTAAGCGGGGGATGAGGAAGTTAAGAGTCACGGCCAACCAAAGCGTAAAGGCTAGAAACGCCAGCCGTTTGATCAAATATCGCACGATGCTCCCCCCTGTTCATCAAACCACACGGATCGGTCAACCCTCAACCAACATCCATGGCGACCGGGACTTGCCCATCCCAGTCGCCATGGACTGCACCCATCAGGGCGACCTTTCTACCTATCCTCGCGGACGAAGGTGGGTGACCACCATCAAGACGTCCTGCAGGTACGGTGCCGCGGTCGCGTAGGGGTTCTTCGCGCTCGGCCACCCGACGTAGTAGCGGGTGTTGTATTCGGCCCAATTGGCGCCGTAAAAGAGCGGAATCACTGGTTCCTGCTGAATCATCAGATGTTCCAGCTGATAGGCGTCTTTGAGCTGTTGGGCGTGACTGGTAGTTGAGTTCCAATTCGCCAGCAAGCCCGTCGCCTGGGAACTCTTGAAACCGAAGGTATTGGCGTGGAAAAGGTAGTAGAAACTCCAGTAGGGGTCAGGCTGTCCTCCCGCGCCGCCGAGCACGCCGGTAAACGAGCCATTGGTCTGGTTGGCCGCCCACGCGCCGTACTGAGGCGTCTGCACCGTAACGCTGATCCCGAGGGCCTTGAGGTTTTGCGAAATCATGTCGCTGGTCTGAATCCAGTCCGTCCACCCGCTCGGAATTTGAATGGTGAACGACACCGGGTGGCCAGACGGAGTCAACAGGACGCCGTGCGCATTCCAATGAAATCCTGCCGATTTCAAAATCTGTTTGGCCTTAACCGGACTGTAGGGAAGGAATCCCTGGTTGGCAATTTTGGGATTCAACCAGGATTTTTGGGCCGGCAGGGTCAGCAGCGTTTGGCTGGCAGGCGGGACATAACCGAATTCGGCCTTATTGACGATCGCCTGCCGGTTTATCGCGTAGGCCAAGGCTTGTCGGAACGCGACATTGTTGAATGGAGGCTTCTTCTGGTTCAGTATTAGAGCCACCGGAGCCCCGCCAGGGAACCAGTATTTGTGGTAGGGATTGCCCTTCACCCAGGTCGATTGGACGTTGGGCAAGAACAATGTCGCCCACTGCCACTGTCCGCCGACCAGCTTCAACTGGGCCGACTGATTGGCAGCTCCAGCGGGAAAGACTAGCTCCGGCACCTGAACGTTCTTTGCCTGCCAGTAGCGCGGATTCTTGGTCAGCGTGTATTGATAGGGAGTAAATCTCTTCAGCACGTAAGGGCCGGTACCGATCGGATGGGCATCGGGCCAGGTGACCGGATTTTTAACTTTGGACCAAATGTGGGCGGGCACGACGGGAACCTGCAAGATCTCTATCAAGGTTTGCACGGCCGGCCGTTTGAAGTGAAAGACCACCGTGTTGCCCTGAGCCGACACCGAGGACAGCACAGCCCACAAGTCAGACCCATCCAAAGCCGGAAACCGCTTCAGCATATTGAATGTGAAGGCGACGTCCCGGGCCGTAAATGGCGTGCCGTCACTCCATTTGACTCCTGAACGAACAGTCACGCTCAGCTCCGTGGCATTTTGAAAATGCCACGAGGTTGCCAGCCAAGGTGTCACATGCCCGCTATACGGGTTCACCAAAGCCATCGGCTCGTAGATATAGAGCCGCCCGTCGCGCTGGCTGGCGAAGGGATTGAAATTGGCGGTGAAGGTGGGGCCGGCGGCCTCAACCCCGATAACCAGCGGCGGGGTCTTCACGGTTTTGGCAAAGGTAGACGTGCCGACAGCCAGCACGAGTCCGCCCGCTCCCAGGGCCAACGCTCCATTACGCAACTTTGCTGTGAACATTCTATTCATCCTCCAAAATAGCAAGAGTCCCTCAGCCGGTTGACACGCCAAACAGTTCACCATGGATACGCACAATGCACGCTATTACGGGGTTAACGTCAGCGCATTCATCCCAAACGCATTTAGCCGAAAATTGAAGGTGAAAGCGCTAACACTGAGTATATGGTCTAGCAAATCGTATTGTCAACAGAAAAGTAGACCCATTTTCGTGCCTTTGGAAAAATGTTAGACACTTTGGCCGAAACATCGTTTTAAGGCGGCGCCTCCAATGCATTAGGCCACGCTGTCACGTACTAAATGGGGGGAATTGGCGGCGTATATCATCCGTCTATTCACCACGGCACATATTAATCAACCTGATGGTCAACTCGACACCATAGAATTCTCGTCAATATTGCGATATGATCACACGTAGAAAATTCGCAAGAGTTGTAAAGAAGATGTAACTATTGCCCTGTAAAG
>JAJZXC010000162.1 GCA_021846365.1 Bacillota bacterium | reverse complement strand
CTCGCTGTGCAAGAGCCACTTTTTCTGACAACTTGTCGTTGGTCAAGCCGCCGCTTCAATGGTCGATCTGCCATATCACTTATTCGGAGGTGGAGAGCGCTCTGGGGAGTGGCTGGATAAGGTGAGGGCCGTCGTCGCTGGCGCGATTGACGGCACGGGACACGGCATAACACTCCGCCTCGGAGACCGGGGCGGGCAGGGTGAGCAATGCCCGGTAGGCGTCGTGGGCTCGATCCAGCCAAGGCCGGATGGCGACCCGGGGGAGAATGTAGGGCATGCGGGGATGAACGGCCGCTACCGGCCCCACGGCCTCGGTGGTGACGATGGCCAGACGGGGCAAGTGGTCGCTGCCAACCTGAAACACGGCGGCAAAATACCACAGATTCCGCTTGGGGTCACACAGCCGGTAGGGGTCATGCGTATCGCGCGCCCATTCGAAGTACCCGTCGGCGGGCACAATGGCGCGACCGAACCGCGAGGCTTGGCGAAAAAAAGGCTTTTCGAGCAGAGAATTCCGGCGAGCATTAATAATCCGCCGCCCTGAAGATCCGGGGTGGGGCGACATGCCCCATTCCATCATACCGGCATAGAGCCCTCCCGACCGTTCCACAATGGTCAGCACTTTGCCCCCGGGGGCGATGTTGAATGATGGCGTCCACACCATGCCGGCCACCGGGGTGACCCCCAGGTCTTTGAGAATGGCCGCTAGCGGCCAGGTGAGCGTGTAGCGTCCGCACATGTCGAAAATCTCCCGTCAACTCCAGCAAAGGTTGGCGACCATGGTCCGGGCGATAAGCTCCGCCCTTTAGGCCGAGGTGGTTGACACGATGGTGTGGTTACGGCCGCCCCCAAGCAACAAGCCTGACTCTCGGCTTCAGCGCACGGATGCCCTCGGGTTCTCACAGCAAAGATACGCCTTGGGACTGTTGGGGTCAACCCGCGTAGGCTGTTGGCCGGGAAGTGGAAAGATGTGGGTTGGCCGGGGTGGCTAACATCCAACACCTCATAACTGTTTAATCAAACAAACCAATCAAATAGAAGGTATTTTCATAGTAAAGTAGACCAGATGATAGAGGGGGGGATAAGAGGACCAATTTAAATCAACTGTCTCGGTAAAATGGCTAGGCGGCACGTGGGTGGGGCAAAAACCTGAAATATGGCTGTCGAACGCCAAACAATTCACCCACCTGAGGGCCCGCCGGTTAGTGATGGCGGTTCAAAGCTCCGGCTGGCGGCATTCCCCAAACTGGATCCACATCATGGCGTACGCCGCTTTGGGAGGTAGGCATACCACCAAGGCTCCCCGAAATGACTGCTGTCAATGGCTTACCGCCACTCTTGGGAAGTGATGGCGGTCGCGGCCGTTCTCGCATTCCGGTCCACGGACCGGAATGGAGCCTTAGATGTGCTTTTGTCCTGAGCCAAGGGACAAAAACGCGGTCGTCGGGAGAGCGGCTACCAATCAATTAGCGCGGCAAAGGAGGTTTCCAACGATGAAGGCGCGGACCTTGGCATTCATGGCATCCACTCTGATATGTTGTTTTGGGTTGAGCGCTCCGGCTTTAGCACACTGCGGCGACTGCTAACTGTCTGGTACCCGCTTTGGGTTTGAACGAAGGCGTGCTGCTGCCCCAGGGAGGAGTACTGTCGTTCAACGGTTTCAATCAATTCCGTAACGCAAATCAGGTGATTGTCTATACACCCCAATTTGGAACGTCGACGGGAACCAACCCATATGGGGCAGAAATGACCGTGGTGAACGGCGTGGTGACCGCGATTAAACGGCGCCACCACCGGTCAGGGCAATTCGGCCATCCCGACCTAATGGCTACCTGATATCCGGCCAAGGCGGTCCCACCAGCACCGATGTAAAGGACATCCTGCAGTTTTGTCAAGATTTCGTTGCCGTTACCTCCTTACATGGCCACCATTGATTTGTCCGCGCCGCCCGACCCGATCGCCCAAAATAATCCGGCAGGCGCCCCATATCCCGCATTTCGCGGTCCCAACCAGCTCATCTTGTACACTCCGGCCTGGGGGACGCGTACGGGTACCAATCCCTGGGGGCACCGAAGCAACCGTAGTCAACGGCATGGTTACCCACATCGGGGGAGGCGATTCCGTGATCCCCAAGGATGGGTATGTTCTTTCGGGAGACGGAACCAGTCAAAGCTGGATTCTCTCCCACCTCATCGTGGGCGCCCGGGTCACCATGACCAAGACGATGCAGGGGACGTATCAGGTCAGCGCGGTGACTACGCCCAATGCCTTTTTGCGCGAGGCCGAGGCGAGCATGGGCGATGCCCAGAGCGCCGTCGCCAGCGCACGCGCAGAACTCTACCAGCTTCCGAATACCGCCCTCAATCAGAGGTTGCGCCAGCTTCGGGCGGATTTAGGCCAGGCCCAGGGCGCGCTTGCCGCGAGCAACCTATGCACATTGATCAGCGCCGGGGAAGCTTATGCAGAGGACTGAACCATCCACACCCTGTTGATTCCGCCCTCGCCGGCCGAGAACCGAGCGGTGTGGTATTCGGCGACGCCGCATACGGTAACCTTTACCGAAATTGGGCGTAAAGCCCCCCCTTTTTAGGCGTGGAGACGACTGGTCGACGCTCTCTGCCGCTTCGACCGGCGGCCAGTAGCCCACAGTCCGCGGGGATTGGCCATACCTGCCCCCAATGCGGGGAGGGAAAACAGCGGTTTGCGGTAGAAGTCGGAGGTCTTGGCGAGGAGACGGCGAATGCCGTCGGATCGTGGGATGAGTTGAAGAAACTATGCGAAATTTGAAGGATCCAGTGAATTCCTTAGGATTCCTTTAGCAGGTTCTGGTAGGATAAGACCGTCAGGATCATTTGGCTATATGCCAGGTGATGCCTCCCCATCTACACCCGACCACCCCCATGGTCGGGTGTAAATCTATATCTCGGCCGTGCGCTGAGGAGCCAACCTCCGGTGCCTGCCGAGAATTTGCGAAATCAACCGGATCCCCCGTGGGGGCGTTCAAACGCCCGATGCTCGGGCTAGGCAGCGGCCCCGCAGGCTTGCCGCGGAAGCCTTGATATGCCGAACATAACGAGTATATTGCAATTATATTGTTAATCGTTTATAGTAGGTGGGTAATTAGGAGAAACCTACCAATTGAGGAATATATTTGGAGAGATTGAGGAGAGTTCGCATGATAGCCAAGGCATTACCCTGGATTGGCTCCGTTTTGCTCTTGCTTGGTACTACCGGTACGGCGTGGGCCGCGGCCCCGCCAGTTTCGTCAACTTCCTCGACGACCTCGTCGACGGGACCGATCCAGCTCGTCACGGCCAGTCCGCAAAGTTATGTGACCGCGTATCAAAAAGCCCTGAAGTACCTGAACGCGCACGTTAACTCGAGCGGGAGCGTGACTGGCGGCAGCGGTGCGCCAGCTTCGGCCACCAGCAGTGCCTATGCGGCGGTGGCCCTGGCCGCCAACGGGGCGCTAGCCCCGGCCATCGCGATTGTGGATCATTTGCGCCAGGTGCAGACGGTGGGCGGCGGCTGGAACCAGGCCTTGTCGGCGAGAAAGCCAGCCACGGTGGGAGCCACCGCCCGTGTATTGTGGGCGATGACCCGGACGGCGGAAATGGTGGGGTCGAGTACGGCCGCCGCCTGGCTGCCCGCGGCCAAGCGCGGGTCCCAAGCCTTGGTCGGGTTTCAGTCGTCGGGGTGGGGGTCGTTTACCTCGACTCCCGGCAGCCCGGCCGGATCGGCGGAGGCCAACGCGGTGGCGATTACGGCGCTCCGGCAGGCTGCCCAGTGGGCTGGTGGCGGGGCAGCGACGGCGTCTTGGCGGAAGGCGGCCAATCGCGCCCAGATAGCTCTGTTAACCGACAATGGCGTGCGCCGGCAAAGCACGACCGATTTTCTGGCCGCCCCGTTGTGGAACCTGGACCCCAATTCGGTGCAGGCGGCGCGGACGGTGGGCGCCATGTCCGACCTGGGGTTTGCTTACCAGGGCTACGGGGCCAAGGCGGCTCCGGGCTATTACTCGGGGATGGATTGGACCGACGGCGTAAGCACGTTCAACGACGTGGTGGCCAGCGTACACGCGAACTTGCCCGATGCCGCCGAGATGCAGTACAACTATGGGCTCAAGTTGCAGATGGCGAACGGCGGGTTTGGGACTTTGGCGCATCCGCCGGTGGGGCCGGAAACGGGGTCCTTTGCCAGCGGTCCGAGCGCACCCAGCGTCGCCGTCACCGCCCACTATCTGCTGGCGACCGACACGCTCCTGCGTCACGGTCTGATCGGATTCGGGTGGAAGTCGGCGACGTACACGGCTGCTGGGCAGACGGCCACCGTGAGTGCTCCCTCGGTAGCCTCGCCCGACCCCGCGATTCCCATGCAGCGTGGCATTCGGGTGGCGGTGGTGGTGAGTGACCCCTCGACGGTGATTTCGGCGGTGCATCCGACCACGCCCGTGAGCAACGAGGTTAATTTGCAGTTGAATGCGGCATGGCAGTTGACTCAGTTGGGCTACAACGTGTCGCTGATTTGGTTCAAACCTCAGCACGCGGAAAACTATTACCCGCGTGCCTACTTGTGGCCCAACCTGAAGCAGTTTCAGGTGCTGGTGCTTTCCCAAAATGCCTTGGCCAACCGGAACGGCTACAAGCACGGATTTGTCAAACACAAAAAGGCCCTCGCGGCGTGGATTCAGGGTGGGGGGCGCCTCATCGACCTCGGCGACACCGGTTCGTTGCCGCTATCTAACTCGCCCACCGTCAGTCTGACTCCGGCCTCGATTCACACCGTCCGCTGGCAGGGAAAGACGGTCGACTGGACCCACGCCGCCAACGCCTATTATAGTTCGGCGGCCGGTTACCAGACGCTGGCCAGCGGCCAAGTCGGCTCGGCGACGGAGCCGCTGGCGGTGGGAACCAAGAGCGGCCAGGGGCGCGTGGTGCTGACCACCTTGCAGGTGGCAAACCACGGCCAGGATCATCTGCCGGTAACCGCCGTCCTCTTCAACTGGGCGATCCGGGGCCTGCAACCCTGGCTGCCGCCGATCTCCTCATACGCTTCGGCGGCGCGCTCGCTTTATGGCGCCATGCGATCGACTTACGGGGTGAAGGGTAGTGGACTTTATGTTGCCCTGCGTTATCCGCTCCAGCCCGGATCCCAGCCTCAGGGTCCACAGCTGTTTTATTCGTATCTCTGGCCCTTTGGCCAGGCCATGGCCGGAATTGCCGCCAGCGCTCCGGCGCTCGGCAAGTCGCTGACCGCCAAAGCGTTGACCGAAGCCAATCACGGCCTGGCCCAGTACTATGATCCATATCTCACCCCGCCCGGCTACGAGTCCTACATATTTAGCGCGGGCGGAGGGACGGCCTTCTTCGACGACAACGGATGGACCGATTTGGACCTGCTGCGCGCATTTAAAGACACCCGAAATCCCATCTTTCTCAAGGAGGCCAAGATCGATACGACGTTCTTGGAAAGTGGCTGGAACCAGTCGGTGCCGCCGCCTGGCGGCGAGTACTTTAACGTAAAGACCCAAGGCCGTACGCAAACCGCGACCGGGAGCTTTCTCGATGCCGTGCTGCGCCTATACATGGCGACCAAGAATCCGGTGGACCTCGCCTGGGCGAAGAAGATCTCGACTTGGGATCGCACCTACATGCGGGGGCTGAACGGGATCTACAAAGATAGCATTACTCCTGGGCAGACCGCCAAGGGCCGACCCTTCACCTATGACACCGGAGTCGTGCTCCAGGCCGACGTCCTGCTCTATCGCGCCACCGGGCAGGTACGCTACCTGCAGCGGGCGGAGCAATTGGCCACGGCAGCCATTACCGCTTTCGTCGACCCCTTGAATGGGGTGATGGTGGAAGACGCCGGTAGCTCAAACGCGCCGTTCAACGCCATCTTGCTGAGAGGCCTCTATATGCTGTGGCAAGCGGACCACAATTCCGCCTGGATCCAGCCGCTGATCCGTCAGGCGAACCTCGCCCTGCGCTACGATCGATATCCCAATGGGATTTATGGGAGCAACTGGACAGGGCTCAACAACCCAGTGCTGCCCATCGATCTGTTGACCCAGGGGGCGACTTTGCGACTGTTCGGGATCTTGGCGGAGGCCAAGGTCCGTCCCGACTAGTGCGATTGCTGAGCCCTGGCCCCGGCTGGGACCAGGGCTCAGGATGAATGGCGGGTAATAGCGACGCGGGCGCTTGCTTCCCGCCGCAGGATCCAAAGGGCGATGCCTAGCACGCCGATTAAGGCGATGGCCGTGTTTAACCAATAAAGATTCCGCGGACCTGCCCAGGCGAGTAGATAGCCACCGGCCACGCTGCCCAGCAGCGGTGCCATTCCGGTGCTGGTGGCGCTGTACAGTGCCTGGGCGGCGACGCGATTGCCTGCTTGACTGACGTCGGCGGCCAAGGTGATGCCCGAGGCCAGTCCGAGACCAAAGGAGGGGCCGTGGAGAGTCTGCAGGAGGATGAGGGCCCAGGTCGGCGGCTGGAGGGCAACCACCATCCAGCGCAAAGCGAAGATGATGCCGCTCAGACATAGCATGCGGGCGGGGCCAAAGCGCCGAATGAGGCGGCCGGAAAGGTAAAAAATGGGGATCTCGCTGAGGGCGCCAGCCGCGAACAGGATCCCGAGCCAGGACAGGGGGTGATGGGTCGCCCGGTAGTAGAGGACAAAAAAGTATCCGTTGATGGATTGGCTGGCGGAGATAAACAAGATGAACAGGAGGAGCAAGCGGAAGCGAGGCTGCGCGAAAAGCCGCCCGATGCCGGCAAACCAGGGCGGACGAACCCCACCCGCAGGCGGGCGAAGTTGGGGGCGGGGGTACTGCAAGGCACCGATCAACGCCAGCATAGAAGCCAGCAGGTAGAACAGAATAAAACGGCTAATGCCGTAGTCATGGTACAGCAGGCCGGCTACGGCCACCACCAAGGCATAGCCCAGCGAGCCAAACAAGCGGGCTTCACCGTAACGGTGCGGTCCCAGGGCGGCGACGGTCATGCTGTCGGCGACCGGGATGATGGCGGTCTGAAAGCAGGCCATCGCCATCGCGATGACGGGATACCAGGCCACCCCCACCCGACCATACCACCAGGCGACGGCAGGCGCCATGACCACCGAGACGACGACCGTCAACCATTCGCGATGGAAACGGTCGTTTAGCATCCCCCACAGCGGTTGAACAAAGAGTCCGACCGCCGGATATACCGCCAACAGCCAGCCGATGGCCGCCGGGGTGAGGCCCCGAAAATGGAGATACAAGGCGAAATACGGCGGCCAGACGGCGATGGTTGAATAGAAGAGCAAGTAGTAGAGCGCGATGCGCCGCGATCGACCAACACCCATGAGACCCCTCCCGCATTCATCGTGTACCGTACCTAATTTAACTGCCTTCGGCAAGTGGTGGGTTAGGGTGATGTGGGGTGTAGATATGGGTCTGGATGGAGGCCTTGGAGGGTGCTGGCCGGGGGACGGATACGGGAGGCGACCGCGTTTCGAGACATGCCAGTAACACCTTATTGATACTGCCTATCATTTACGTGTATACGTCATAT
>JAJZXC010000161.1 GCA_021846365.1 Bacillota bacterium | reverse complement strand
CCGGCGGAGGGTGGACTTCGATACACCCAGGAATTTTGCCGTTTCAGCTACAGTTGCCATCTTGCTCATATTAATATATTACGAGTAACTATAGATAATGTCAAGGCAAACTGTTAAAACCCCTATAAAATCTGTGGGCATCTCCCGAAATTGGGACCCCTCGGCGGGTCCCCCGCCAAGTCGGGCCGTGTGCTTAATGGGGATTTATTTCGAATACGGCCTTGATCAGGCCGTCTCCGCGCTGGCTTAGGGTGCCAAACGCGTCTGCAAATTCGGCCAGCGCATAGCGGTGGGTCACCAAGTGGTCGGTGCGCAGCATCCCATCCTCAACTAAGGCCACCGTCCGCCCCATCCATCCAGGGTTGTTGCCGGCACCGATGACGGCCACATCGGGCAGGTGGATACGGTCGGGGGAGATGACCGCCTGCCCGCCGTGCGCGAAGCCGGCTACTACTAGCCGGCCTTCGGGGCGGACCAGATTCAACGCCGTCTGCAAGCCCGACTCCGTGCCGGTCGCCTCCACCACCACGTCCGATTGTCCGTGCCCGGCGGTTACCGCCGCCACCAAATCCTCATTGGGATGGCGGACCACGCGATATGCCCCCAGGCGTTCCGCCATGGCCAGGCGCACGGGTTGTTCTCCGCCAACGATAATGCGGCGCGCCCCCATCGCTTTCGCCACGATAAGGACGTTCAGGCCGATCGGCCCGTCCCCGATCACGGTGACGGTTTCCCCAATCCGAAGCGCTGCCCGCTCCAGCACCCCCAAGGCCACCGCCGCCGGTTCCAATAGGGCGCCTTGGAGGTCGGACACGGCTTGACTCAAGGGATGCAGCCCGTAAATGGGGGCAATCAGGTACTCCGCGTAGCTCCCGCCATAGCGGCCAAAGCCGATTTGCTGATAATGTGGGCACCATCGCCATCGGCCCGAACGGCACGCCGGGCACAGCAGGCAGGAGACCTCATTTTCCCCCGCCACCCGTCGGCCAATCCACTCTCCATCATCCTCAGAGCCTACCGCGTCCACTATGCCCATCCACTCATGGCCGGGAATGACGGGGAAAGACACTCCCGCCTGCCCCGCCATCACGGCCAAATCCGTGGCGCAAATCCCTGCTCTGGCGACCTGAATCCGGGCCCAGCCCGCCGGCGGCTCGGGCCGCGGGACCTCCCGCAAATTCACCGTATCGGGCGCCGAGACGACCAAAGCCCGCATGCCCATTCTCCCCTCTTCCCACTTACTACTCCGACCACCCGAGCCGCTTATCCATCATCGCCCGCCTCCACGCTGCGGTCGCTGAACACGATGGGGGTAAACGCTTCTGGGCGATGGTTGTCATTCGACCCCACCGGATCCCACGCCCACCCCATATGCTGTGTGGAGCTGGCCAATTTTTCATAGCGGGCGAACTGAAGACGCCAGACATCGCCGGTTTTGGGCGGCAGCGGGCGGCCGTTGGCTAACCACGTCATACCCGCCCAGGGCACGGCAATCTCAACCGTCCAGCCGCGGTCGACCTGGGTTGGATCGTTAAGTCGACCGTCGACCGCAACCGCTGTCTTCAGCCCCGGCAAGTCAAAGTCGCGAAAGGCCCAGCGCACGCCGCGGGGATGGTCCCCGCGCCAGAAATGGGCCGTCGAACGGTCGTGGTTTCCGCCAAAAGTGTAGACATCGCGGCTCAAGAGATCAAATTCGGGCACATCAAAGCGTCCTCCGCGCTGGTAGGCGTCCTTCCAAATAAAGAATACCTCATAGATGGTATTCTGCGCGTTGATTTCGAGTTCGTAATAGGTGTCGATGCCGTCAATAAAGAGTTCAACGTCATTTTCGGCAAAAATGATGGCGTCGCGCTCGCCAAGTTCCGCCGCCACAAACGGCTCTTGCACCCAAAAGCCAACATAAAGGGATTGGTCGTCCCACAACACCGCGGCCCGCGTATCATAGAGCGCTGGGCCGCCCGTCACCACTTCGACAAAGCGCGGCGACTTGACGGCGAGTTGCCAGGCCGCTTCGTCAAGCACGCCGTCGATGCGGGGCGGAACAGAAGTACGGTAACAGGGATGCGGCGTGCTCGGCGCATCCTGGTCGGGATTTCGCCCCCGATCCGTCATAACTCCATCCGCTCCTCTTTGAAAGTCTGTCCGCATGCATGGCGGCCGTCATGCGGCGCTCGGTCGGCGTGGCCAGGGCCGACTCCCCGCCAAGCCAGCACGATGAATCGCTGACGCTACCAGTCGGCCACTGAACCGTCGTCGGCGTGAAACCAGCGGGGGTTGTCCCACGACCCGCCGTAGCGATGCTCGCCAAGGCGATCCTCGTCCACTTCAACACCCAGTCCGGGGCCGCGAGGCACCTCAATGTAGCCCTGATCCAGCACCAAGGGCTGGCGGAGGTACCCTTCGCCCAAACTCACCTGCTCCTGAGCCAAGAAGTTTGGCGCGGTGGCACTCACGTTTAAACTGGCCGCCAAGTTAATCGGCCCCAGCGGATTATGCGGGGCAAAGCCGGCAAAATGGGCCTCGGCCATGCGGGCGATGTTAAATCCCTCGGAGATGCCGCCACAGTGGGCAAGATCGGGCTGCACTATGCTCGCCGCCCCCTTGGCCAACAGGTCGCGGAAGGCATACTTGGTGTATAAGCGCTCCCCGGTGGCAATGGGAATGTGCGTGGCCCGGGCAATTCGGGCCATCTCGTCAAGATCCTCGGCGAGACACGGCTCTTCAACAAACAGCGGTTCGAGCGGTTCGAGCGCCTTCACCAGCCGGAGCGCAAGCGCGGGCTGCACCCGGCCGTGGAAATCGACCGCAAAATCGACCCCAGGTCCGATGGCGCCGCGCAGCGCCTCAAAGCGCGCCATTTCCCCACGGAGCCAAGCCGGCGGCTCCAAAAAGCGGGCGGGTCCGGCGACCGACGTCTTGAGCGCGGTCATCCCCGCCGCCACCTGCCTGCGGGCGGCTTCCGCGATTGCCGCCGGCGTCTCCCCGCCCACATGGCCATATACCCGCACGCGATCACGCACGGCGCCCCCCAAGAGTTGAGAAACGGGAGCCTTCAGCCACTTGCCGAGAATATCCCATAGCGCCTGATCAATCCCGCTGAGGGCGCTGGTCAGAATCGGCCCGCCGTGATAGAAGGTGCCGCGGTACATCATTTGCCAGAGATGCTGAATGCGCCGCGGATCTTGTCCCAAAAGATGTGGGGTCAGGTCCTTCACCGCCTGCTCGACCGTGCGCGACCGCCCTTCTAGCACGGCCTCGCCCCATCCGGTCACGCCTTGGTCGGTGGACACCTTGACAAAGGACCACCGCGGCAGCACGTGAAAGATTTCAATCGCAGTTATTTTCATGATCCGACTGTCCACTCCTTTTGTTTTGCCGACGCGCTTTTCCGGCGCGCCGTCGGCTATCCCTGCTCTCCGGTTCCGGTCAGGGCGATGCCCTGACTAAAATACCGCTGCAGGAGCAAGAACACAATCAGCGGCGGGATGGAGGTGACAAAGGCGGCCGCCATGTTTTGAGCCGGATTAGAGCTGGGTGAAAACACCAGAAACAGCGGCAAGGTATACTTCGACTGAGTGTGAATCAAGATCAAGGGCATCAGCAGGTTGTTCCATTGCGAAAAGAACGAAAAGATAGCAACCACGCCCAAGACTGGGGTGGACATGGGGACGACGATCTGAAAGAACGTCCGCCACTCCGAGGCACCGTCCAGGCGGGCGGCCTCCAGGGTGCTGTCGGGCAGACCCAACATGTACTGGCGAATCAAAAACACGCTGCCCGCACTGCCCACCCAGGTGATGATAAGCGCGGTGCGGGTGTCCAGCAACGACAGGTGCTTGATGATCAAAAAGTCGGGAATCAGGTAGATTTGAAACGGCACCATCATGCTCGATAGAAGGATATAAAAGATGACGGTGCGACCGGGAAAGCGATGTTTGGCCAAGGCGTACCCGGCCAGGCCGTTGACCAACACCTGCAGGATGGAGGTCACCACGGTGATGTACAGGGAATTAAAAAACGGCCCCAAGAACGTGGCACTGATCGCATAGCGCAAGTTGGCCAAGGTATAAACGTGGGCAAACAAGGTCGGGGGGTATTGAAAAATCTCGTAGGTCGGCTTGAAGATGGTAATCACCAGCCAGACCAACGGAAACGCGGTCAGGCAGGCCAGCCCGACCGCGATGGCGTAAAGCCAGGTCAGGCGAATCCCCTTCCGCAAGAGCCGCTTGCGGCCGGCGGGCGGACGGGAGCGGACGGCAACGGCGGTCTTTGCCGGGCCGGTAGCCTCGGATCCCACGGGGAGCGGTTTATTTGCCAAGTGCGGTTCCCCCCTGTCCCAGCCGCATACTAATAACGGTCAATACCATGATCACCGCCAGCATCACGAAGGCGATCGCCGAGGCGTAGCCAAACTGCAGGTAGGAAAATGCCTTTTCGTAAATCAAGGGCACCAGCGTCAGGCCTGAATTCAAGGGACCAAACTGGGAGCCGGTGCCGAGCGAACCAATCACGAAGAGCGATTCGAACACCTGAAAGGCGCCAATCATGCCCGTAATGACTACGTACATAAAGGTCAGCCGCAACTGGGGCAAGGTAAGATGCCAGGTTGCCTTCAGTCCCGTCGCCCCATCGAGCTTGCCGGCATCGTAAATCTGTTGATCGATACCACGCAATCCGGCCGAAAAGATCACCATGCCGGGACCCCAGCCGACCAACATCCCCGAGAACAGCACAAAGGCGAGAAAGAGGTTGGGGCCGGTGAAATTAAGCCCCCGAGGAAAGCCGATATCCGCCATCACTTGGGAGAGAATCGAATGGGAGCCAAAACTGATCAGAAACGCCCACAGCACTCCCATCGCAATGCTCGAGAGAGCGGAGGGCAGGTAGTAGATAAATCGGAACAGTCCCTGTCCCCAGGGCAAAGCGTTGACCAAGAACGCCGCCGAGAGCGAGATGGTCACGCCCAGCGGCACCGCCAGCACAAACCAGACGGTATGGCGCACGGCAAGCCAAAACAACGTGGACTGCAGCAGGGCGTGACGATAGTTGGCCAAGCCGACAAAATGGGCGGGCGAAATCAAATTGTAGTTGGTAAAGCTAAGCCCGAAGGACCAAAAGACCGGAACTAGGTTGAAGACAAAAAACGAGACCAACATCGGCAATAAAAAGAGATAGGGCAGGGCGGAAAACTTCCGTCCCGTCCCGCCCAATTCCAAAGTCAGCCGCTTTCGTTGCGACGCGATCATGACCATCCCCCCTTACGCCGGTACCCTGCAGCGAAAGCTAGCCAACCAATAGATGACCTAGCCGCCAGATCCTGCCGCATTAATGCCGCCTTGCAACACCCCGGCGGCATGTTTCAACAGCGCCACGTTGCCCTTCACCGTCGACTTGGGCAACGTCATCTTGTCGAAGTCATTCTGAATGTTCTGCCAGGTGTTGCCCATGCCAAGAATCTGGGCCAGGGTGACTTTGGTCCGCGATTGCACACCCACACTGTGCAACACGGAGGTCCGCATCGTATTAAGGTCGGTGGCGCTAAGCCCCTTGACCTTGAGACCCTTCCAGGACAACATATTGGCCACCGTGTAAAGCGTCTGCGTCTTGGCCGCAAACTGCTCGGTTATGGCCCGTTGCACGGGGGCGCTCCAGAAGTAGCCCAGCAAACTGCACTCTTCCTTGTTCACCGAAAGGCCATGATTAAACGCCGCCACCGCCGTGCCTCCGGTCCACGTATAGTCGCCCTTGCTGCCGGCCGGATACGGTAGCACTTCCCACTTGTTGAGCGGGAAGTGGGGAACCGCGGTAACCGACGAGAAGAAGCCCGAACCTTGCAACTGGACGGGATACTTGCCGCTGGCAAACAGGTCGGCCATGGTTTGGGGGGGACCGGTGCTGGTGGACACGTGATCCACCACATACGGTGCCAGATAGGCCTTCAACGCCGCCTGGCCAGCGGGCGAGGCCATGACCACCTTATTCCCGGCGGGCGAATAGACTTGGCCGCCGAAGGAAAAGAGCACCGCGTACCAGTACCATTGCGAATTGCCTGGGCCGGCGTAATTGAGGTGATGCTTCAACAGCGCGGGAATAATCGTATTATCGAGCACTTTCCACGACGTCGGCATCGGCAAGCCCAGCTTCTTTAACACCGGGATGTTGACGTAGGTCAGCTCTGGCGCTGCGCTTTCCAAGGCGCCGTATACGTTGCCGCCAAAGACGGTGTTGCCGGCGGCCAAGAGCGGGGGTTCATTGGCCTTGATATATTTGGCCAAGGCCGGATCCACCGCCGAGATGTTGACCGCCAGATGGTCGACGGCATAAATGTCGGGATAGCCCTGCGAGGTGACCATCACATTGGGCAAGGTGCCGCTGGCGATGGCGGTGTCGACTTGGGTGGTAAAGGCGCCACTCGAAACAGGCGTTACGGTGACGGTGGTATGGTGGCTTCGCGCCCATGGCAACAAGAGCCGCTGCACCATCTTCGCCTGGGTATTGGTGGCGCCCATAAACCAAAACGTCATCGGCCGCTTGGCCATCGCCGGGGCGGCCATGACTACTCCGCTCAACCCCACCCCGAGAATTCCGGCCGCGGCGGTCAATGCAGTCATGGCGCGTAGAGTCTTTCGGGGTGCGCGTTCGAAGCGCATCATTGAAGTACACCTCCATAGATATAATACGAGTGACAATTATGGATATCTCAGCATTGCAGAATCTATTGCCATGATACCAGGGATACAAATCATAGGCAAGACAAGAATTAAGTGAATACCATTGCGGCTTCTTAACTCCGTTGCAAGGTTTGTACCTTCTTGCCGAGTCATCAGTCAGTCGTCCAGCATGCCAAGAGATGCGCATTGACCCGAATGGGCCGCAAAACTCAGCCGTGGCACGCCCGGGATGTAGCATAGCGGCCCGTATACCCTGCCCGGTAGGCGTCGCAGGACGCCGGATTCCATGGGGCCGATCGCTCAAAACGCCTTAGCCAGGCCGACACTGGTGGTGGCTTGGGGTTAAGACTGCCGCGGAGTCTGTCCGGCATCGGTCGCCGGCGACGCCTCACCAGGTATCCAACGTCGCAAACCCGGGCCCGGTGACGAGAGAGGGCCGACCCACCTCTCCCTGTTAGGTCCTTTCTGCCAACTTCTTCGATCTAGTCAGACGAGGTTCAACTCCACTCTAGCAATGCCCCAAGATACTCGCGTATGGTACTGCAAGCGACCTTCGGCATCGACCAGAATGAGGCAAACCCCAAAACTGCCAGTCCTCGGGTGCCTGGTTTGCGACTTACCGGCTGCCCTACTCATCTACCTGAGGTGATTTACGGGGCCGGCTCCTTGTCTAGTCACCATTGATCAAAGAGGCTAACCGGCAATTGACGTTGGGTGTGGCTCTTCTAGAGGGACGGGTCTTGTGGCGATTGGCATACAAATAAATAGCCATCAAGCGGTATATGGCGAACCGTTGAACTAGATCCATCAATATCGCCTCTACTGCAATCAAACGCGGACTAAGAAGGTGGTATGGCCAGTCGAACTGTGACGATGGCGTGTTCCGGCGGCACATTCCCATCGGTCTCCGTCGAAGTCAGAT
>JAJZXC010000004.1 GCA_021846365.1 Bacillota bacterium | reverse complement strand
ACTTCGATACACCCAGGAATTTTGCCGTTTCAGCTACAGTTGCCATCTTGCTCATATTAATATATTACGAGTAACTATAGATAATGTCAAGGCAAACTGTTAAAACCCCATGGTTCATCGATCGAGGTGCGACCGTGTTGGCTGAGCAGATACCGGGTTTAACCAACCTACACGGACCATTGGCTAGGAAAGCGGGTAACCGCCGATATTATAGCCTAGGATGGGGGTTTGCAGACGCGTCCGGGCCTGTGGATTGCTCACCGTGGCGTGTTGATACAGGCCATCGAGCACGCGAAACATCGTTTTGCCCAGATAATACAGGGCCTTGGTGGTTTCATTGCCGGTGCGTTGGACCCGGCGCAAGGGCAGTCCCGTGTTTCGCGAGAGGGTGTGGTTGATGGTCTCCACCAAGGCGACGTTGCCATAAATCCTCAGCCGCGGAGTCTTGCGGCCGTGGGAAACGGCGACGTCGGCCGATCCGTGCAACTCGACCCAGGCGCGAATGAACGCGCGATCGTGCAGATGTCCGTTGGGATACCAACGCACCTCAGAGCGACGCGGGCTCCAGCCATAGGTGGCGAACAGGCGGTTGAGCCGGGCCACGTCTCCCGACTTGGTAATCCTAAGGCGCCATTGTGGGCGCGAATCCATACGGACCAGGCGGGCCTGTTGCGAGATCAGCAGAGAGTCCCGCACAAAATCAACGTACCAGCGGTCCTGGTGGCGAAGCCAGTAGGTGCCATCGCCAGCACACCCGATCGCCCCCCACAGCACACCCAAGAGATAGCTCCCTTGCTCGCCGGGCCAGAACTGAGACTCGGATTCGGTATCCGGCGGAGAAAGGGCGAGGGGAGGGTGTGCCGGTGGCAGGTCGAGTTCGGCAAGTTTCATGAGGGACTCCTTCCCAGCTGCTTGTGGACATGGCCAAATCCGGTCAAGACTCAAAAAGAGTCCCAGTTTCAGGGGTGATGTTGGATATATCGTACATAGCCGGCCCAATCGCTCCCCGGCGGTCGCCGTTGGGAATCTTTTTTTGAGACAAATAGGCCTTAAAATTATGGTCCGCGATGTAGACCCCCTTATAATTCGATTAACCCTTTATCCGTGTCGATTGGCGTCGAGGTTTTGCAGAATGGATCGTTGAAGGGAGAAAAAAGTCAATGCCAGACTACGGATTCGGCGTCAGCGTGGCGCAAACCGGACTCGACAGCGCGCGGCTTTCTCTGCAAGTAACCGCCAACAATTTGGCCAATATGGCCACCCCAGGCTTTCAAGCCCAGTTGCCGTCGCGGTTTACGGCGGCGGCGGTGGCACGGCCGGTTGGACTGTGGGCGGGTGCGGGGGCGGTGCGCGTGCTGCCGGAGGCGATTGCGGCGGGAACCGTCGAAGGACCTTCACTAGCCAACATGGCAGTGGGGCCCCTCAAGCCGACCGGTGTGGCTACCGATTTTGCCTTGACCGTGCCCGGCGTCTACTTCCCAATCGGGACCGCTCACGGCATCGCCTACACGCGAAACGGGGCGTTTCATCAATCATCGCAGGGCATGCTGGTTACCGCCCAAGGTAACCCCGTCCTGGGTTTGAATATGAAGCCGATTGTGGTCAAGGGACCGATCACCGTTCAAAATGGCTCGGTGTATACGGCTCAAGGCAAACTGGCGGCCAAGTTAGCCCTTGCTCGCTTCACCAATCCCGGCGGACTGCAAAATCTGGGGAACAGTCTGCTGACGCCGACCCCCGCTGCTGGCCGCGCCACCTACGTGCCGGCGCTGGGATCCGACGTAGAGCCGGGATATTTGGAAGGATCCAATGTGTCCTTGACCCATGCCATGGGGGCACTCATTACCGAACAGGTGCAGTTCACGATGTCGGCCAAGGCGATGCAGCAAGCGTCGTCGCTAGCGGCCATGACCGCCCAGATGGCCAAGGGACTCTAGCCCCACCATCACCCGAGCAAGGGTGCCGAAGAAAGGGGAAACCCGGAAAACAGCCATGATAAATCGACTTTCTACGGTCCTAGGCGTGGTGTTGGCGTTCGCTGCGGTGGTCGTTTCCCACGTAATCGACCACGGGTCGATTAGCCAGCTGATCAATGTTCCTGCCTTCGTGATCATTTTCGGGGGTACGATCGGGGCGACCGTGGCCGCCACCAGCTTTGAAGACCTGCGCGTCTTGATTCAGGGGCTAAGACTGGCGATTAATCCCGAGATTCCGGAACTGGCGCGTACCAAGGGCGACCTGGTGGACATGGCTAGACAGGCGCGGGTATCCGGCGTCTTGTCCCTGGAGACCAGGGCGCACGAGCTCGATGACCCCTACTTGGCCCACGGACTGCTGTATGTGGTGGATGGAATGGACCCGGAAGAAATCGTCGAGCAGATGCAGCACGAGCGTAGGGCGCTTTACAAACAGGAGGCAGCGGCGGGGGCGTTTTTTGAAACCGCGGGCGGCTTTGCACCCACCTTCGGCATCATCGGCACCGTGGTCGGCCTGATCGCCGTGCTGTCGAACATGACCGACGTAGCTGCCCTGGCACCGTCGATTGCGGTGGCCTTTACCGCGACGTTGTGGGGGGTGCTGACGGCGAACGCGTTTTGGCTGCCGGTAGGGATGCGCTTGAAGAAAATTGCCGAGGAACGGCAACTGGTGCGGGAAGTGCAGGAAGCCGCCGTGGTCAGCATCGCGCGCGGGGATACGTCGGTGAAACTGGATCGGCAACTGAGCATGCTGCTGGCGGGGCGGCCGGAGGCGGCCAGGGAGCGCAAGGGCCGGTCGGAGCCAGCGCCGGCCGGCTCCGAGGCTGAGGAGGCGGGTTCATGAATCCGCGGGCAAGGCGCGAACAACGCCTGAACGAAGAGCACGACGAGGCGATTAAGCTGGAATCGGCCGGCGGCATGCGCTGGCTGCTCACCTATGCGGACATGATCACGTTGCTGTTGGTTTTCTTCATCATTTTGTTTGCGATGTCCTCGGTCAAGATTCAACGTTATCAGGCGCTGGTTGAAGCTATCCGCCAGGCCTTTTCAGGAAAGAAGGTGATGGTGCATCGCGTGATTCACCCCAAGCACGCACCGTATCCATATCAGATGCCCAAGGATCACAACGCGCCGACCCCGCTCAAACCGAAAAGCTCGGGTCAGAGCAATCCCGACAAACTGTATCAAGAGCTCGAGGCTGTGGTGGTCAAGCACCATTTGCAGTCTTCGGTCAAGTTGACCCGGGTGACATATGGCATCAACATCTTCTTCTTGAATGGCGTCTTGTTTGCCTCCGCCAGTGTGCATCTGTCGCCGGTGGCGCAGGGGATTTTGACCGATTTGGCGTCCGTTTTGCAAACGGTGCCGAATGCGCTGGTGGTGCAAGGCTATGCCGACAGCCTGCCCATTCACACCCCGCAGTTTCATTCCAACTGGGACTTGTCGGTGATGCGGTCGGCTCGGGTGGCCGACTACTGGATGGGGGCGGGTATCGATCCCAACCGGATGATCATGGAAGGCTTCGGGAAATGGTATCCCCTGGCGTCGAACGCCACGGTCCGGGGAATGGCGGAAAACCGCACGGTGCGCATCGTTGTGCTCTCAAAACGCACTAGTATCCGCGGCGTCACCCTGGGCACCTACGGGGGTGCCTATGCCGGAACCAACCACTGACATGTCTCGCCGGGTATGCATGTATAGATTGTCGGCAGGAGAGGAGGAGGACCGTGTTACGGGGACTGTATGAGAGCGCAGGCGCACTCAAGGCGCTACAGCAAGCGCAGACGTTGGTGACCGACAATATTGCCAACGACAAGACTCCCGGTTACCGGGCGGAGCGTCCCGTGTTCGCCAGTTTTCTTCCCATTACCCTGACCGAAAGCACCTCCGGCCAGGTGGTGGGTTCGTACGCCTTGGGGGTAGACTCGACCGCCATTGCCCGTTCACCGGCGCCCCCGGCGCTGACCGTCACCGGTCAGGCCCTGGACGTCGCCCCCGCGCCGACCACGTGGATTGCGGTGCGTACGCTCCATGGCCTGCAATACACCCAAAATGGACAGCTGGCGGTGAACCCGCAGGGGATTTTGACCACTGCCTCGGGTCACCCGGTGGAGTCGGTGGGCGGTGGCTCCATCGTGGCCGGACCCGCGGCCGGCATAGCCATTGGCGCCAACGGGACGGTGACCCAAAACGGGAGGGCGGTGGGGCGGATGCGGCTGGTGACCATCGCCCTCGGCCAACGGATGACCTCAACGGGCCCGGACCTATGGCTGCCGGGGAAGGGGGCGGTCGTCACTCGCGGCGGCCAGCTAACCCCGGGCGCTCTGCTGGGGTCGAACGTTAACCTGGCCAATCAGGCCGCGTGGCTGATTCAGATTGCGTCTGGATTTCAGGCTAACGCCGAGACGGCCAACACCCAGGTGACGACTTTCACCGACTTGCTGCAGAACGGACTCACGCCATGAGTGGATTGTTGTTTCCCGCCCTGCGGGCGGAGGGTTCGGGTGCGGCCGTCCCGTCCCGTCTCGGTTCGCCGGCGGCGCAATCCGAGCCCGGATCGCGGTTTTCACTCTTAGCCACCCACGGCTTGGAGCCGGCCGGCGCCAGCTTGATCCGGCTCGCCGCCGAGACAGCGCGCGCACAGGGTATTTCGCCCGCGGTTTTTGTGGCGCTGGTGGAAACGGAGTCCGGTTTCAACCCCCAAGCGGTCTCTCCGGCGGGGGCGATGGGGCTCAGCCAGCTAATGCCGGCCACGGCGCGCACGCTCGGGGTCAGCCATCCCTTGAACCCCGAACAGTCGCTAACTGGGGGGGCGAAGTATCTTGCCCAGTTGATGGCAGAATTTCATTCTTTACCGCTCGCCCTAGCGGCCTACAATGCGGGGCCGGCCGCGGTGCGGTTTTACGGCGGAGTGCCGCCCTACCCGCAGACGCGGGCGTACGTCGCCGACGTGTTGGCGCGGGCGGCGTCTTTTCAGGCTTGACACGACCCATGTTCAGCTAGATCCAAGGCTTAACTGAGCGATTTTCAAACCAAGAGGAGGCAATAGCATGATTGGTGGTTTAAGCGCGGCCGTCACCGGACTTGATACCCAAAACCAGGAAATGTCCGTCATCAGCAACAATTTGGCCAACCAGACCACGCCCGGATACAAGGCATCGGAACTGGATTTTGCGTCGCTGTTGAGTCAAACCTACAATCAAGGCACCGCCCCGGCAGCCGCCGGCACCGGGGTGGGCTTTGTTCAGGGCGGGACCAATCCCTTTCAGGTCGGCCTTGGCGTGGAAACTACGGGAACCATGACCAATCAGTCAGAAGGTGCCCTCAGTCAGACCGGCAACCCCACCGACTTTGCCATCCAAGGCAACGGCTATTTCATTGTTTCTGGTTCGCAGGGTACGACTTACACCCGTGACGGCCAGCTCTCGGTGGACGCGGCGGGCAACCTAGTCACTCAGGCCACGGGCGGGATTATCCAGGGTTACTCCACGGTCAATGCCGGCAACCCGCCGACGCTGAACACCGCTCAAAGCACCACCCTGGGGTCGATCTCGATTCCACAGACGATTGTCGGCAACGGGACCGTGGGAACCGCCGGCACCAAGTACCAGCTGAAGAGTTTTTCGGTTGGTCAGACCGGGCAGATTAGCGCTACCTACCAATCGTCAGCCGGCAGCTCGATTAACGTCTCGCTGGGAACCGTTGCCCTGGCCCAGTTTGCCAACCCCAACGGGCTAGTCGCGGTCGGCGCGTCGCAATTTGCCGTCGGCCCCAATAGCGGCGCGGCCACCGTGCAAACGCCGACGGTGGGCGGCGCCGGCCAACTGATTCAGGGTGCCCTGGAACAGTCTAACACCGACCTGACCCAGTCAATGGCGCAGTTGATCGAGGCCAATGGAGCCTACGCGGCGGATGCCAAGGTGCTTACCATTGCCCAAAACATGTCCACCGCACTCGACCAGGCGGTGCAATAGCACGGATGGTTGACGGCGACCGGCCAAGACGCTTAGGCGGGTAAAAGCAATGAAAGGCACCGTACACAATTTCGAGAAAAGTCGAGAAGAAGAAAGGAAGCGACTGCTGCGATGGCAGGTGAAATGGCAATTCTTGGCTCCAGCGTCCACGCCCTGACCACGGCTCAGCGGGTGCTGGCCAACGATGTGGCCAACGCCAATACGCCCCGTTTCCGGGCTCAGGCGGTGCGTCTTCACGTGTTGGCCGACGGGCGGGTTGAACCAGCGATGGTCTCCCAGCCCGGGGTGGCCACCGCCAACGGCAACGGCGTTGACCTGGAAGCCACTCTGTTGCAACTCGAAAAGACCACGTCCGCCTTGCAGGGCGTCGATACCCTGATCGGCATGGGAACCACGGCCGCGGCCAGCGCGATCACTAATCTACAAGGAGCCTAAACCATGGTCCCCGTGACGTTTCCCCGGCTCACCACCATGCCCGCCGGCAACCAGTTGGTTACCGCCAGCGCTACCACCGCCCATCCGGGCGGGTTTGCGGGCCATTTGCTGCAGGCGTTGGCCGGCACCCAGGGGGCGGCCGCCTCGGCCGGCACCGGGTTTGCTCAGGGGGCCAGCGGATCCAGCCTGGCCGGCGCGGTGACCCGGGCGGTGAGTGCCGATTTGCAGGCGGAAGAATTCTCGCTCTTGGTGAGCAAGGCGCTGGCCGCCTACCAGTCCGTGATGAACATGCCGGTGTGATCGACCGGTGGTGAACGAGGAGGGCAAAACCGGTGGCTGAAGCGGTGAGCAATTTGGACAAGGTCGCGCTGGTATTGCAAGCAATCGGTCCCGACCGGGCGGGGGAGGTGCTACGATACACCGACCCCGAACTGGTGCCACAAATTATCAAGGTGGTGGCGGCGCCTCCCCGACTCTCGGCCGACGAAAAAATCGCCGTGATGGAGGAGTTTGTGGGCTTTGTCGAGGCGCAAGGCCTGTTTAACCAGGGCGGGCTGGTCTACGCCCGCCAAGTGCTGGAACACGCGTATGGCAAGGAGCAGGCGGAAAACATCTTGGCCAGCTTGCGGTCGAACATCCGGATGAAGCCGTTCGAGTCGCTGTCGGCGGTCAAGACCGAAGATCTGCTGTCCTTGCTGCAGAGTGAGCATCCGCAGACGATAGCGCTGGTTCTGAGCTATCTACCGCCACCGCTGAGTTCGGACGTGCTGTCGCGCCTGCCGGCCCTCGTTCAGGTCGACGTCCTGCACCGCATCGGGCTTTTGGAAGGCGTGCAACCGCAGGTGCTGCGGCGCATTGAATCGCTCATCATGCAGCGCGTGGATACCTCCAACGCCATGGATCTCAATGCTCCCCGCGGGCTCGAAGTAGCGGTCTCGATTCTCAACCGGGTCGACCGCAGCACCGAACGGGCACTGTTGAAGGGGTTGGCGGAGTATGACCCCGAGCTGGTCGAAGAACTTAAGAAGCGGATGTTCTTGTTCGAGGACATCGCCGCTCTCAACGACCGCGTCGTGCAGACCATTATTCGCAAGGCGGACAAAAAGGACTTGGCACTGGCCCTGCGCACGCTCAATCAGGATATGCAGGCTACGTTCTATCGCAATATGAGCGAACAGACCGCCGAAGAAGTCAGGACGGAAATTGCCGAAAGCGGTCCGGTCTCGCTGAAGACGGTCGAAGCCGCCCAAGGCCGCATCGTCTCGCTTGCCCGCGAGATGGAGGAAAACGAGGAGATCGAACTGGCGAGGGGAGGCGCCGACAATGTTTACGTTTAAGTATGGGGCAGACCCGGTGAAAATCTGGGATACCCGTGAGGTCGACCTCTATTTGGTGCCCGAGGCCAAAGCGCCGCCGCCAGAACCCGCCCTCGATGAAGCGGCAGAGGCCGCCGCCAGACTACTACGAGAGGCCGAGGCGGAGGTGCAAGCCCTGCGCCAACGGGCCGCCCAGGAAGGCTGGCGGGAGGGACAGGCCGAAGGCTTCGAGGCGGGGTACCGGAAGGGAGCAGCGGCGGCGCAAGCCGAGGCGGAAGCACGCCTGGCGTGTCAGCTGGAAGCCGTCGACAGGCTCAGGGAGACGGTCCGCGAGCAGATGGCGGAGGAGGTTGAGGAGGTCGTGCTGACCGTGCTCGAGCGCTTCTTGGACCACCTCGAGCCGGGAGAGAGCGACCGGATTACGGGCTGGGTTCACGAGATGCTGATCGAGGCCGCTCCTCACGTTGCCTCGGTCATTGAGGTGCATCCGGAGGATGTCGGTTCGGTGTTGGCGGTGCGGGCGGATTGGGAAGACATCCACCCGGCTCCGCTGACCATCCGCGTCGTCCCCAACCCCGCCCTGCGCCGCGGGGAGTGCCGTCTGTTGACCGACGCCGGATGGCTTGAGCGGTCGCTGGCGGCCGACGATGACCTCCGCCAGATCGTGCAGGGATGGGCGCGGTCGGCGACGACGGCGGCCTGGACCCAGGGCGGGCCAGAGGAGGCCGACGTTGACCAGCGAGACTAGCCCCGGTGCCGGCCGCAAGGTGCCGGAAAGGGTGGCGATAGCGCTGGAAGACTGGCGTCCGCTGCGTTGGGTGGGACGGATTCAGCAGATGATGGACGGCGTGATGGTGAGCGATGGTCCGCCTTGCGCGGTGGGGGACGTCTTGCGCGTGATTGGTGCCGACAGCGATGAGGGTCTGGCCATGGTGGTGGGCCTGGATGGAGGGCGCGTACGCTCGATGCTCTTGACCGCCGACGTGCGGGTGACCCCGGACACCCGGCTCAGGCCCACGCGACTCCGGCGGCTGACGGCCCCGGCTGGACCCGGCTTGTTTGGGCGGGTGGTGGATGCTTTCGGCCATCCCTTGGACGGCAAGGGCCCTCTGGGCCAGGTGGAGACGGTGGTGTTGGCCAGTACACCGCCGCCGGCGCTCAGCCGCCGACCGCTCACCGCTCCCTTTTATTCGGGCGTGACCGGCATTGACGCCCTGTTTCCGCTGGCCCAAGGCCAGCGCGTGGGGCTGTTTTCGGGCAGCGGGGTGGGTAAGTCGACGCTCTTGGCGATGATGGTTCGCAACACGCCTTCGGCCGACCGCGCCGTCGTCTGTCTGGTCGGCGAACGCGGTCGTGAGGTGGCGGACTTTGTTCAGGATACGCTGGGCGAGGAAGGGCTCACCCGTGCGGTGGTGGTGGTGGCGACGTCAGACCAACCGGCACCGGCGCGCATTTTGGCCGCCGAATACGCCACCCGCATTGCCGAGTGGTTTCGGGCCCAGGGGGAGTCGGTGCTCTTGATCATGGACTCGCTCACCCGCTATGCCATGGCGCTGCGCGAGGTGGGCCTGGCGGCGGGGGAATTGCCGGTGGCGCGGGGATATCCGCCTTCCGTGTTCGCGGCGCTGCCGCGGCTCTTGGAGCGGGCGGGAAGCGACCAGAGGGGAGCCATCACCGCCATTTACACCGTGCTGGTGGAAGGCGACGACATGCAAGAGCCGATTGCCGACGCGACGCGGGCAACGCTTGACGGACACATCGTCCTATCAAGGGAACTTGCCGCCCGCGGCCACTACCCGGCCATCGATCCGATGGCCTCGATCAGCCGCTTGGCCGATCACGTGGCCGGTGTGCAGACGCGTCAGTTGACACAACGATTTTTGCAGTTGTGGGCCGCCTATGAAAATCATGCCGACCTCATTCGGCTCGGCGCCTATGTGCCTGGGAGCGACTCCGTGCTTGATGAGGCGGTTCGCTTGCGGCCGGCTTTAGAGTCGGCGCTCCGGCAAAACCTGTGGGATCCGCGCTGCCAGGACGCGGAGGACATTGTGCGGGCAGCGGTTGGCGGCGGGGAGGCATTCGATGCCGACAGCTGATCGCTGGATCGAGGTGCTCAAGCGGCAGGCGGAAGCGGAAGAGCTGGCTTTGGCCCGGATCGCCGCCTATCGCGAAGAATTGCTGGTTCACCGGCGGGCGCTGGCGGCGGAGATCTCCCGCCTGGCTGCGGCTGGCCGGCCCGACTCGGCGCCGGGAGCGGTCATTTTGGTGCGTATGCACGAGAGCGAACGGCTGCGGGACTCGCTCGCGGGCTTGGACGACCGGATTGCCCAAGCGGCAGTTTCCGAACACGAACAGGCAGAGCGGGTGGTCAAGGCGCGCCAAGCGTGGGAAGTGGCGGTGTTGTTGCAGGAACAGCGCGATCATGATCGCGAAGTGATTAGCCTTCGGCGAAACGAACGGCAGTGGCAGGACTTTATGACCACGTTGAAGGCGAGCGAACGGAACCGGCGCTAAACCAGGCGGGATCCAGGAAGAGGGGAGGGCGACCAAGGTGATGATTCAACGATGGGGCGAGGTGGCCAAAGCAGGATTGGGAGCTGCGGACAAGTCTCGCCAGCCAGCCGGGGCAGGCACCGGTCGGAGCGGGGCGGCAGGTAGCTTTTCTGAGTTCCTGCAGCGCTCAGCGGGGAGTCCGGCCGGAACCCCCGGTCGTCCGGCGCCTGACGGAGCCCATCCCATCCCACTCGCAAGAGAGCGGGCGAGATGGCCAACGACCGGGTCCCGCACCGTACCCATCAAGTCCGCCAGACCGGTGGCAGATAGGTCTGGCGGCCTGCGGTTGAGCCCGACCAGGGCCAAGTTGAAAACCCTGCGGGTCCACGTCGTCCGCACTGGCCACCGGCAGCGTCTCCGCCGACTGAGGGTTCTTCAGCCGGCGCGGGCCTGGCTGGCCCCTGCCGGCGAGGGGGCAGGGATGATTGCGGATGCCCGGGCAACGTATCGGGGACCCGGCCCCGTTCCCCGGGCGGAGTCCACCGGGGCAAGGGTTTCGCTCAAGCTCCGGCCAGGCCGAAGGGTGGCCTCAGGGCGGGAGGCGATCTTGGGCGCACCACCGGCTCCGGCCGTCGGTCGCCATCCGTCTGCTGACGCGGTGGGGGGGCTCACCACCGCCGGGCCGGGGCAGGCGGCTTTGCGGTCCTCGGGTCAGCGCCCGTCTTCACGCGCACCACGCGCACCACGCGCACCACGGGCAACGGCGGCCAGGTTAGGCCTGCCGATGACGACCCGAAGGCCGGTGATGACATCGGTTTCGCTCCGGCGCCGGCCGGCCCCAACCGAAAACCCCGGCCCGGGAGCAGAGTTGCCCGCGGGCGGTCGACGGGTGTTGCCGGTGCCGGGCGGAGTGCGCGCATACCGTTCACCTCGCGCCCCGGGCAACCCCGGCGAGCCTCGGCTGGTGCAAAAATCGCCGACCGCAGGCCGGGAGCGGCCGCCTGCGGGTAAGGCTCCAGCGGCGCCTTTGCGCCCGGCGCGGCGCTGGCCGGGGGTGCCTGCAGAGACCGGAGCGGGGACTAAGCCGGCTGAAGCCGCCCGCAATCTTTCGACCGCCAAAGCGCCGCCAACTGCGGTGCGGACCAAGCCGGCCCCTCCGCTCGAGGTGACGACGAGCGCGAGCGGGGCACGCCCACGCCGAATGCCTTCGCCGTCAGGGGGGGCGGTGTCCCTCTCGCGGGTGTCGGTAAAACCCGGGGCCGACCGGCAGCCACCGCAGGCGGTCGACGCCGCGCCGCCGGCCCACAGGCCGGAGACGGTGCGGATGGTCATGGGCGTCACCGGGGCAGCTGTTCGCAGCATGCACCCGGAGACGCCGGTGGCACCGGTGCGGCAGCCCGCGGCGGGCACTCGGGCGCCTTACCCGGCGCTGGCGGCCCCGCCGGACCCCTTGACCTCCGATCCCACCCTGTGGGTCCGGGCGGCGCTGATCGACAATGCCCGCAACCTGGTGACGGTGACCCTTTCCGGCACCGAACAAGCCGTTCAGGTGGTGGTCACCGGGTCCCAGGTGACGATTGACCAGTTAGCCGCCAACGGCCAGCAGCTGGTCGGGGTGGTGCGACAGTCCTTAGTGCAGTCGAACAATGCCATTCAAGAAGGGGAGGGAAAACCTCGGGGACAGGGCCGGCGCTTTCAGCGCGGGCGGTCCCCGTCGACGCCATGACGACGATTAACCCCATCACAAGCGGGAAGGGAAGCGGTGCGAGCGGCCTTTACGGCGCCGGCCCGACATCTTCCAGTGGCACGATGTCCTTTAATTCGAAGACCTTTCTCCAGTTGCTGGTGAGCGAGATGCAAAATCAGAGTCCGCTCAGTCCCATGAATTCGAACACCTTGATGACCCAGGTAGCAACCTTGACGGAGACCTCGGACATTCAAACTCTGACCGGTCTTCAGCGGGTGCTGGCCCAACTGACGGAAGCCGAGTCGGCTACCGGCCTCTTGGGACGGGCGGTGCAGGGATCGAACGCGTCGGGCCAGGTGTCGGGAGTGGTACAAGGCGTCCTGCCTGCTTCTGGCCAGGGCTCGCCCGAGCTTGTGCTGAATACGGCCAGCGGCCGCCAGCGGGTGGCGCTGTCCACGGTGGGAGCGGTTGCCAGCAATACGTCCGCGCTGCAGCAGGTCGAAAAGGCGGGCAGCTAGGGTAGAGGCGGAGGTCCGGCAACCGCACCGTAGCAAAGACCAAGGAGACAAGACGGTTATGATCAGCGTGCATAAATTGAACGGTGACGAAATGCTGATAAATGTGATGCAGGTTGCCTACCTGCTCGTCACCGGTGGTCCCGATACCCGAATTGTGCTCACCGACGGGTCGATGATTGTGGCCAAGGAACTGCCCGCCGAGGTCACCGAACGCGCTGAGGCGGCGCTGAGGCGCATCTTTGGCGTGCATGGCATCCGTTTCGCTTGAGGCGGCGGGCCTTGACCCGGAAAAACCTGTCTCCGCCGTTGTAAACCTCGCTCGGCATGGTGCGGACGAGGGGAGGAGACCGGATTAAGGAGGAGTGCGGCCTTTAAGGCCCTCAAAATCGATTATGACGGAACAAGCCAACAACCAGCCGTTGTCGGGCCCCGAGGCCGACGCCTTGTTATCGGGCCTGATAGGGCCGGCCCCGCAAACGTCTCCTGCCGAGGAGCCCGCCGACCCGCCGTCGGCGGGAGAGGTGGCGGAGACGAGGGCCCGCCCCTGGGACTTTCGGCAAAGCACGCGCTTTACCCCAGACGTGGTGCGCTCTATCACCCGTGTCCTTGAACAGTCGCACCTGATGATTCAAACCATGCTGCCGGCCAGCTTTCGGGCGCCGGTGATCCCCAAAGCGATGGAGATCATCACCCTTTCCTTTGAACGCTACCTGCAAATGCCAAAAGATGACGGGGTGGCCCTGATTTTAAACTCCGACCGCTTGGGCGCCCCCATCTTGCTCTTGCTCGACGAGGCGGTGACCTCCTCCCTGCTCGACCGCGAACTGGGCGGCAGCGGCGTTCCCTCGACGATGTCCCGCGCCCTCTCGGCGCTCGAAATCGAGGTGCTTTCACTCGCGGTCGACAACTTCGTCCGCGTCCTGGAGACGACGTTTCAACTGGTGGTGCCCGATATTCGGCTGACCTGCGACCGACTGATCGCCAGCGCCCAAATGGAGAACATCGTAGCTCCTACCGAATCCCTGCTGTGGATCAAACAGCCTATCACCTTTGGATCCCACGCCGGCTGGATCCATGTCTTGATGCCCTATATGTCGATAGAGGTCTTGCTGCCCACGCTGAGCAGGTGGCGGACGGGGTGGAGGCGGCAAGACGCCGAGGAACACCTCCCCTCGGGTCTCAACCCGTCGCTGGGAATCCGGCCGGTGCGGGTGGAGGTGCTCTTGGCCCCGATTAACCTCACCGTGGGCCAGCTCAATGGCCTGGAGGAGGGCGACATCATCGTTACCCCGCACAAGGTGGCGGACGGGTTTTGGATTGCGGTAGAGGGTCGCGCCGCCTACTGGGGACGCATCCTGGGCAAGCGCGGCAACCGCTTGGTGGCCCAGGTCGAGCGCGTGATTCCCAAATCGCATCAGGATGACGGAGTCGCGGCGGCGGACACTTCGCCGTAATTCCGCGGCTAGAAAATACCCCTTAATTTTTGGCCCCGGCGGACGGGCCATGAAATAATAATTCTGTGGAAATCGGGAGGGACTGAGGATGACTGAAGATGGGGAGCAGAGCACGGATTCCCAATCGAGATCGGTGGCCGGGCGACCGCTGACCCTGGGGGAGTTCACCTCGCCGACGGAAGTGAAGGCTGACGGGCCCCGCTTTGAAGCGGTGGCAGGCGAGGCGCAACTGGCACCCTTGTTGAAGGTGCCGCTGGATGTGCGGGTGGTGCTGGGCACCGCCCAGCGCAAGCTTTCGGAACTGGCCCAGATTCAACCCGGAAGCCTCTTGGAACTGGATTCCATCGCCGGTGAGCCGGTACTGCTCACGGTATCGGGAACGCCGTTCGCCAGGGCGGAGGTGGTGGTTATTGACGATCAGTACGCGGTCAGGATCTCGGAGTTGTTGCAAGATTTGGCCACCATGGTGGATGCCGTCGGCCAATCGGATGGGGGCCGACCGTGAGATGGGTTGCCACCGGTGTCTTGTTTGCACTCGCGATTTGGTGGGCGGTGTGGCAACGCGGCCGCTCACGGGCGGGCGCGGGTGGGCGCTGGCTGAGCTGGGGGATGGCCGGGAGCGTCGGCCGGGGGGCGAAGGTGCTGAGCCGAGTTCCCCTCACGCCGACGGCAGTGCTGGTCACCGTACAGCTCCCCGACCGTTCGCTGGTCAGCTTGGTGGTGGGCGGGCCGGTGCGCGTCCTCTTTCGCGACCAGGCCGAGGCGGGAGACGGCAGTGCGCGGGGGGAGGAGGCTGCCCCCGGTGCTGAGTCTATGGGGTGGGGGAGCCCCTTTTACGACCGGCGATGACGGGAGCCGAGATCCATGCCTTAAGCCACTTGGTCAACCAGGCCTTGAAGGGGCCGGGGGTAGGGCTGACCCTGGCCGTCACCGGCGTCGTGCTGGCGGTCGCCGGGTTGGTATTGATGACGTCGTTTACCCGCATCGTGGTGGTGCTGAGCTTTGTGCGCACGGCGGTGGGGACCCCGGCATCACCCCCCAACCCGGTCATCGTCGCGCTGGCCCTGGTAATCACCGGCATTACCATGAGCCCCGTCTTGAGCGAGGTCAACCGGGTGGCGGTGGCGCCGCTGATTGCGGGACACCTGTCGCTGGTAGGCGCCATCCTGCACGCCGGCGCGCCGATGCGACGGTTCCTGCTCAAGGGCACCAGCCGGACCAGCTTGGGCATGCTCTATCACGCGCTCAAGCGCCCGTTTCCGGCCGACCCGCGGCGGGTTCCGTTTATGCTGCTGGTGCTGGGCTTCACCACCAGCCAGTTGACCGCCGCCTTCCAGATGGCGGTCACGCTCTACATTCCCTTCTTAATTATCGATTTGGTGGTGGCCTCGGTCTTGATGTCCCTGGGCATGATGATGCTGCCGCCAACCGTGGTGAGTTTGCCGATTAAACTGCTGCTGTTCGTGGCGGTCAACGGCTGGGGTTTGGTGATTGGATCGTTGCTTGGCATGGGCCATCTTTAAGACTCGGAGGCTCGGCCCATGGCTGGCCAGGAGAAAGGGGCGAGGGTTTGGCAGCGGCGTTGGATACTCTGCACACGGCACTCATCTGGGGATTCTTGCTGATGGTGATTCCCATCGGCGTGGTGTTGAGCGTGGGGGTGGTGACCGGCATCGTGCAGGCGGTGACCCAGTTGCAGGATCCGAGTGTTTCCTTTTTCCCCAAAGCCTTGGCCCTGGGGGCGGTGCTGTTTTGGGTGGGACCGTGGCTGTTTACCACCTATGCCCATTTTGTCGTCCGCCTGTGGACCAGAGGAGTGCTTTAGCATGGGGCCGTTTTGGATTTTGCTGACCTTGGCTCTCAGCCGCTTTATCCCCCTGATGATGCTGACTCCGTTTGGGCTCTTGGACCAGGTGCCGCCGGTGGCGCGGATGGGGATGGCCGGGCTGATGGCGCTGATTGCCTGGCCCTGGTTGTTGGCCCATAGCTCGCCGGCGCCTGCCGGCGCTCGGCTGGTGCTGCTCTATGCGGAAAACCTGATCTTGGGTTGGGGCATGGCCTTGGTGCCGCTCTTGGTGGCTTCCGTGCTGAGCGTCATTGGAGAGACCTTAGACGCCAATTTCGGCTGGGCCTTGGTGCAAATCGTGTCCGTCAACCGCCAGCCCACGTCACTGATGGGGACGCTTTTCCCCCTGGTCGGCGGTATGTTGTTGGTGAGTTTGGGCGGTCTCAGCGTGATCTTTGGCGTCCTCATCCGATCCGTGGTTGCCCATCCGGTTACCCAGACGCTGGTCAGCGGGGGATGGCTGCACGGACTGGCCGTGCTGGCAGCCGGCGCCTGGCAATACGGGCTCGAGCTGACGGCGCCCATGCTGGTGATTTTGTTGATGATAAATATGGTGACCGGCGTGCTGTCGCGGCTGATTCCCCAGTTTCAGGTGCTGACCTTGCAATTTCCGCTCCTGACTTTGGTGGGCACGGGCATCGTCCTAATCGCTTGGCCCAGCCTGGCGAGCCTCACCTCGGCGCTGCTGAGCGTGATGCAGAGCGCACTGAGCGGACTCATGGCCGCGATTTAGACGCGGAGCCCCGGGGTTGGGCGAGGAGGAGCCATAAAAGCGTCAAGACAAGCGCAGACGGAAGCAAGCAGAGAGACCAAGCAAGCCAGAGAGACCAAGCAAACAGAGAAGGATGAGGAGGAAGGGATATGGCGGTTCCGGACCCCGAACGGAGAACCCAGCCGGCGACGCCGCGCCACCTGAAGCGGCTTCGCGAGCAGGGGATCTTGCCGCATAGCACTCTTTTGGGACCCGCCCTTTCGATTGCCGCCCTGCCCTTGGTCATGCTGGGGCTGACCGCCGCCCTGCCCGCCTTGCTGACCTATATGGCAAGATCCTTGAGCATGCCGGCCGCCCGCGCTTGGCCCTCCGATTTGGGAGGTCTGGTACTCGTGCTGGGGTTGGCACCAGCGGTCGTCGTCACCGGCTTGGTGGCCCTGAGCGGACTCACCATCCGCTCTCCTCTGCGCGGGCAGGCGCTCTCCCCGCTGGCCAATTTGCGGCGGCTGTTTTCCCGCCAGAGCCTCGGTCAAGGCGGCATCATCGTGCTGGGCGTGGTCGTCTTGGGGCTGGTCTGGTGGGTCACCTGGTCGAGGGTCTCCCCCGGTCTGACCCTGGCCCCGCCCGCCTTTCCCGCCGCCAACGGGGGGCGCATGGAGTCCGCCCTGGGGACGCTCGGGATCGTGGTGGGCGGCGCCGGCGCAGTGTTGGCGGCGCTGGCCTACGGCTTAGCGCGACGCGCCTATCAACGCACGGCGAAGATGACCCCGGAAGAATTCCGCGAGGATCTCAAGTCGGGCGAGGGGGATCCGGCGGTGCGCGCGGCGTGGATGCGGCTTCGCCAGAGCTTTTACATGGAACGGCTGAAGAGCCAGATGCAGCGGGCAGACGTGGTGGTGGTCAACCCCACCCACTACGCGGTCGCCATCGCCTATGAGCCCTGGCGGCGGTCGGCTCCGGAGGTGGTAGCGGCAGGCAAGAACGAGATGGCGGGGAGGATCCGGCGCTTGGCCGACGAACTCGAGGTGCCGGTGTTGGCCGCGCCGGCTCTGGCCCGTGACCTCTATCAACATGTCAAGGTCGGCCAGGAGATTCCGGGGCGGCTGTATCAGGCGGTGGCCGACTTGTTGGCCTACCTGATGCGGACCTACGGATATCGGCCGCGCACGGCGGAAGACGGGGAGCGGATGCCATGAAACAGTTGACGGCTCAAGGCGGCATGGTGGTGGTCGTGCTCTCCATCGGCATGCTCATCGTGCCCCTGCCCACCGGCCTCTTGGACTTTCTGTTCGTGTTCAACCTAGCCCTCAGCCTGATCGTCACCGCGGTCGCCCTGCAAACCCAGGAGCCCCTGGAGCTTTCCAGTTTTCCCACCCTGCTTTTGATTACCACCCTGCTGCGAGTGGCCCTCGATATCTCGGCGGCCCGCTTGATCTTGCTCAACGCCAATGCGGGCACGGTGGTGGCGGCCTTCGGCAATTTCGTGGTTGGCGGCAATCTGGTGGTCGGCTTTTTGATGTTCATCCTGCTCTTTGTGGTGCAGTTCCTGGTGATCACGCGGGGAGCCGAACGGGTGGCCGAAGTCAGCGCCCGCTTTACCCTCGACGCCATGGCCGGCAAGCAAATGGCGGTGGACGCCGACCTGCACGCGGGGGCGATTAGCGATGAGGAGGCCAAAGCCCGCCGACAAAGGATCGCCCGCGAGGCGGACTTTTACGGGGCGATGGACGGGGCCACCAAGTTTGTGCGCGGCGACGCCATCGCAACCTTGGTGGTGCTCATCATCAATACACTGGCCGGTTTACTGGTCGGCGTGCTGATTGAGCATCTGGGCTTCGGCGCGGCGGTGCACACCTATACCGCGCTTGCTATCGGCGACGCGCTCTTGAGCCAGTTGCCGGCATTCTTGCTCTCGACCGCGGCGGGCATCTTGGTGACCCGGAGCAACGCCCAGCAGGACGCGCTGACCACCCTCTTGGGACGGCAGTTGACTGCGCGCCCCGAGCCGTTTTATATCGTGGCCGGCTTCTTGGCCTTCTTAGCCTTGCTCTTACACGTCTTCGTGGTCGCCCTGGGCCTGGCCGGGCTGGCCTTTTACGCCGGGTGGCACATTTCGCACCGGCCCCCGCCGACGAGGCCGCCGGCTCCCGCGCCGGCGCCGCCGCCGGCGGGATCCGAACTCCCCGACCCCTTGGGCCTGACCTTGGGCTATGGACTGCTGGCCTTGGCCGACCCGGCCGCGGGCGGGGACCTAATCAAACGCCTGGCCGGGGTCGCCGACCGGCTGTCGCGCGACCTCGGTTTTGGGCTGCCGAGGGTGCACATCCGCGATGACCTTTCGCTCGATCCCAACCGCTATCGCTTGCGCATCCGCTCGCTGACGGTGGCGGAGGGGATGGTTCATCCTGGACACGAGTTGGTCATTGAGCGTCCGGCCGAACTCCCCCTGGGTACGCTCGAGGGCACGGAGCCCATTTACGGGTTGCCCGCGCTGTGGGTTCGCAATCAAGAAGTAACCCAATTGGCGGCGCGGGGAATCTCAAGTACGCCCGCCTCGGCCGTCATCGCCGCCCACGTCAAGACGGCGGTGGGCAAGGAGGCCCACCGGCTGTTCGACCGTCAGGCGCTCGATGGCTACTTGGACAAGGTTCGGCGAGCGGACAAGGCGGTGGTCGAGGATTTGATTCCGGCCCTGCTCCCGCTCGGGGTTGTGCACCGGGTACTGCAGAACTTGCTCCGCGAGGGGGTGCCCGTGGCTGACGGGGTGACCATTTTGGAAGCGCTGGCCGAGTATGCGCCGACCGCCAAGCAAGACGCCATTGTGCTCACCGAACGCGTGCGCGCGGCGCTGGCGGCGACCATCCGCGGCCTGGTGTTTGCGGGCGGCGAGCCGGCGTTGATCACCTTTGACGACAGTGTGGAGGCGACCTTGGAACAGGCCGTGCAGGCGAGTGGGCCGGATCCCGGCCTCTCGCTGGGAGCCGACCTGCAACAGCGGTTGACGGCGACCCTGCGCGAGGCCCGCGCGCGATGGGCAGAGGGGGCAGCGGTCCTGGTTTCTCCCCGCCTGCGGCCGTTTCTCGCCCGCTGGCTGGAGGCCTGGGTGCCCGACCTGCCGGTGCTGTCCTTCGCCGAGATTGATCCCACACAACATTACGCGATTGAGCAGGTGAGTCTTTCATGAGTCCGGACGAGGTGGCGGCGGTGTACGCGATGGAAGGTGCGGCATCGCTGGAGGGGGTAGCCGAGACGCTGCTGCCTCAGGCCGAGAGCATCGCCCGTCATTTGGCCGACCTTTATAGCGTCGACGCCCAAGAACTGGTCAGCGCGGCCTATGTGGCGCTCTGGGAGGCGCTCCGCCGCTATGACCCCAAGCGCGCCGAACTCTACCGTTACGTGACGGTGACGGTGCGCCAGCGCCTCTTGGACGTGGTGCGGAGCGAACTTCCGCTCGATCCCCGCACCTGGACCAAGGTTCAGGCCATGCGGCAGGTGATCGCCGACTGGCAGCAGGAACAGCAACGGGCGCCCACTGACGCCGAGCTCAGCCGGGCGCTGGGCATGAGCCCGGCCCAGCTCGACGGCCTGTACGAAGCGGAGAGCCGGCTGTTGGGGCCAACGTCGGTGGAGGTCCTCGGCGACCTCGGCGACGGGGGAGGCGGC
The DNA here is from genome assembly GCA_021846365.1 of Bacillota bacterium. Classification (GTDB taxonomy): domain Bacteria; phylum Bacillota; class Sulfobacillia; order Sulfobacillales; family Sulfobacillaceae; genus JAJZXC01. The sequence goes on along the minus strand of JAJZXC010000004.1, from coordinate 14,182 downwards.
GACGGTGGCATGGAGCGGCAGATATGGCTGACGGAAGCCCTGGCCACCCTGCCCGATCGCGAGCAGAAGATTCTCTACGCCAGCTACGTGGCTGGCTACAGCACGACCGAGATTGCGGCCGCGCTGGGCGTAGAGGCGTCCTGGGTACGCAGATTGCGCGGGCGCGCGCTGAGCAAATTGCGGGCATGGCTGGGTGATGAGGAGTCGGCGTCGGCCGAGAATGAAAGGAGCAATCATCATGGCATTTGACGGCATTTCCATCAGTGGCAGCGGGATTACCGCAAATCGGTTATGGATGAACGTCATCGCGGAAAACTTGGCCAACGCCCAGTCCACGGTGACCCCGCAGGGCGGGCCCTACCGCTCGCAGTCGGTGGTGATGGCTGAGGGGATGGCCCCCGCCGCCGGCTTCGGGCAGACCTTGGCCCGGGCGGCAACCGCGCCGGGCGTGCACGTGGCCCGCATCGTGACCAGCCCGGCCCCGCTCCGGCTGGTGTATGACCCGGCCTCGCCGCTGGCCAACGCCGCCGGGTACGTGAAAAAACCCAACGTCAACCAGGTCACCCAGCTCACCGACATGATGGTGGCCAGTCAGAGCTACGATGCCAACGTGACCGCGCTGTCGGACGCCGAGGCGGCGGATCAGGCGGCACTGAAGATGGGACAGGGAGTGTAGGTGATGGCAGCTCCATATGCGGGATTGATAGCGGCCTGGGACAAGGTTCCGGTCGCCCCGGAAAAACGCAAGGCCTACGCCATGCTGGCGGCTGCCTTATTAGTGGCCGGGGGAATAACTCTCTGGCTATTGGGGCGGCCGAACTACACCCCGGTCTTTACCGGGCTCAGCCCAGCCTCGGCCGGCCAGGTCACCCAACAGCTGACCGCGCTCAAAATTCCCTGGCGACTGGCCGCCGGCGGCGGTACGGTGGAAGTTCCTCGCCAGTCGGCGGATACCGCCCGGGTGGAACTGGCTACCCACAATCTGCCTTCGACGGGGCAAGTGGGATATCAAAATCTGGCTTCGCTGAGTTCGGCCGGGTTGACCGCCCAGCAGTTCAACCTGGAACAACTGGCGATTTTGCAACAGGACCTGGCGGCCACCATCGACGGCATGGCCGGGGTCAAGTCTTCGCAAGTTCAGATCTCGGTGCCGCCGGCGAGCGTGTGGGCGGCGCCGGCCTCGGGGGCGTCCAAAGCGTCGGTATACGTGGATTTCGTCCCCGGCTACACCCCGCCCCGGAGCCAAATCTCGGGCATGATGGCCTTGGTGGCGCACGCCGTGCCGGGACTGAGCGCGTCTAAGGTGGCGGTGGTCAATCAGCTGGGACAGTTGCTCGACCCGCCCGGAGCGCCGTCGGGCAACTCGCCAGCGGGCATCGTCGGGCTGGAGAACACGATGGACGCCAAGGCGGCGGCCACCCTGGACGGGTTGCTGACCACCCTGGTGGGCCCGGGCAACGTCAGCGCGGCGGTGCACTACCAATTGACCATGCGCTCAAGCACGGGCAGTCAAACGCTGGTCCGCTCCACCAGCCCGGTCTCGGTGAGCAAGTCAAAGAGTTCCTATAAAGGGAGCGGAGGGGGGATTCCGGCCGGAACGGCCGGCAACCTGCCGCCGGTGTATCTCGGCGGTGGCGGCAAGTCGAGCGGAACCAGCAGCCAATCCAGCGTGCAGAGCGTGGTCGGCCACGCGACCAGCCATTTTGATGCCCCGGCCGGTCAGGTGGCGGGGGTGACGGCATCGGTGTTGGTTAACCAAAAGGCGTTGAAGCTGTCCAAGGCCACCGTTGCCACCATCCGGGCGGTGGTCGGGCATGCCCTGGGCATTCCGCTGGCGCGTCAGGCCGCCGCCATCACCGTGCTTAGCGCGGCTTTCGCCGCGGTGCCGGTGACGGCCGCGCCGCCTCCACCCTGGTATGCCAATGTCAGGGTGGAGGCGGGAGCCGCCGCCCTCATCCTTATCGTCATCATCTTCGCGGTCTGGCTGGCCACACGCCGCCGCCGCCACGTCTTCGAACCGGAAGACACCCTGGTGGCCACCCCGATTCATCGCCGGGAGCCCGAGCCTGCCGGTGAAGAGTCCATGATAGCGAGTCGCGCCCAGCAGGCGATTGACAAGCTCTCGCGTATTTCGGAAGAGTCGCCCAAGGAGGTGGCTGACGCGGTGGCCCGCCTGTTGGCTCAGGACAGTATGGCCGCCGGAGAAAGCCGTGAGCCGCTCGCCTAAGCCGATATTTTTTTCCGCCTTCAGCACGAGTTGGCGGCAAATGATCGATGGATACCAAGAGATATGTTAATGGGCGGCACAGGTGAGGACAGTTTTGGGGTTTCGGTAGATCGAAAGGGTGGTGGACGGTGAATCCGATAGACGGCGTGGGCAAAACTCCGGGAGTCAGGTCGGTGGCGGGCGCTGGAGCCAAAGAGGCCGCGGCGGCGGCCCCGGAGGTCGCCGGCGCGACACGGGCCGCATCGGTCGCAGCGGGCCAGGCGGAGAATTCGCTGGGGGCGCTGCAAGCGTTGTTTAACGGACCCGCTCTCTCCCCGCCGGGGCGGGCGGCGCTCGCTGCCGCATTGACCCGGGAAGGCCTGCTGTGAGCGCCCTGGGGGCGATCTGGGATAGGCTTGAGGTGCCCTTGGCGGCACCTTCCTCCGCGCTCTGGGACGCCATTGGCGACGACCTGGAGGCGCTGCTTGGCCTCTTGGTGGAGGCAGACGGAAAGCGCATCGCCGAGAGCGTGCCCTGGATAGAGCGGGCGGTGATTGCGGCTACCGCCGCCGGTGTGCCGGCGAGCGAGGCGGAGCGCGCCGAGCTGCGGGCCAAGGTGCAGCGGGTGGCGGACCTTGCCCTCAAGGCAGAAAGCGTGGCCAGGCAGGGGGCAGGGATGTTGGCGGAGGTGCTGGGGCGGTTTCAAGCCGCCGAACTGCCGCCGGGTACGCTGTTTCAGGGTTAAGCGGTGCGGAGAAAGGGGTTTGACTCGATGAGTGTGGGACCGTTGAACATTATGAGCGTGATCTTGTCGGGCCTTCAGGTCAGCCAGGAGCAAAGTGACGTGGCTAGCCAGAACATCGCTGGGGCGAGCGATCCTAATTACGCTCGGGAGACGCCGGTGGTTATTCCCGTGCCGGGAACCCCGGTGGCCATGGCGGGGGGCACCATCCCCGGCGGAACCTACGACGGCGGGGTCGCGGTAACCAACGTGGTCCGCCAGGTGGACTCGTATTTGTCGGCCAGCAACCGGGCTCAGCAGGCCCAAGCCGCCTACGCCAAGGCGTGGGCGGGCGGGCTGTCCTCGGCTCAGGCGGTCTTTCAGGCCACCGGCTCCAATAGTCCGAGCGCCGTCATGGAGACATTTTTCAACAGTTTGTCGACGTTGAGCCAGTCACCAACCAATCTCGGCGCGTTGAGCGCGGTGGTCGGCAATGCGAAGACGGTGGCCCAGACCTTCAACACGATGGCTACCAGCCTCGGCCAGCAGGCGACCAACGCAAAGCAGCAGTTGAGCGACCAGATTGGACAGGATAACCAGTTGTTGACCCAAGTCGCCCAGCTCAACCGGGCGATTACCGCCGGCGCCATGGCGGGCGACGCTTCCAATGCCCTCATCGACCAACGCTCGGGCTACCTCAACCAGTTGGCCCAAGACTTGGGAGCGACGGTGAAGACGATTCCGGTGACCACGGCCGGCGGCCAGGCGGTCCATTCGCCGACCGGCCAGCCCGTAACCACGATTGAGCTCAGCCTGCCCGACGGCACGGTGCTGGTCGACGGTACCCATGCGGGCACGCTGGCGGTCAAGAGCGGCCAGCCAGCCCAGCTTGCGGTCACCACTCCCAGCGGGTCAACGGTACAGCCCACCTTCACCGGCACCCAGGGGGGCACCGCGGGGGCGCTGCTTGCCCTGCTCAACGGGCCGCTCTCTGGCGACGGCAGCGGGTCGGCGACCAACTCGCTGCTCAATCAACTGGATCAGGTGGCCAGCAAGCTGGCGAGTCAGGTCAACCAATTGCAAACCTCGTCAAGCGCCTACTATCTGAAAAATCCCTCAACCAAGACGCTGAGTCCGTCGTCGTCCGCCAACCCCCTCTTTGTGGCCAAAACCGGCAGCACGATTTCGGCCGCCACCCTGGGGGTGGCGTCGGCAATGGCGAAAAACCCCTATTTGCTGGCCACTAGCCAATCGGCCAGCAATGCCAACGACGGGACCAACGCGCAGGCGATGGCGAATCTACAAAACGCCAGCAGTGGGCCGGTTAACGCCTTTACCGGCTTTATGGCCGGGGTAGGCACCGTGGTGCAAAACGCCAACGACGAAAAGACGACCCAGTCTGCCCTGGCCAGCCAGACCCTGAAGGCCTGGCAGTCGGTCTCGGGAGTCAACGTCAACCAATCGGTGGCCGACTTGGCTACCGCGGCCCAACAGTATACGGCGCTGGCCAAGGCCATGGGCACCGTGCAGACCATGGTCAACAGCTTGCTGAATGCGGTGATCTGAACGGTTCACCCCCCTAGCTGAATGTGACGGGTTTTAGGGATATGACGGGTTTTTGGGGAAAGGAAGCGCATGCCATGCGGGTCACCTTACTGATGCCGGCGGAGCAGATCCTGCAGTCGATCAACCGTCAGCAGCAGGCCATTTTGACCGAGCAGACCCAGATTTCGACCGGAATTCAACTCACCGAGCCCTCGAGCAACCCCGCCGCCTACAGCCAGGACATGGCCGTCAGCCAAAGTCTACAGCAGACCAAAACGTGGCAACACTTGGCGACTTCTGCGCTCAGCCTTGCCCAGAGCGCAGACCAGACCTTGACCCAGATCAACCAGGCCACCAACACTGCCTACACGGATGCGCTTAAGATCTTGTCCCCCGTAGGCTCGGCCGGGTTTACGGCACTGGGCGAGACACTGACGGAGCTGAACCACTCTATCGGACAGTTGGCCAACACCAAAGTCGCCAGCGTCTATGTGGTGGGGGGCTCGGCGGGGACGGCGCCCTGGAGTGGAGGCACCAGCACCACAGTGGCTTCCTCACCAGCCATGCAAGTCCAGCTGGGATCGAACCTCACAGTCAATCAGAACGTCGACGGGGGCGCGGCCATCAGCGGGGTGATGCAGGCGATCTCGAAGCTGGCCGGGTTGGCTGGGAGCGCCCAACCTGGCAAGAGCACCTGGACCACCGCGGTCAACGGCGCGCTTAAGCAACTTGAGTCCGCCCAGGCCAATTTGAGCGGGCTGCAGGCGAAATTCGGCACCAACATGCAAAGGCTGCAGGCGGCGCAGAATCTTCTCGCCAACGCGTCGACCAGTTTGGCCACGACCCAGGCTTCTCTACAGAACGCCTCGATCCCTTCCGTGGTCTCCCAGTTGTCCACCCAGGAGACGGTCTACCAGGCCGTGCTGCAGGTGAGTGGGCGGGTCTTGCTGCCGTCGCTGGCAAATTATTTGAGCCAAATCGGATAGGCGACACACGTTTGGCGGATTTAGGTTCGATATGTTACTCGGAACCCCATCGCGGGCCAGGGGCAGAAAGCACCACCGGTTCGGGACGGGGGGACAAGTCGAAGGATATCACTCACATCAATCAGAGAGAGCGCGAGGGCGGTCGACGGCTAGGGCACAAGCACATTCAGCGATTTTGCACGATACCCAGCACGTAGACGATATTCGTCGTTTACCAATTGTCAGAAGGGGATGAGCAGATGTATCTCAACACGAACATGTCGGCCTTGCAGGCGATACAGGCCTTAGGCAACACGTCGGCGCAGGAAAACCAAACCTTGGGTCAACTGTCGACGGGCAACAAGATTACCTCGGCAGCGTCGAATCCGGCCGGTTTGGCTATTTCAGAGTTGATGCAGAGCCAAATCAACGGACTCAGTCAGTCATCGCACAATGCGCAGAACGGGGTCTCCCTGCTGCAGACCGCTGACGGAGCAATGAGCAACATCGACACCATCTTGCAGTCGATGTACTCGCTGGCCAGCCAGGCCGCCACCGGCACCAACAACTCCAATGACTTGCAGGACTTGCAGGCCGAGATGAATCAGTACGCCAAAGAAATCACCAACATTTCCAACACCACCCAATTCAACAACATCAACCTGTTGGACGGCGGGTTTAAAAATCAGGCGATCCAGATCGGCGCCCAGCAGGGCCAAGCCTTGAGCCTGAGCATCAACTCGATGGACTCGGTGAGCTTAAAGGTCGCCGGCTACAACGCGTCGGTGTCGAGCAACAACGCCGGCGTGCAAACTTCGAGCCTGAACCTGGGGGCGGGTTTGACCGTAGGCAGCAAATACGAGGTGCAGCTGACCGCCGCCTCGGCGGCGGCGGTGTCGACGATTACCCAAAGCTCCGACTTTGGCACCGCGGCCTCGAGCGAAGTCACCGGTACCTTCGGCGGCAGCACCACCACTACCTACTCGATTGCAGTCACCACTAATTCTGCCGGCAGTTTCGTCTATGCGATAACCGGCACCGACGGCTACTCGAATTCGATCGTCACCTCGGCTGCGCTGACGGCGATTACCATCAACGACACCACCGCCAACGCCAGCCTGACGTTTACTCCGGCTTCGACCACCGCCATCGCCGCGGGAGATACCGCGTCGTTTACCATGACTCCGGGCAGCGCCACCTATGCCTTGGCCGACGGTTCCGGCAACCCGGTCAGCGGCGGCACTTCGATCACCGTTAGCGGCCAAGCCGAATTCGCCAATACGATTACCGTGGGGGACACCAGTTCGGGGCAGACCGCAACCGGCCAGGTGGTGTCCTTCAGCATGGCGACGACGGCGGCGGCAAGCCTCGTCAGCATAGGAGGCACCGTGGCCACCGGCAATACCGTATTTACTGTGGGCTACAACGGACAGAACGCGACCCTCGTCCCCGGCTCGGTCAGCCTGAGCACGACGGATTACGCGAGCGCCAATACGGGGGTAAATATCTCCACCCAGGCCTCGGCCCAGGTGGCCATGACCACCATCGGCAATGCGATTCAGATCGTCGACAACCAGCGTGCCAATGTGGGAGCCAAAGTAAACCGCTTGACATTTGCCCAGAACAACGCCAAGACTGAGGCGACCAACCTGCAACAGGCGTACGCCGGCTACATGAACACCAACATGCCGGCGGCGACGGCCAAATTCATGCAGCAGCAGGTGCTGGTGCAGGCCGACGTCGGATTGCTCTCACAGGCGGAACAACTGCCGTCGAATTTGCTCAAGCTCATCCCCTAAGCGACGGCTCGGGGAAAGGAACCGGGTACAGGAAAGCAGGGCGAGCGGCCTGCTTTCCAGACCCGGGTGGGGTGAGGAGAAGCCATGTATAACCCCTATGCGACGTCGGAGATGGACGGCACGCCCAAGGAGATGTACCCGGTGCTGGCCTGGCGGGGGATTTTGAAACTGCTGGCCGAGGCCGAACGCGCGATTGCTGAGCGGCGGGTTGAGGATCGGCACCGAGCACTGATGAGAGCGCAGAATTTGGTGGCGATTTTAGACAATGCGGTCGATATGGACCACGGCGGGGAAGCGATGCAACTGGTTAAGGCTTCGCATCACAATATTCTTCAGCTCATGGTCTACGCCAACTTGAGCCAAGACGTGGGTGCGGTGCAAAAGGCGCGGGAAATCGCGGTGCTATTCGAGGAGATGTGGTCGCAGGCGGTGACCAGCCGTCAGCAGCCATAGTCGGGACACGGATGGGACCAACAGGAAGGAGGGATCGCCGATGATCAATCCCTTGAGTGCAACCGTTTCATCATCCAATACCTCGGGATTGGAACAGAGCCTGATCAATAACCCCCAGATCATTCAGTCGATGATTCCGGGAGTGAACCTGTCGGCGCTGGCGTCGACACTGCAGATCGAAACCAGTCTTGAGGAACAGCCGCTGACCAATCTCAACACGCAACTGGCTACCTTTTCCAAACAAAGCCACGCCTGGTCGCAGGTGTCCACGGCGCTGCAAACCATTCAGACCGACATCGGCAAGCTGGCAACGGTTCAGGACATGAATCCGAGTTCGCAGCCGGTGTCGTCCGACTCCAACGCGGTCACCGCCAGTGGGGCGACGGCGGCGGTCGGGCAATACAACGTAAGCGTGACCAGTCTGGCCGCGCCCCAGCTGACGAATTCCAACGTGGTGGCCAGCAGCCCGACCAGCGCCTTGGGTTATAGCGGAACGCTGACGGTCAGTTACAACGGCCACAGTGCGCAGGTGACCGTCTCTTCCACCGATTCCCTGGACACCATTGACCAGAACCTTCAAAGCGCGGCGGCCACCCTTTCCGGTCTAAACTTGTCGGTGTCGGAGCTGCCTTCTTCGTCGGGCACCGCGCTCTCGCTCTCCGCCAACACCGGCTCGGGCAGTTTCACGGTATCGGCTTCGGGCAGCAACCTGCCGCTAACCTTTACCACCACGGCATCGCACAACGCGGTCTACACGGTGAATGGCGTGCAGAATCAAAGCCCGACCAACACGGTCACTGATGCCTTGGCTTCAGGGACCACCCTGAACCTGCTGGAGACCACCGCCTCGCCCGTTACCTTGACGGTGTCGGCCAATATGCAACAGGTGGACCACGAAGTTGGCACACTGGTGTCGGACATTTCCTCGGCGGTGCAGACCATTAACCAGCTGACCGGCCGGGGTGGAGTTTTGGAAGGGAACGCCGCCCTGCTCAACGTTTCCCAGAATCTGGTGAGCTTCCTCTCCCAGACCAACCCCTCGCTGCCGGCCGGGTATCAATCGCTCCTGGACATGGGCCTCAGTGTGTCGTGGTCCAAGTCGCAAGGCGAGAGCATCAGTTTCAACGGATCACAATTTCAGCAGGCGCTGAACACGGATCCCAATGCCGTCACCGCCCTATTTACAGGGCTCTCGACGAGTGGAACAGCATCGGGCACCGGGATTTACCAGACCATGAACGGGTATCTCAGCCAGTTCCTGGCCCCCAGTACGGGAATCGTTGCCTCCGCCCAGAGCGGGATAACACAGCAGGAGCAGACCATAGGCTCGGAGGAGAAATCGCTGCAGCAGCTGGTGCAACAGGAACAGACTAACACCGACAACCAGTTCATCGCGGATTTGCAGAACATGCTGCAAAACGCTGCACTCAAACAAGCGCTCAACGCCCAGCTGAATCCAGGCGCTTCGGGATCGGGGTCGTCCAATTCCTCCGGCGGATAGTGCCGCATACGTTTGGGCAGCCGATGAATGAGAGCCGGGAAAGACGGCCCTGACCGGCGGGTCCGTGCTTTCCCGAAGGGTTGAAGGGAGGCAGAGCGATGACCCAACGCAGTGGCAAACGCCCCCTGATCACGGTGGCGATGATCGCAAAAGACGAGGAAGACTTTATCGGCCGCACGATCAAATCGTGTCGACGGTTGAAGGCCGAGGTCTTGGTAGGGGACACCGGATCCACCGACCGCACGGCTGAAATTGCCACCCGGGGCGGGGCTCGAGTCTTTTCGGTGCCCTGGACCAATGATTTTGCCGCCGCCAAGAACGCGGTGCTGGATAGGGCCAGGGGGACCTGGATTGTGTTCATCGACGCCGACGAATGGATTCGCGAGGGTGACCAGGAAACCATCCGCCGACTGATTGCACGATATAATTCCGACCTCAGCGTGGGCGGGTTTAGCGTCTACCAGACCAATCTCCTGTCGCTGACTGGGCAAGAGGTCATGGATAAGTCGCGGACGGTGCGCATTTTCCGCAATCGCCCCACTACGCGCTATCGGTACGCCATTCATGAGCAAATCACCCAAAGCATCCAGGGTAAAACGATGTATGCGGACGTTGAATTTATTCACGCGGGATTTACCAAAGAGGTCGCCGCAAAAAAGAACAAAAGCGGGCGTAACGTGGAGATTCTGACCAGACTGATTGACGAGACCTCGACCGACGATCCGCACCAAATCTACCTCCTTACTCAATTGGGGCGCGAATACCAGCGATTGTCCGATTTTGGCAAGGCCGAAGAGTACTACAAACAGGCGGTGGACCTGTACCTCGCAGCCATCGATGCCGGCGTGGCACGCACCAGCCCATTTGCCTCGGTGTTGTTTTCGTACGTGGCCGAGGCCCTGGAAGTGCAAGGCAAGCGAAAGGAAGTGCTCGTGTACGCCCGCCGAATGCGTCCGTACGGGCTTTTTCCGCAGGCCGATCTTCCGTTCTTCAGTGCAATAGCTCATTACAACCTGCACCAGTACCCGCAGGCGCTGTCCGGTTTCATGGAGGCGCTGGCTTGCATCCGCAGCGGACGGCTGCTGCAAGAGTACCTGTCGACCGATCGCGTGGTGCTGACCTACGCGGGTATCCTGGACTGCGCCGCCAAACTGAGCGCCGGTACCGAGTTTATGGGCAAGATTCTGGTCGAAGCGCTGACGTCATATCCCAATCGAGACCTTCTAGGCAATGTGGCGGTCAATCTGCTGGAGCGCCTGGAGCGGGAACAGGTCGACGGGCTGATAGAGCGAATTCCCACCGAGGCCTGTGGCCTCATTGCCCAACGGGCGTTGCAGCGGGGAGTCAGCTGGATGTGCACGGTGGCATCCGAGGCCGCGATCCGGCGGGGCAGCTATGATGCCAACCTCTGGGCCGGAGTGCTGGGGATGCACATGGAGCATAATCAAGCAGCCTTGGCCCTGTTCAACTCCATTCCCGAGGACCACGTTTCATACCCCCTGTCACGCGTGCTGGCAACCATGGCCCATTATAATGCGGGCAACCGAGAGGCTTACCAAGATGCATTGAATCAACTCGACCCCTTGATTGCCTCTCACGTGCGCCAGTGGGCTGGCGAACCCGTCATTGATGGTGATGACGTGGCGCTGGGCGAGTCATACTGGCAAACGCTTGGCCAACTCATGCCGGTGCCGGTAGCGCAAAACAGTGGGCGGTTGGAGACCGAACCGAGTGCGATTCCAGCCGGTGGCCGCTAATCGCGTCGGCCCGCTGCGGACTGACACGACTAGCACAACGAAAGGTGGGGCCGAAGTGGCTAGTCATGACACATTTGAGGCTAATGAAGTGACAGTTAGCAAACTGACACCGTGGGCGGGAATTCCGTCCGCTGCTGGCGAGAACGCCCATGGCGATCAAATCGCCGTGCGCCTGGCCACACCTGAGGATGCGGAGGGGATTCATCGCCTGTTGCTGACCATCAGCCAAGAGACGCCGTATCTGGGTGATTGGGGTCCGGGGATCCGGCTTGACCAGTTTCGGGCTTTTCTTGCCCAGCAGCACCAGATGGTCCTGCTGGTGGTGGCGGTGGATTACCAGCACAAGATCTGCGGATACGGGCATGTGATTAACAGCACTGTGTTTGGCCTGCCCCAGGCGATGGGGCACATCGCGCAAATCGCGGTTGCCGTCGAGGCCGCCCAGCGCCGGCGGGGATTGGCCAAACGGCTGATTCGTTTCAGCGTGGAGGCTGCGGCGCACGCGATGGACGTGCTCACGGTGCGGGCGACCATCTGGGATTCCAATGCGGCCAGCATACGCGCATTTCAACAGGCCGGCTTTGTAGCGGTGGCCATGATTCCTGGACAATTTAGGGACGATGCCGGCGGCTTGCACGGGGAAATCTTGATGAACTGCGATATGACGGAATGGAGAATGGGCCATGGAGTCGGGAGAGAAACGGAATGATTTTCGCATTGATGTGGTGTTATCGGTCAACCTGGAGACCAATCGGCAAACCCTGCCCGGAGAAATTCGCGATTTATCGGTCGGGGGGGCATTGGTGGCAGGATCGGCGGTGGGAATAGGGACGGACGTAGAGCTAGAGTTTGAGCTGGCTGACGGTGGGCCGCCGCTGCGGTTGCGAGGGCTGTGCGTGCGCCGGACGGTTATCGAGGGTCAGCCAGCGTCGGGCGTGCAGTTCTTGCCGGACGCGTTGTCATCGCAGGGAGAAGAGCGCCTGAGCCGCTTCGTTCGCCGGCTGGAAAGGTCGCGCCTGGCGGCCCGAGCCGAACGGGAGGAGGAAATGGGATGATTGCCAGTCGGGAATTAACTTGGTCGGATCCGCTTTTGCAAATCAAGACGCCGCTGGTGGCTGTGTTGGGCAGCGCGCGGATGACCGTGGGCGAACTGATGGAATTGCGACGCGGGGCCACCGTCTTGCTCGAACAGACGGTGAACGACCCGGTACGCGTCTATACCGGGTCGATCGAAGTGTGCCAGGGCACCGTCTATGCCCAGCGCGGACATTACGCGGTCTCGGTGGAAAAGCTCAATTTGCTGGCGCCAGAATCGGCTGCGGGATTGGAAGGCCAATGCCCTGGGGAGTGACGGTTGGCCGACCAGGGAAGATCTCGCACCAGGTGACAGTTCTGAGTTTAGGTTGATGGGGCCCGGGCGGACTTAGCAGTAGGCTGATAAGATGGCAAGAAGGCGGTATCGCCAAGGAGAAGGCGGGCCGGCAGCGGTGCAAGGGCCAAAGGCGGCGCCCTGGTCAAGGGAGGGCTCTGAGGCGAGATGCGGTCACGGTCCTCCTGGGGCGTCTGGCGCAGACTTCAGAAGGAAACAGGGAAAACATATGCGGCTGATGGGCGCCATTGCGTTTAAAGACCACTCTTGGAGGAGGCGGGTCAAACCGTAATCGAGGCTGCCAACGGTCGGCGCTCGAGCTCGCCGACCGTCCCTGGGGCTGATGGATATCAGCATGCCCGACGTTGGCGGGGTGGCCGCCAGCGGACGGATTTGTCAGATGGATCCTGCGGCTCGGGAGAGCATGGCTTTTCTGGCTGTGAAGACATCAGAGGTCAATGACCTTAAGTCGCTCTCTTTACTAGTGTAAGCAATGTCGTCGGCAAACCAGAGTGACGGCGGGGACGGTATTCCGTCGGTTCAAAGTGTGGTTGCCGATATGGCATGACATGCCCACCACCAGCTTGGGAGTCCACCCTGAGTCCACCCTCCTTACGCATATCCATTAACCATGCGGGTTACGAAAACTTTGCGGTAGCCATGGCATGAGGGGGTTGTGGTATTGATCGAAGGCGAAGACCATGGTTTGAACCTCCCCGCCCTAAAGGGCAGAGATTCTGGGGAAACCACCGTGGCTGCGTCGCGGGTGGTGAGACCCTGGGAGTGATCCTCCCGACTTGCCACCGTTTATCCCACCAGCAATTTCCCGGGGTTCAGCCGGACTACGCCTTAACGTCCTTTTAAGGGGAACGGGACGGCGATACGTGTTGTACACGTCAGATTCTAATGCCACCTTTTCAGTGACCATGAGAGTTCGCATGTTTTAACGTCTTGTCATGACGACGCGATACATTTTACGTCCCCCACGAATTGCGGGAGACAACCGCACGAACGTATCCAGTTGTCAAAGAGCGAACATACATGTCTTAGCAAGAGATTTGCCTGGCGGCAACGCCTTATGACCGTAGGAAATCCCCAAACCTACCCCAAAGCCGGGGATATCTCCGCTCTGAACGGCGGAGCTTTACGGCGCATCCTGATAAATCTCCTTTCGGAGCCCCGTAATGGGCTTGGAACGCTTTCGAAAGAAAATCTCTCCTCGTCAATGTTCTCCTTGGACTAAACCGCTTCGCGGTGGCTAAAAGGCTTCCCTCTACGCGAGCGAATGTCTTGTGCTTCTCTTGGCAGGCAGGGTTCGCGGTGATACTCTACCTGTAATCGATTTGCGTTTCTCAGGAAACTTGGCGTAAGGGGGCAGTGTTGGTGAACGTAAAGGTGCCATGTTTGTCAATACCCCGGCGATCGTTGTCGCAACAACCGCAACATACACCACGTTTCTGCTCATACCTGGGTGGGTACAACGATTGGATTCCCATAGCTAACCGCGGTTTAGTCCAACAAAGTTATCGGAGGTCTCTGGGAGTACCTCTCCGGGACCTTTTTTTATGCTTGGGGACTTCCGATAACTCTCTACTTATTCTGTGAAAAAAGATGGACAGCACAATATTTGGTACCTGGTCGATTATAAGCTGCACTATATATCGACTGCTGGTCTATGCCCCGCGACCCCCATTTTTCATTCATGGGGGTGCCCCAAACCCGGGGCATGGGCGCCTCCCGTGAAAAATACAAACCACCTGCCGTATATCGGGCAATACTCACCGATGCATACTACATATAGATTTGGAGTCGCGAGCGGCCCGCTGTCCCTTCGTCCCGCCTACCCGACCTCGGCCGTCGCGGGGA
>JAJZXC010000160.1:4010-7693 GCA_021846365.1 Bacillota bacterium | reverse complement strand
GGGGGGGGGGGGGGGGGGGTAAGGCCGGTCTGGGAGGCGGTCCTCAACCCAAGGCTATCTGATGACGGGCGGTTCCAAACACCGGGACCGCGCTCGACCACACTCGAGACGGAATAGTAGAGCGAATAGTCTAAAATATTCTTGTTGGCTTGCTAAGATTGTGATTTCTAAGATAAAGTGGGTTTGTCGGGCGACTGGAACCTGCCCCCAATCGGTTCGGATCGCTCCTTCAGCCTACCCGGGAGCAGCGGGAAGCGCGGTCGCCGGTAACGCGGCGACGACCGGGAACGCCCCCATTGCCGTAGTATGCACCTTCCAAGCGTGAGGAAGGGAGGTTTTCGGTAATGCACGGTACGGGAGATGTAAAAGGCGGTGCTGACGTGGTGAGCGTGCAGAATCTCGATTTGCGTTGGCCCACCGTGCAGATTTCGCTGGATTTGCCCAGCTTGGACGAGGCGCTGCCGATGGCCGAGATTGCCCTCGAAGCGGGTGTGGATTGGTTGGAGGTGGGGACCCCGCTCATTTTGGGGGAGGGGCTCCGAGCAGTTAGCGCGCTGCGGAACCGTTATCCCGAAGTTCCCATTGTGGCCGATTTGAAAACGATGGACGGTGGCTTTTTGGAAGCGGAAATGATGGCCCAGGCGGGCGCCACCTTTGTGGTGGTGATGGCGGTCAGTCATCCCGCCACCGTTGCCGAGGTGGTTCGGGCGGGTAACGACTTGGGCGTGGGAGTGATGGGCGACGTGCTGGGCGCACCCGATCGGGTGGCTGCCGCGCGAGCGCTGGAAGCGGCCGGGGTCGACGTCGTCATCGCTCATTTGGGATACGATGAGCGCCATCGTGAAGGCGGCAGTCCGCTGGATTTTCTGGGCGAGATTGTGCATGCGGTGAGCGTGCCCGTACAAGCCGTGGGAGGGTTGCGACTCGACGACTTGCCGGGCCTTCCCGCCCGGGGGGCGCCACTGGTGGTTGTCGGTGCGCCGTTGGCGATCGACAATCGGACCTTTTCACCTGTCTCGGAGCGACACGAACTCCGTGCCGTCCTTGAGACGGTAGTAGAGAAAGTCAAGTTCGGTCGCCGGGTCACAGGCAAGGAGTCGTCATGAGCATTCGGGGCTTGCTTGCCTATACCGCGTTGATACAGGTCGGATTGGGCGGCGGTGAGTTCAGTCCCGCCAACGAGTAAGGCTCTTCCTGAATCGGTGACAGGAACGCAATAGAAGCGGCAAAAACGGCATCACGACACCCTTTTAATCCCCACCCGTTGGGTGCGCGGTCAATTTTTCGTGAAGTCCCTCGAAAAAAGCGACTGGATTTTTTTGAGGAGGTCGTTGACGAGAGGCCTTTGTCAGCCCGTCTTTGCCCTATCGCAGGCTCGACATAGTTCGGTGGTTCCGCACACGGCGCCGAGGGTGTCGGCGGACAAAGACCATCCCTGCTTCCTCCATGCACAACCATTAGGGTCTGCGACTCTGGGCCACCCGCTGTTCCAGCCAGCACCAAGGCGATGAGCAGTCCCTCCAGGCACGGGCAAGCTTTGGTATGAGGTGGTTACAGCCTTTCAATGTCTTCCTTGCTCAGACCGGTGAACCGCATGATCTTGTCGATCGGCTCGCCTGATGCCAGCATGTGGCGAGCGATCTGGGCTAGCCCTTCGACGCGGCCTTGGGTCAGAACTTCTTCGGTCGCCCTGGATATGGCCGAATTATAGTCGCGGATGCGCCTCATAGAGGAGTCGCATTTGGGTGTCTTGACTCAGATAATCGAGGACTGTCATCGCTTTTTCCATCACGGCATTCCCTTTCGTGAGTTGTTCCAACTGCTGGTGGGAATGGGTCAGGAAAAAGAGCATCCACTGGACCAGGGATTCGGCAGCGAGCCCTTGGCCTGACAGTTTTGGGAGTGCAGATCGCCACCGCTGATTCGAAAGCGCCTACTCTGCCGGCAAATGGGGAGCCAGGATTTGCCGGCTCCCCATTTGCCCATAAAACAGAATCCAGCAGCGTGATTACGGGTTGCTGAACGAAGATTGGAGTGCGGTGAGGACACCATGCCGAATCGCGGCTGGACCTCCCATGACCCACACCATGTGCAGCGTGGTCTGCTGCTTGAGATAGCGGGAGGTTGATGCCGGAAGCCCCGAGGGATTGGTTAACACTATCGGGATATCATTCATGGCAGCCAGTTCGGCTGCCGACAGCGCATCGACGAATGATCCGCCCTGGCTGCCATTGGCCGATACGATCACACCGTCAGGGGACGGGAAGTTGTATTGGTCAATCGCCACTGCGGTACTGTCCCGGGTGGTTCCGTTCCAGCGGGTGACGCTAGCTCGGCTCAAGGCTTGGCTGAGCCGGATGGCGAGCTCGGCACTGACCACATGGGGTCCGCCCAAGATAACCACATTGGCGAAGCCCTGTGCTTGCAGCCATTGCATCGTCTTTGCCGACAGTGTGGTTTGGTGGGATGACACCAACAGCAAGGGTGCACCCTGACGATAGGTCACGGGACTCGCGCTGAGCGCATCAACCATGGTGACGCCGTTGGCTAGATAGACAGTGGTACTTTGCGTCAGGTGGTTGGCGTATAGATATTGGGCCACCAAATCCGCGGTGTCAAACCGGTTTGCGCCCATGAATTGCTCGACCACGGTCAATCCCGCCTTTTTCAGGGTTTGGATCACCGCAGGTCCTACCGCCAGAGGGCCGCCGATAACGTAAACTGTCTCAGCTTTCAGGTTTTGAATCGCCGTGAGGTCGCCGGTACTGAGGCTGTCGGCGGTGGTCAACAGAATCGGTGCGTGCAAGGCCCCGGCCAGGCCGGCGGCCGACAATGCGTCGGGGCTGGCGGTTCCCGTGCCCGCGTTGACCAAGACGACCGCCGACGCGCCGTCGGGGAAGGCCGTGTAGGCGGACTGCACAGCGGTTGCCATGCGGGTAATCCCGGCAACCCGCGTCACCTGAGCAACGCCCGCCGCGGGCACCACGGCGAACGTGGTGAAATGTGTCGTGGTGAACGTCACGGTGCTCCCCGCGACGGTCACGTCCGGCACTGGCACCCAGGCCTTGAGCAATGGATTCCAATAAACGACGACGACCGGGCCGGTGGGAGCCTCGGTGAGTTGCATGGTCACGGTGACCCGATGGTTCATATAGTGTACGCCAGTACCCAACAGCGTGGTGGCCGACAACGTCACCACGCTCAGAGTTTCGGGCAAAGTTCCCACCGCCGTCGGCAACTGCGACAGCACTTGCAACACAAGCTGCACACCCTGACTAATGGATCCTCCTGGTATGGTAACGGTCACCTTGTTCCCGTTCGCGCCGAAGACAGTGACCGCGGTTGCTTGCTGAGCTAATATCGTCCCTGTGCCTTGATTGAAGGACGGACTCGGAGGTGGCGGCGGCACACTCGGTGCGGTCACCGTAAACAGCGATGGCTGCGAGACGAGACCATCTGCGGCATTGTACACGGCTACATCCGTGCTGCCCGCGGCAAGCCCACTCGGCACCGCCACCGTGGCATTGGTATCCGCCCAGGCCCCGGCGGACCCCGCCACATTTACCGTGTTGCCGTTTTGGATGAACTCTACCGCCCCGGGGGATTTTCCGAAGTTGCTGCCCGACAGGGTCAAACTGGTGCCCACCGGCCCGCTCATCGGGGTGAGTCCGGTGAGCATCGGC
>JAJZXC010000160.1:0-3910 GCA_021846365.1 Bacillota bacterium | reverse complement strand
CACATTTACCGTGTTGCCGTTTTGGATGAACTCTACCGCCCCGGGGGATTTTCCGAAGTTGCTGCCCGACAGGGTCAAACTGGTGCCCACCGGCCCGCTCATCGGGGTGAGTCCGGTGAGCATCGGCGTCGCCGACGGTGGCGTCACCGTAAACCCTTCCTGGTTCGAGGTGAGGCCATCTGCGGCATTGTACACGGCTACATCCGTGCTGCCCGCGGCAAGCCCACTCGGCACCGCCACCGTGGCATTGGTGTCCGCCCAGGCCCCGGCGGACCCCGCCACATTCACCGTGTTACCGTTTTGGGTGAACTCTACCGCCCCGGGGGATTTTCCGAAGTTGCTGCCCGACAGGGTCAAACTGGTGCCCACCGGCCCGCTCATCGGGGTGAGTCCGGTCAACGCCGGCGTAACCGTCACCGTTTGCGGGTTCGAGGTGAGTCCGTCGGCGCAGTCATAGACGGCAACGGTTGCTTTGCCAGCGCCGAGCGCACTCGGCACGGCAACCGTGGCGCTGGTGTTTGACCACAGGCCAGGAATGCCGGGCACGGTCAGGACTTGGCCATTTTGCGTGAACTGCACGACGCCGAGTCCGCTGCCGAAGTTGGTGCCGGATAGGGTCAGAATGGCGCCCACCGGCCCGCTGGCCGGCCGAATCCCGGATAGGACGGGTGCACTTGCGGCCGAGGGAGACGTATACTGAACCCCGTTGTCGACCGCAATGATGGCGGACGCGCCAGCTGCGGCCGTGGTCGATGCGGTCAGACCGGTGGGGGCATTCGCCACCACATAGTTGGCCAGATTGATAGTCGTCATCCCATTGGTCAGAATCGGCACCGTCGGATTTTGGCCGCTCGGGGTGGCGGTGGCCTGGGCTCCGCTTTGTGCGATCAAGGTAATGGTGGCGCCATCGCCCAAGGTCACAGAGATTGTGCCGAGGCCGTTATTGGTTACCTTCAACAACGCACCTTGTGAATTTGGCGTAAAACTGACCTGTCCCTCCCCCGCGTTGGAATCTAGACTCAAGGCGGCCAAACCCGCAGAATGAACCAGAGTAAAGGTCGGAAAGTCGGCGGGATCCAAGGCATTGCCAATACCCGGAGTGAGCCAAATCCAGCCCAACCGACCACCGCCATCGTTGTAATTGACCAGGAAGTCAAATCCGAAGCGATGACCGCTGGCGGGGGTCAAATAGGGCAGATCGCTCAACGGAACGGCGGCCTCGTACCACATATCCCCATTGGCGGGGCCGGGGACGACAGTGAGCTTGACTCCGGGCATGAGACCTGGCGAGACTCCGTTGAATTCGTAAGCTTGCGGACCTTTCGGCGTCTTGGCCAGGCCCAATGCGGTATCCCCGTTGGCTGACGGAAAATTAGTCGTCTTGAGGTTTCTTGGATCCCAAAACGTCTGGATGCTGTCTCCCTGCCAAATATTGGGGCCAGTGTACGGCTGGTAGAAGGGCGCGGAATCATTCACTTTGGCGGCAAAGTAAAAGTACTGCCCGTTCCACATTGTGTATGCGGTGGCCGAAGCTACACTGGGGCTCCAGTTGGGAATGCCCACATTTTGGCTTGCCGTATTGACGTAAAGCGGCGTCGCCTGGCTCCAATCCTGAAAACTTCCGCTCAGGGCAGGCTGTCCGTAAACGGTTTGGTAGATGGACAGCGGCAGACTCACGCTGACCGTTGAGGTGGCCCCGTTGTTTGCCGTCGGCGCGATGCTCAAGGATTGCGAAGGCTTAACCGCTGACCCTTGACCAGTTGACGGATCCAGAGCACGGATGGTCAACGGATCACTGGAAACGTTGGCGGTAGCCGTAATGGTATATTGATTGCTCGCGTTCGCCTCGAATCGGGTCATCTGCAAGGTCTGGCCGACACTGGCTCCGGGTGCCAGCGGCCCAAAACTCATCGTCGGAGCATAGGTGGCCAGGGTAGCTGTGCTGGGCGTCGCCTCCCAGCCGGCGGGCAGCTCAACCCTCAGGCTTCCGCTTTGGGATGTGTTAATCTGGTTCGTAATCGTAAGATTAATCTTGGGCAGGGTCGTGGGCAGGTCGGTGAGATTCTGCATGTTGATAGCGACCGGCGATATCCCGGTCACGCTCCCCTGCTGGACCAGCCCCGCCAGTTGACTTGGCGGCAAGCTTGCCTGCACATATACCGGCGA
Organism: Bacillota bacterium; assembly: GCA_021846365.1. Taxonomy (GTDB): domain Bacteria; phylum Bacillota; class Sulfobacillia; order Sulfobacillales; family Sulfobacillaceae; genus JAJZXC01. Next base: position 1,744 of record JAJZXC010000160.1, on the reverse strand, counting down.
CGTGCCGATGGGGACGGTTAAGGCGCCAGCGCGGGGAATAATCTGGTTCCCCATCAGGCCGTAGGCTTGGACATCAGTTGTGTTGATGGTCAATTGGCCGCTCGAGTCGGGCGACCACAGCGCAACCACCGACGACGAAGCGTTGGCGTTTTGAAAGACAAACGCCCGAATCGCCGAGCCCATACCTATCGGATTGAGTCCTGGAGCCGGCGTGTAGCCGTTCAACTCAGAGGCCAGCGCGGCCAAGGCGGGATATGCCGGTTTAGGCAAGAGACTACCGTTAAGTTCGCCGAAGCCCGAACCGGGGTAACTCCACTCAAACATGAAGAACTTGCCGAGACCACCGGCCAGACTCTGGATTTCCGCCCGCACCAGGTATTGGGCTTGCTGCTCCTGGGTTATGCTGTTGGAACTCCAGCCGCTTTCGGTCATCCAGACCGGGTCCTGGCCAAGGCCGTTTTGCGACATAAACTGACGAAGGTTTTGCACGCCGTTGTAAAACACATCTTGGCTGGGGTAGACCGGTCCGGGATAGTTATGGATGGAAAGACCGGTGAAACTATTCGTGCCCGCCACTTGGACCAACGTCGGCTCTTGCCAGTTGTATGCCAGAATGATGGCTGAAGGGTCAACCGCCTTGATGGCCTGGGCGGCTGAGCGCACTAATTCAGCATATTGAGTTGGATTCTGCGATGGCCAAAACTGCACGGTCGACGGCTCGTTCCAGACCTCCCAGGCGTTAATCCCATAATTTTTCCAACCCATGCTCTGAGCCAGGGTCCCGCCTGGCATGTAGCGCTGAACCACCGATTGCACATATTGATCATAATCCTTAACGAAGGTGCTGAACGAGACCTGCGGACCCTTGGCCACGGGGAACGGATTGGCATAGTTACCCCAGTAGTCTAGGAGCCCCAAGAGACTGATCTGTGCACTGTGGCCCGCCTCGACCAGTCCGTCTTCGTGCTCCCAGGTATATACGTTCGGCGAGGGCTCCACAAAATTCCACATAAATTCGGTGCGCACCCACTGGATACCCTGAGTCTTGAACAGTTGATACAGGTTCGTCCATCGGCTTAGCAGGCTGCTGGTGATCGGTCCATAGCGGTTGCCGGGACCGTTAATTCCAAATGGGGACGCGCTGTCCATCACGCTTGGGTTAGACGCCGGCCGTACCATGGCGAAGCTGGTAGTTGTGTTTTCCACCGGCGCCGCAGTCGTGCTGGAGGCAAGGTTGGTGGACATAACCGCCGGCGCGCCCGATGCCGAAGGCACGATGTTCAAGAGGTGACCTGGTTCGGGCACAAATCCCCGGCCTGGCGGACCGCTGCTCTTGGTGTGAAGAATGCCGGGGGTGGGAAATTGCGCATGGTAGTGCAGCGGCGTCAACTGATTAGTCAAGCTGAAGGTCGTGTTGTAGTATCCATAGACTGTGGCCGGCAGCGTAATGGGGACGGTAGCCTGACTGCCTGTGGGGAGACTGATGGGCACCTGCGCCTGTCCCACCGTATTGCCGTTCATCCCGGTAACTAAATAATTGACGTAGTACTGTCCGCCTTCGTTAGCCCCGTTGGCGGTCAGCGTCGCGTTATACACCGGCTTGCTGAGGCCGGAAAAGACCGCATTGTTCTGGGTCGGCGTCACGCTGAGGGCTGGTGGAGCCTCATAGACGGCAAAGCTTTGGAAGTTGACATTGGCGTTGCCGGCAGCCACGCCCACCGAAGTCAAGGATCCGGTGGGTGCG
>JAJZXC010000159.1 GCA_021846365.1 Bacillota bacterium | reverse complement strand
AAGTGCCGGGCGGTCTCCGACCCACGACACATCTTGCCGGCGACGCCTGGCCAAATGACCCGGTCGACCGACCACATGCATACCACGCATAAGTTACACAGCACTCCGCAGTCATTGCGTCACGGCTCGATACCACGACAGACCCCTTGGCAAAAGTGTCGCCAGCCCCAACGGCCATTGGCGTATTTGGCAGTACCTTCACCGACGGCCATTGGCCAAAGCTTGTACAACGTCACATCCAAACTGCGATCGACGGAATCGAACTCATGTCCTAATTCTTGGCTAAAGCCAGGGGCTTGCGCGCGGCAATTTGGTCAATAGTTAAAAGGAGGATTCCATCATGAGGGTTAAGCCTTGGTCGGGCTTTATGGCTTTAGGCGTGTTAAGCATGGGTCTCAACCTATTTGCAGGCACCTCCCAGGCCGCCCGTGCCCCCAAAGGAAAGTGGGTGATTGCGCAGAGCAACTCCTACTACGGTAACGGTGCGCGGATTCAGATGAAGAAGGAGATCGAAGCCGAGGCCGCTTCTCCCGCTTACAAAGGAGAAGTCAAGCGGCTAATCATCAACAATGCCGGCAACAACGTGTCGGCTCAGGTGGCTTCGATCGACAACATGATTGCCGAGCACGTCAATGCGATCTTGATTGACGCCGCTTCTCCCACTGGTCTGAACAATGCCATCGCACAGGCCCATCAGCATCGGATCGTCGTGGTATCCTATGACAATTTGGTGACATCTCCTTACGCCATTAAGGTCAACGAGCCGATGAATGTGTACGGGGCGGACGGTATCAAGTGGCTAGTGAAGCAGCTTCACGGCAAGGGCAAGATCGTGGTATTGCGGGGAGTCGCCGGAACCACCGACGATGCGCTCGAATGGGCAGCCGTGAAAAAAGCGGTCAAAGCGCACCCCAAGATCCACATCTTAAATGTGTCCTATGCCAACTGGGACGAGGCCACCGCACAGAGCATCATGCAAAATTTGCTAGCCACCTACCACAACATTGACGGTGTCTACACCGAAGGCGGCGAGGCCTATGGGGTCATTCAGGCCTATATCCATGCCCACCGCAAATTCGTGCCGGTTGTGGGATCGGACACCAACGGCACCGCTCTTATGGCTAGGAAGTACGCCAAGCAAGGCTTGAAGGTATTTCAGGTCAGTTCTGACCTGTGGCGATCGGCCAAGGCTTTCCAAGTCGCCATGTCGGTTTTGAAAGGCAAGAAGGTGCCCAACTACATTCAACTGCCGGTTATCACTTGGGCCACACCAAAAGCGATCAAGAGGGCTCTGCCGTCCGAACCGGCCTCATTCTTCCTTAATGTGGAGGATCCCAAGGATGGCGTCACGTTAACCACAAAGCAAGTTCTGTCGCAGCACTGACTCGTCGAATAACTCGGAGGGCACTCGCCAGGGTGTCCTCCATTTAGGGCAGGTGACGGTTCTGAGCCCCTTCATTCGAGCCGAAAATATTGAAAAACGATTCGGTGCAACCCAGGCTCTGCGTGGCGCGGCGCTCGACGTGGGGCCAGGGCGCGTCCACGCGCTGCTCGGCGAAAACGGCGCCGGGAAAAGTACGATGATGAAAATTTTGGCGGGTCATTACCGACCAGACAAAGGCTCTCTCACGGTCGACGGTACCAAGATTCAAGATCTCGCCCATTGGACGACCCAGTCGGCAACCGCGTTGGGTATCGTTGCGGTGTATCAGGAACTGTCTTTGGCGCCGCACCTGTCCGTCGCCGAGAGCCTGTTTTTAGGAGTCGAACGCGGGAGCTTGGGCTTTGAGCATGGTCTCATCCGTCCACGGCGTCGCCTTGAGGCGGCTAGAGAGCTCTTGGCGAGCTATGATTTGTCAGAAATCGACCCGACCGCTGTGGTGGGCGACCTGTCGCTTGCAATACAACAAATGGTCGAGGTGGTCAAGGCACTGGCTCGCCGACCTCGTATCTTGTTATTGGACGAAGCAACCTCGTCGTTGCCGGATGGCTATGTCCGCAAATTGTTTGACATTGTACAGCGCCTGAAGAAGGCGGGTGTAGCGGTAATTTTTGTATCGCACCGCCTAGACGAGGTGGATCAGTTCGCCGATCATGCCAGCATATTCCGCGATGGCACCAACGCAGGGTCGATGGACGCCCCATTCGATCGCCAGCAGCTAATTGAGATGATGGCAGGCCATGTGCTGGAGACAAACCAGCCACGGAGCGCTCCTGCGGGCGATGTCGGCACGCCGTTGATTGCCGTACGGGGAATGGTGTTGAAGCCAGGGAAGGCCCCCATTGATGTGAACATTCAATCTGGCGAAGTGGTTGGGGTGGCGGGATTGGAAGGACACGGGCAGCAAGAGTTTTTGTTGTCCTTGTTTGGTGCCTACCGTCCTGTATCGGCAATCCTCCAGGTTCACGGAAGACGGATTCGGCTAGCCTCCCCTCGGCGAATGATTCGTCAGGGAGTGGTGCTGGTGCCGCAAAACCGCAAGACCGAGGCGTTGCACCTCGATTTGTCGATTCAAGAGAATGCTTCGCTGATGAGCCTTTCTGAAATCTCCACTTTGGGGTGGGTGCATTCCCGCCAAGAACGCGCCCGGGTCAGTGCCCTGATTGAGAGACTGGCCGTCCGCAAGAATCGCGTCGATGACCCAGCCTCCTCGTTAAGCGGCGGGAACCAGCAGAAACTCGTGTTCGCCAAGGTGATGTTGACGAATCCCGACGTGCTGTTGTTGGTCGACCCAATGCGGGGAGTGGACGTTGCCACCAAGGCAGCGTTGTTTGACATCATTGGCCAAATGGCCGACTCGGGAAAGGCGATTGTACTGTACTCATCCGACACGTCTGAACTGGTCGGCCTCGCATCGCGGGTTCTAGTGTTCTACGAGTATCACGTGGTGGCCACGCTTAGAACCCCGAATATTAACAACGAAACGCTGGTTGAGGCGGCGTTCCACCAAGGAGGTCTCAATAATGCGGGTATCGCGCTGGTTACGGAATGAATATCTGATTTATCCCATTCTGATTGGCCTCCTCGCCGTTTACGTCATTTTCAATCGCGGCCTGTTGTCCGTATTTCAAATACAGTCGCTCATCACCAGCAGCGCACCCTATTTGTTGGTGGGGTTGGGCGAAGCGGTGGTCATCATTGCGGGCGGGATTGACCTTTCTATTGGGTACATGGTCAGCTTGACGTGCGTAGTGGTTGCCACTACCACCGGTCCGCTGGGCGTCCCGCTGGCCTTAGTGGTTGGAACGGCGGCAGGGCTGGCTAACGGGATCTTGATTACCCGGTTTCGCTTGTCGCCGTTAGTCACCACCTTGGCCACCGGTTCTTTCTTTTTTGGGGTGGCATTGCACATTTTGCCCACACCCGGAGGAAGCGTCCCCGGGTGGGTATCAAACCTGGCCGAAGAAAATCTCGGTCCGATCCCCATCATGGCGTTTTTGTTGATCCTGGTCATTGTGATGGCCTGGGTCACGTTGTACCGGGTGCCCGCCGGTCGTCACGTGTTTGCCGTCGGGGACAATCTGGAAGGTGCACGGCAATCCGGAATAGACGATCAGCGCATTCGCATCGCTACTTACGCTGTGGCCGGTACCTTGGCTGGAGTCGCCGGAATCTTCCTAGCCGGTCAGACATCGTCGGGGGATCCCAACATCGGTACGCCGTTCACCTTAAATGCTATCTTGGTGGCGGTGTTGGGCGGCACCAGTCTCGCTGGTGGGGTGGGAACCATCGGCGGTGTCGTCGCCGCCTCGTTCGTTCTGACCGTTATTAATGACATCATCTTCTTGACCAATGCGTCATCCTACTTGCAATACATTGTCAGCGGGGGCATCTTGATAGGAATGCTGGGCGTTAGTCGTGGCCTGCGCCTCATTCGACCCGTCCCGGCACCCCCCGCCAAGCGGGTGCCGGGACGATGACTAAGCTGCGCACTGCGGGAGGTTGGCTGGCATATCGCGGGGTTGGTGCCGCGTACGCTGCTGCCATCGTTCTCTTTCTGGTCGGCTCTCTCTTTATTCGTGGGTTCTTCGGATGGGGCCACATTCTGGCCATTGCGTCCACGGCCGGGTTCGTCGGCATTGTCGGGATAGGGCAGACATTTACCCTGATTACTGGTGGGATCGATCTCTCCGTGGCGTATATGTTGAATTTTGGCGCCTTGCTGGTAACCGGCATCACGTTGGGCTCAAGTCATCATTTCGGCTTGGCGTTGCTCGTGGTGGGAGCCGTGGCGGCGCTCACTGGGCTGGTCAATGGGGTGGGAATCACTTTCCTAAAGATTCCTCCGTTGATTATGACCCTTAGCATGAACAGCATCCTGGAAGGAGCGGCCCTGTTGTACAGCAACGGTACACCACAAGGGGCCTCGCCGCCGCTATTGACAGCCCTCGCCACGGGTACCGGGCCGCTCGGGATCCCTTGGCTGATTTGGTTTTGGGCGGCGGTTACCGCCGTGGTCCTTCTCATATTTCGACGCACGGTGTTCGGCCGCTGGACCTACGCTACCGGGAGCGCTCCGCGAGCGTCATGGCTCTCGGGAATTCCCGTCGACCGCGTAGTGATTTTGGTCTATATGGTCAGTGCGGTGGCGGCCGCTCTCGCCGGCCTACTACTGGCAGGTTACTCGGGGCAGGCATACTTCGGCATGGGTGACACCTATCAGTTGGAATCGGTGGCGGTTGCCGTCATCGGGGGAACGTCTATTTTGGGAGGCAAGGGAAGCTATCTGGGTACCGTCGCCGGAGCACTTCTCCTGACGACGCTCACCAGCCTGCTGGAAGTGCTCAACGTGGGCGCTTCTATGGAGTCGATGTTATACGGCGTCGTCATCATCGTCATGATGATGCTTAATCGGCAACGACCCACATCATAAGAGGAGTGAAGGAGACCTAGAGCGGTGAAAATTGTTGACATCAGGGGGACTACCGTGAGCGTACCGTTGGAGGCGCCGTTGCGCCACGCCAACGGAGCTCACTGGGGACGGTTCGTGCGCACCGTCGTCGAGGTTGAGGCGGATAACGGATTGATTGGGATTGGCGAGTTGGGCGGCGGCGGCGAAAGTTCCGAGATGGCCATCCGAGGACTGAAGAGCTACCTCGTCGGCCATGATCCACTGGATCTCAATGCGTTGCAGTTTAAGATTATGAATCCTACCGCGAGCCTGTATAATAACCGGGTGCAATTGCATGCGGCGGTCGAGTTTGCGTGTCTTGATCTGGCCGGCAAATATCTCAACCTTCCCGTGTACAAGATTTTAGGAGGCAAGCTCCGCGACCGAGTGGACTTTGCCAGTTATCTGTTTTTCCGCTACCCCAACAGCGATGGCAAGGGCGAAGTCCGAACGGTTGAGCAATTGGTGGAGCATACCCGGAATCTTAAACAACAGTACGGATTTCGTACGCATAAGCTGAAGGGCGGAGTCTATCCCCCCGAGTTTGAGCTCGCGTGTTACCAAGCTCTCGCCGACAATTTTCCGAGTGATTCGCTTCGATTTGACCCTAACGCGGCCTTTTCGGTCAAAGATGCAATCCGGTTTGGCAAGGCCATCGAGGATCTCAACAATGACTATTACGAGGATCCCACCTGGGGGCTAAATGGCCTTCGTCGCTTGAAGTCGTTTGTTCGTATTCCTATGGCAACCAATACGGTAGTAGTGAACCTTGAGCAGTTGGTGGCAAACCTGCGGGACATGGCGGTTGATGTTATCTTGCTCGATACGACCTTCTGGGGCGGGATTCGAGCATGCGTTAAGGCGGCGCAGATATGCGAGGCTTTCCAGTTAGGAGTATCGGTGCATTCCTCCGGTGAACTGGGGATCCAACTGGCAACCATGCTGCATTTAGCATCGGTTATGCCTAATTTGACCTTTGCGGCCGATGCGCACTATCATCACCTGTGCGACGACATCATTGAGGGCGGTAAGTTCCCCTACGTTGACGGAGCGATCGCAATACCGGAAGGTCCCGGGTTGGGCGTCACGCTTGATTACGACAAACTGGGCAAATATGCCGACTTATATCGCTCATTGGGCAATTACCCCTATGATCGCGATCCGGGCCGTCCCCATTGGTACTCTTTGGTGCCCAACCGAGAATGGGCGGATCCGGCGTCCAGTCCCGACGTGCCGGGGACGCTAGAAGGAGGACGCCCGGTATGAATCTCGAACTCGTCTTGGAGGCGCAGTCTGACGTTGGAGAATCACCCGTCTGGGATACCGACAATGGTGGACTATGGTGGGTTGACTTGTTGCGGGGAGAGCTCCATTACTGGGATGGGCGCGGAAACTGGACGAAGCGCCCAAGTATCGGCCAAAGCCTCGGGTTTGTCGTGCCATTTGATCGGGGACGGTTCGTCGCGGGCACGCGTGACGGGATTGGGGTCTTGGAGGCCGATGGCCACTTCGACTTGATTGCTTCCGTAGAGCCAGACCGACCCGATTTTCGAATGAATGACGGCAAGTGTGATCCTCAGGGGCGGTTGTGGGCGGGCACGATGAGCGATGCTACTCACACGGATGGCCGCCTATATCGGATGGACGCAAACTGGTACGTCGAGTTGATCGCCGAGGGATTGGGCGTGCCCAACGGGCTTGGCTGGAGCCGAGATGGTCGTCTCCTGTATCTGGCCGACACAGGCCGGGGACGCCTCGAATGGTGGCTTTTTGACCCAGAACGCGGTGCGCCGGTTAAGCTCATCAACACGGTGCAGTTTTCCGTGCCCGAGGGAGGCCCCGATGGACTGGCGGTCGACGATGAGGATTGTGCATGGGTTTGCATGTGGGGCGGGCACAGCGTTCGCAGATACGCTCCCAGCGGCGACTTGCTACAGGTGATTGAGATTCCGGCCTTCAACGCCGCCAGTTGCGCTTTCGGCGGCGACGACTGGCAGGATCTTTACATCACCACGGCGCGCTATGGATTGACCGACCAGCAAATTCAGAAATGGCCGCTCTCCGGCAGCGTTTTTCGGTGCCGACTGGATGTGAAAGGACGCCCCGCCGACACATTCAAAGGACAGGGGCCGAGATAGGTTGGTGTGCGCCCGGAATTCAATGGTGGCACGGGGACAAATGGCGGTGATCCGGCGTTTATGTGGATGGGCGTTATGGAGAGAAAGAGCCCCAAAGCCTTAAAACACCGTTATTCTGACCCACAGCACTCCCCATAACGTGGTGCGGCGCCCTGGGCCCGGTGGAGATGTTCCTCGACCTTCGCTTGCCAAATTTGGTGCCGTATTGGAAACACACGTTCTGGTAAAGACTCAGAAATGCGGTCGGTGTCGACTAAAGTCTGAAAATCGGAGCAGGGTGCGCGTTCATCGACGGACGCCGTGATGTAGAGTCGGAGCAGGCGGGTGAGCACTATGGGCATTACGCGTGAAACTCCCCATAACCTACAGCTCCACATTAAAGATTAAAATGTGGAGCTCTACATTTAATCTTTTTCCACTCCCTGCTCTTGAGCAAGGCTGGATGCCGCCACCTCCCATACCTTGGGGAAGATTTTGGGGATTCACTCTTGCCGCCGCATTCATCCAAGCTCTTGGGGTGGGGTTTGGGTGTATCGCCTGCTGGGGCAGACTCTACCCTCGGGCCAAGTGTTCGCAAAACGTCCGGAAAGTGTTATCCTTAAAAAGTGATTTTTTCGGCCAGGGGACACTCGGTGGCTGTATCAGGACGGCAGGGCAAGGGCCAAGCAAGG
>JAJZXC010000158.1 GCA_021846365.1 Bacillota bacterium | reverse complement strand
TTTGGAAATGGCTCCGGGTCATATTCGGCGAGTGCTCACGCAACGCTCAACCGTCCAACAGCAAATCTTTGATATCCTGGGCCTCGACCGGTATGAACCGAGTCGCACCTCGGCGACCGTACCCTTACACACAGGCAACGGCTAGAAGCTAAGCACACCCACGGATCTGGCCGTTTTCAAAACTCTAACGGCGAAAGTTGAGACGTTCGTCGCGTTTCTGGAAGCGCTCCAATTTGCACGAATTGACGTGCGGAAGACGTGCTACTATAGCGGACCACTGCAAATTTTCTGAGCACCCTCAGGCGGGGGAAGAAATCGTCTCTCAAGTGTGCGGAAAAGGAGTTCTAACACAAACAATTACCAGATTTGGCAAACTGCCAAAACACATGTCATGATATAACGCCTAGAGCCAGGGTGGCTACCACTTAGGCCATCCGGCTGGCGAGAACTTTGCCGGCGGCTATACCGCCCGAGGAACCTTCTTCGCCGGCCGAAAGCGGCCGCCTCCACTCCGACCCGCTCGGCATATTGTGCGACCGTGCGCGACCGAACTCGGCAAATAATCCGGGGATCTTTTTTGCGCTCAATAGTGTAAGATGAACAAGTCATTGGAGAAAGTCGGCAAACATTACTTTGGCCGGTTAAAGTGGGCAATGACTCTCAAAGAGTCATTGCCTTGCCCATCCACAGCGGAACATGATTTTTCATTCCTCGAGGTGAGCTATGGTCCCCAAGGATATTATAGGTTCCTTCATGTGGCGCCGAAAGTGGATATATCTCCTGTCGATCGCTGCCATTGGCGTCGCCGAAGCCGTGCAGGTGCAAATCCCCAGGGTTCTCGGCAACTTTATCAACCAGTTTAAGCTCGGCATCACCGCGGCGGGTGTCACCCACTATGCCCTCCTGTTGATGGCCATCGCCGCCGTTTATGTGGTAACCTTCGGCTTAGGCCAATTCATCATGGGGCACCTGGGCCGCACCATGGAGTTCGAATTGCGGGAGCGTCTGTTCGCCCATTGGGAAACCTTGAGTTCTCGCTACTTTCAGCAGCACAGCGTCGGAGACTTGCTAAACCACGCCTTGACGGACGTGCCAGCCGTTCGTGAGGCGATGTCGGGTGGGTTTAACCAGATCACCCAAGCCATTTTTCTCTTCGTGGCCACACTCTATATGACCATCAGCTCGATCAACCCCGACTTGACGCTGGTCAGCCTGGTTCCCATCTTGCTGATTCCCGGCATCATCGTGATAGTAGGCCCCAAAGTGCGCATACGCTCGCGCCTGGTGCAAGAAGCGCTGTCCAACATGGCCGAATTGGCCGAGGAAAGTTTTCAGGCCATTCGCCTGATCAAGGCCACCTCCAACGAAGCGGTGGAAATCGACCGCTTTAAGACGTTGGTGGACGAAATCGTCGCCCGCCAGATGCGGCTGGTCCAGCTCAACACGCTCTTTCAGGCCATCCTGCCCCTATTGAGCGGCGTCAGTTTCGCGATCGGCCTGGTCTACGGCGGCGATCTGGTGATCCATCATCAGATTTCGCTGGGGTCCTTCGTCGCCTTCACTGTCTACCTCAGCATGTTGGTCACCCCCCTGATGCAGTTCGGATTCGTCATCAACACTTTCCAGAACTCTTCGGCATCCTTAATCCGTATTGGAACCTTGCTCTCCGTCCAACCGGACATCGCCGACCCGGAGACTCCGGTGGAAAAGGATTGGCTGGGCGGCGTCACCGTGCGCGATTTGACCTTTCGCTACCCCGGGTCCAAGGTGTCTGCGCTGGACGCGGTCAGCGTGTCCGTCCCGCACGGTTCCACATTAGGGGTGGTTGGACGCACCGGTTCGGGCAAGACCACCCTGTTGAACCTCATCCTGCGCGACTACGACCCGCCAGCGGCAACCATCTTGATTGATGGGGTCGACGTGCGCGACATGCGGCTAGCCGACCTGCGCGAACTCGTCGCCTACGTCCCCCAGGACGGCTTTCTCTTTTCCACGACGATCGGCAGTAATATAGCGTTTTCGCAGCCGACCGTGGTGCCCGAGCAGGTGGAGCATGCCGCCCGCCAATCCCGCATCATGGATACCATTCGCGCCATGCCGGAAGGGATTCACACGCCGGTCGGAGAGCGTGGCATCATGCTTTCGGGTGGTCAGCGCCAACGCACGGCGATCGCCCGCGCTCTAATCAAAAGTCAGGCCAAAATTCTGATTTTGGACGACAGTCTGAGCGCGGTCGATACGCGGACGGAGACGGAGATTTTGGGCGTGTTACAGGGGGTGCGCGGCCAGAAAACCACGATCATTGCCGCCCATCGACTGTCCGCTCTCAGGCTGGCCGATTGGATCATCGTACTCGACAAGGGAAGGATCGTGGAGCAGGGGACACATGCCGAGCTGATGCGAAATAATGCTCTGTACGCCCGCCTCTATCGCATTCAGTCGGGAGGTGAGCCCGCTCATGGCTAAAGCCCAGCCGTTCGATATCGATCGCGAAGAGACTCTCAGCAGCACCAGCTTTTCGGCCATGCGTCGACTGTTGGCTTACGCCCGCCCGCACTGGAGCTCGTTTCTTATCGTCGTGGGTCTGGTCATCGTGTATAACCTCACCCAGGTGGTCCAGCCGTGGCTGGTGAAGATTGTCATCGACCAGGACCTGCTCGCGCATCATCCCCGGCTGCACGCCATTGCCGTCGTCGGCGTCTTCTATCTGCTGGTCACCTTCGTTGGTCTGGTATCCAACTTCATCCAAAACCGGAGGCTGCAGCTTACCGGTCAAACCATCATCCGTCAAATCCGGCAGGATTTGTTCGCCCACATCGAATCGCTCTCGATGCGGTTTTTTGATACCCATGAAACCGGTCGCTTGATTACCAACGTGACCAGCGACACCAACCGCATCAGTCTGTTTTTCACCAATTTCCTGCTGAGCGTGATTCGTGACGGATTTTCCATCATGCTGGTCATGGCCGCGATGCTCCTGTTGGATTGGAAGCTGGCCCTGATCAGTTTCATTGTTATTCCGGTAATTGCCCTGATTTCGGTGCTGTTCCGCAACAAGTTGCGCTACAGTTACGGATATACGCGTTCACAGTTGTCGCGCTTAATCGGTTACACCGCCGAGAATCTGGGGGGTATGCGGATCACCCAACTTTTTCACCAAGAAACCAAACAGATGGATCAGTACAGCAAGTTGAATCAGGCTTACACCGTTGGCAACGTCAACGAGTTTCGCTGGTCGGTCCTGTTCAACCGCACCTTCGACGCGCTCGGCAACTTCTCCGTGGCTCTGATGGCTTGGGTCGGCGGTCTCGCCGTTCTCCACCACGCCATCCAACTCGGCGTGTTGTATGCCTTCACGTCCTACATTCGCCAGTTTTTCACCCCCATCAACTCCCTCACCCAGCAATGGAACACGCTGCAATCGTCCATGATTTCTGCCGAACGCATCGGCGGGGTGCTCTTGACCCGTCCCGAAGTGGTCGAGCCGCCGGCCCCTTCCACCACCGACGCCTCCCTCGGCCGAGGCCGGGTGGCATTCGAACACGTTTCCTTCGGCTATCAGCCCGGCCAGCCCATCCTGAAGGACATTCACTTCCAGGTCGAGCCGCGCTCGTTCGTCGGCTTCGTGGGCCAAACCGGTGCCGGCAAGAGCACCTTGATGGCCTTGCTAACCCGCTTTTATGATGTGCAGTCGGGGGCGGTGACCATTGACGGGGTCGACATTCGCCAGGTGGGTAGCCGCGACTTGCACCGGATCATGGCCATCGTCCAGCAGGAGGTCAATCTGTTCTCGGGTACGGTGGCCGACAATATCCGTCTGTTTCGCGCCGACATTTCCGATCGCGCGGTGGAAGAGGCGGCCGAGATTGCCGGCGCGGCCGAATTTATTCGCGTCATGCCGGGAGGCTACCGGTCGTGGTTGACCGCCAAGGGTTCCAACCTGTCGCTAGGTCAGCGGCAACTGCTGGCTTTTGCGCGTGCGCTCACCCTAAATCCGCGGATACTCATTCTCGATGAGGCAACCGCCAGTCTCGATTCGCATACCGAGATGATCCTCCAACAGGGGTTAACCAGAATTGCTGAGGGACGAACCACCCTGGTCATTGCTCACCGCTTGTCCACGATTCGACAGGCGGACACCATTTACGTCATGGACCAGGGCCGCGTCGTCGAACAGGGCACTCATCAGCACCTGATCGAACTGGGGGGTTACTACGCCGAACTCGTGCATCGCTCCGGACCTACCGCCGATGTGTCCGGCGCCGCTGACTTCCCGCTCGATTGACCGGGCACGGGGCCGACGAGGCCAACCCGCGCCATCGGCGGCGGAATGCCCGGGGCGACAGCCACCCGATATTCGCCAACCGGCCGGCTAAGCCCATTGGCCAGCTGTGGCCGGCCGGTGGTCCGCGTCCAGAGTATCCAACGGCGGCATCCTCTTGGCCCAACGATCAACCCAATGCGGGTCTTGTGACCGATTTCACAATGGGTCTGGGCAGGATATATTACAGGTGCATAAAGGTCGGCACTTCACCCGCAAAGTCAACTGGACAAAGCGGAGGCAAGGCGGGCCGACAAACCTGACCCAGATAGGGGGAGATCGCGATGGCAGCCAAGATGACGCCCATGACCCGAAACATCTTTCGCTCGCCCGAACAGCGCGTCGTAATCGGCATGCTGATCTGGCTAGGCCTGCTCGCGCTCGCAAGCGCTCTCGTCGCCACCCCGTTTCGCAACGAGACGTCGGCGTCGGGCAACATTTTGTATGCCCATATCATGTATTTTCACGGACTGCTCATCGGACTCGTTGGCTTACTATCCTTGATTACGCTTGAAATCTTCGGCAGCGACCACCGCGGCATCGCCTACCGCCTCATCTTGTGGGGCACCTTAGGCGCCACTGTGTTGAGTGGTTTGGGTGGGCTGTTGGACCACTCGATTGCGGACACGATTCCCTTGTGGATGCAGATCGTCTCGTTTTTCTGCCTCGACGAGATCCTGATTTCGCTGTCGCTGACCCTTTTTGTGCGTGCGGTCGAACTTCGCAACACCGTGACCTGGTTGGCGGCGTTTTCCGCGCTCAGCATGTTGTTTGCCGCCATCATGGGCCACATCGCGGGCTGGATGTTGGAATTCGGCGACTGGCCTAAGGCCATAATTGGCGGTTATGCGAAATTGGCTGGCTTGACCTGGCAGCAATGGCTGGGCAATCTCATCACTTCGCATTCCCACGATATGGTGGTGGGAGTGCTCGCTCTGTTGGTGGCGCTGACGGTCGCCATCTTCGGCCCCCGGCAAGCCCATGGCCGCTTGACCCGTCTCGGTCTCTGGTGGACCACGGTGGGCATCGTCGCCACCACGTTGGTTTATCTGGTCGCGGGCTTTTCGGTGGCTCAACCGCCGACCTTGTTCGCTCACGGCGTCAACGGCCTAGCCGGCGACGATCTCGTCACCGGAGTGGGAGTTATGCTGGGCGGACTAATGGCCTTGGTCGGCTTGGCCCTCGAACGCGTGCCCGGCCGGGCGCTAGCCTGGTACTCGGTCGCTCTCAGCTCAATGATCTTCATTACCGTCGTGGTTACCGGCTACTACATTGAATTTCACGAAACCCTATACGGTGTTGGATCTGCTCACGCCCCGGCCGCTTTGAATGACGCCGTGTACACCTGGTGGCACCAAGACTTCGCCTTCTTCCTGCTTCCGGCCGTGCTGGGCGTGTTGCTGGCCATGAAGAGTCTCAACGCACCGGCCCGCGAATCTCGGTTGGCCAGCGCAAGCTTGGTCATCGGCGCGGCAGTGGCGTTTTTGGGCGGACTTGATTATACTTTCTTCAATCCCGCCCTACATGGTTCGGCCTTCGCCATCGCGTCCACGGGCCTGTTGGTAATCGTGCTCGGCCTGGGCATTGCCATCTGGGCGCTCACCAAAACGGCTCTGCAACCAGCTCGGGCTGCCGGGCGCGAGCAAGTCACCGGCTAAGCCAGCCCGTTCATCGTGGCGTCATCAAGAGGTCGTCCAACAACCCGTCGGATGACCTCTGTGAATTTCTCACCCGCGCGGGCCGGCCTAGCCCTCCCCGCCGGTCCGCCCCTCCTCCAGCGCCCGCCGCAAATCGCCATCGGCCCGGGCCAGCGCGGCCTCGGCGTCACCACGGCCGGTCCCCCGCTGCGCCATGAATATGGCGACCTTGGGCTGGTTTCCGGAGTCAGCCAGCACCCGTGCCGCCGCCTCATCATCGAGGTCGGCGGCGAGCCGGACCATCCTCAGCGCACGTTCCACCAGCTTATAATTGGTTGGCTTCATGTCCACCATAAGATTGCCATACGTCTTGCCCAAGCGGACCATGGCCCCGGTGGAAAGCATGTTGAGCACTAATTTTTGCGCCGTCCCTGCCTTCATCCGCGTGGAACCGAGGATGACTTCCGATCCCGTATCGACCGAAATCGCGATATCCGCCAGGGGAGCTTGTTCGGCCGGGCGATTGCAGCTAACCGCAATCGTGGCGGCACCCACCCGGCGCGCAAAGCGCAAGGCCCCCATCACGTAGGGCGTCCTTCCGCTCGCCGCCAGCCCTACCACTACATCTCCGGGCCCCACGCCACGCGCTTGAAGGTCCTCAGCGCCTGCTTGCTCCGAGTCCTCCACGCCCTCGCATGCCTCAGCGACCGCTCCCATCCCGCCGGCCAAGACGGCCTGCACGGTTTCGGGATCGGTGTTAAATGTCGGCGGGCACTCAGTCGAATCCAAGAACCCAATGCGCCCGCTGGTTCCCGCACCAACGTACAGCATCCGTCCGCCGGCGGTCAGCACGCCGGCAATGAGATCCACCGCCCGGGCGACTTCCGGCAGCACGGCCTCGACCGCTCGCGCCACTTTCTGGTCTTCCTGGTTAATCACCTGTACCATCCGTAAGGTGTCCAGCGTTTCCAACGGCGGAATCGCACGATTCCACTGTTCAGTACTCAGCCGAGCTAATTGATCGTTCATGGGTCCCCCGATTCCGTCTGCTTGCTAATCACACTGGCACCGGCACCACGTCGCGGGCCTGGGGATAGAAGCAGGCATGAAGACGTTCACCGCCATCGAGAGCAACCAGTTGGGGGTGTTCATGGCCGCAGCGTTCGGTCGCGAAACGACAACGCGGCCGAAATAGACACCCCTGGTCGTCTTCGGCCTGGGTATCCAACTCTTGGGAGGGAATAAACCGGTCCGGCCCCGGTGTTTCCAGACCGCGCAGGACCGGCATCGCGCTCAACAGGGCCTGGGTATAGGGGTGGATGGGGGAGCGGATGATATCGTCGGTGCGCCCGTACTCGATCACCTCGCCGCGGTAGATCACGCAAATCACGCCCTCCCTGGCTACGTAACGAGCCGCCGCAACGTCGTGGGTGATAAAAATGATCGAAATACCAAGCCGCGTGCGTAAGTCGCTCAGCAGACTTAAAATTCCGAGACGCAGAGAAACGTCGATCATCGAGGGATACTCGGCGATTCCGGAAAAAAATTCTTAAATGCTCGGTCCAAATGCATGATGGCCATCTGGGGCGCGTTTTTGGTGATCTCTAGCATCCAGGGAAACTCGTCTCCCTTGATCGCGTTTAATTGACGCCGCAGGGCGGCGTCCGCCGGCTTAGGCAACGTGGGATCGGCTTTCCGCGCGGCATACTGCGGTTGCCACTGATCCAATGCCCAGTTGTACGCAAACCGCGCCGTCCCAGCAGCCTTGCGAAAATAGGTCTCCTGTACGTTGTTGGGATCGAGAGCAATTTTATGGGCCAAAA
>JAJZXC010000157.1 GCA_021846365.1 Bacillota bacterium | reverse complement strand
ACCGTACTTTTGGCACCGAGCCTACTACGTCGGGAGTGTCGGAGGGGCATCCTTGGATACGGTGAAGCGCTATGTCGAGGCCCAAGGGACGAAAGAAAAACCCCGCGAGGCGGCCAAGAGGCCGCCTCCCGCTTGACCCCCTCTCTTGGCTATCGCCTAAGAAGGGGAATGCGCGGGCATTATGTTCAATTTTCAAACCCGAAAGGCGGAGTCTTACGGCGTATCTGATAAAAAGAGCTCGTTCGGTAAATAATGGCATCAGGTCAGATCGCGTCTCTCGCCGTCACATCAACCAGCGGCATCGTCCGCCTTAACCCAATCTTAACCAAAGGATCGCCGAATCTTCACAGGATAACGATACGCTGAACTCATCGGGAGTGGTCAGCGAAACTAGGCTCATTGCCGAAAAGATTGACGGATGTGCGAAGTCCTAGGGGGGCATTTAGCGATGGATCGTCCATCAGCTTCTTCTGTGCGCGATACGGTGTTGCGACCGCTTGAGGATGTGGGGTTGTCTTCGTTTCATTGGCGCACCTGGATTACGGCGGGCATGGGATTTTTTACCGACGCCTACGACCTTTTCATCATCGGCGTGGTCACTTCACTGCTGACTCCCTTATGGCACCTAAGTACTTTGGACCTGATGTTGTTAAACAGCACGGCGCTGTTTGCCGCCGTGTTAGGGGCACTGATTTTTGGACGATTGATGGACCGACTGGGCCGTAAGACGGTTTACGGGGTTGAAGCCATGTTGCTGACCGGCGGCGCCATCCTGTCCGCGTTTTCTATTAACATTTGGTGGCTCTTGGTGTTCCGCTTCGTCGTGGGCCTCGGGGTTGGCGGCGACTATCCGATGAGCGGAATTATTATGAGTGAATACTCCAACCGAAAGCGTCGCGGATTTTTGGTAAATGCGGTGTTTGCCATGCAGGGATTCGGTCTCTTGGTCGGGCCGGCAGTGGCGGCGTTGCTCTTAGGGACGGGGGTTTCGGACAGCTTGGCTTGGCGGCTGATGTTAGGATTCGGTGCCATTCCGGCGGGGATAGTGATCGTCTTGCGCCGGCGAATCACGGAGACCCCCCACTTTATGCTGGGGGCCCGGGGAGACGTGGAGGGGGCGGCCAAGGTCGTACAGCGGGTGACCGAAGCTCCGTTGCCTGCGGCCAGCGGGCACGTGACGCCGCTGAACAATTCAGGTCGCATCCTGTGGACGAACCGCAGCTTCTTGCTGACGCTGGTGGGAACCGCATTTTCATGGATGTTCCTGGACATGGCGTTTTACGGCAACAGTGTGTCAGCGTCCTTGGTGATGAAGGCGCTCCAACCCAAAGGCACTCTGATCACCGACACCTTAACCTCCTTGCTCATCTTCTTGGTTGCCGCGGTACCGGGTTATTGGGTGTCCGCGCTGACCATTGACCGTCTGGGTAGGAAATTTATTCAAATCATGGGATTTGGCGTGATGACGTTGGCCTATGGCCTACTTTGGCTGGTGCCTGGCATCGCCGGTCAGACCACCGAATTTCTGCTCATCTACGCCATCAGTTATTTCTTCATCGAATTTGGACCCAACAGCACCACGTTTGTTTTTCCCGCCGAGGTGTTTCCGGTAACCGTGCGCGGACTCGGCTTTGGCATTTCGGCCTCGGTGGGCAAGTTGGGGGCGGCCATCGCCGCCTTCCTCTTTCCGATCTTGCTGGTGCAACTTCACCTATCTGGAACGATGGGGTTATTGGCCGGCATATCAGCCCTGGGCGCCGTGCTAACCTGGGTAGCATTACATGAGTCCAAAGGGTTGACGTTGCGGGAGGCTTCTAATGAACACCTGCTGGAGTCGATGGGTGATGCCGGCGGGACAACGGCAACCAGAATGCGGACCGCACGTTAGCATTGTGGCTGGGGATGGCTCCTCAACGGTCGATGGCGGTTGGCTGTGCTGCGCGGTCAGGAGAGCGCGGGGACTTGGGCTGGAATGGAAGGGCTAGCATGAACTCCATTATTGTTGTCGGTGGCAGCGATGCGGGCATCAGTGCCGCGCTGCGGGCACGCGAATTGGCGCCGCAGGCGGTCGTGTCGATGGTGGTGGCGGACCAGTTTCCCAACTATAGCATCTGCGGTTTGCCGTTTTATCTCAGTGGAGAAGTGGAACACTGGCAGCGCTTGGCTCACCGGTCGCGGGAGGAAATCGAGGCCGCGGGCATCCGACTGCATCTGGATACACGTGTCGTGGCTATCGATCCGGTGCGACATCAGGTGATGGTTGAGCAGACCGACCACGGACGTGCCACTTGGTCCTACGACCGCTTGGTGATTGCGACCGGGGCCAAACCGATTCGTCCGCCCATCGCAGGGATTGACCTGCCCGGAGTCTTTGACCTGCACACGATGCAAGGCGGTCTAGCGTTAGCCCAGTATCTCGACGCGCGAAGCGTGCGATCGGCGGTGATCATAGGCGCGGGATACATTGGGCTTGAGATGGCGGATGCATTGATCCGCCGAGGTATCGTAGGGGTGACGGTGCTAGAGCAAAAGAACGCCGTCTTGCCCACCGTCGATGAAGAATTCGGTCGCCGACTGGGAGCCTATCTTGGCCAGCAGGGGGTGAGGGCTGAAAGCGGCGTTCAGGTAACCGAAATCGAAAGACATGGCGATGGGCTTCGGGTTCTAGGAAGGCCCTCGTTTTCCATCGACGCCGACCTGGTGTTGGTCGTGGTTGGTGTCGAGCCCAACACGGAGTTGGGGATTCGGGCTGGCGTGGCCCAGGGGGTCCGCGGCGCCCTCCGTGTAGATCGGGAGATGGCCACCAATTTGCCCGATGTGTATGCCGCGGGCGACTGTGCCGAGACCTATCACCGCCTGGGGCAGGACCCGGTCTATCTGCCGCTAGGCACCACCGCCCACAAACAGGGCCGCATCGCCGGGGCCAATGTTACCGGCGGCCATGAGCGCTATGCTGGATCGTTGGGAACGCAGGTGGTCAAGCTATTCGAACGCGCGGTGGCGCGAACCGGATGGCGAGACGAGGAAGCTAAGACGGCCGGCCGCACACCGTTGACCGTGCAGTCGACCCACTGGGACCATAAAGGCTACTACCCCGGTGCCCATCCGCTTCATGTGCGGGTTACCGGCGACGTTGCCGATGGTCGCCTGCTGGGCGCGCAAATCCTCGGCCATTGGCAAAGTTCGGTGGCCAAACGCATTGATATTTTCGCCGCAGCGCTCTTTCAAGGTCTCAAAGTGGCTGATTTGCTCGACATCGACCTCAGCTACACGCCGCCCTTCGGCAGCCCTTGGGACCCGGTACAACTAGCCGCCGAGGCCTGGGAGAAGGCATCGCGGGCAGATTAAATAACCGGCGAGGGGACGTGAAGGGAGCTTCCCCCTGCCGGTCAGCGGTCAGGCCAGAAAAACGAGGCCGATGAGGCCGAGGGCGAACGAAATGAGGGCAAATGGCGTCAGCCGATGCACTTCGAAATACCGCATCAGATACCGAACAGCAAACCATGCGGTGATGCCGGCCAGGACGCCGCCCACGATGGCGGGTGCCAACAAACCGTGGACCCCCCCATTGTGCAATTTGGGCAGTTCGGCCAAGCCAGCCGCCAGGATAATGGGGGTAGCCAACAAAAAGCTGAAGTGCGCCGCGTCTTCGAAATCCAACCCGGTAAAAATTCCCCCGGTGATGGTTGCCCCCGACCGCGACAGACCGGGAATCAAGGCGAGAATTTGCATGACACCGACGGTCAGCGCGTCGCGCCAGCCGAGCCGACCAAAACGATTGGTGCGGGGGGCGCGTGCTATGTAGTCGCCGAGCAGCATGATTGCCCCGTTGACGAGGAGAAAGATCGCCGCCATCAAGGGCTTGCCGAATAATCGGGCGAGGTCGTGCTTAAACAACAGTCCCACCAAACCGGCGGGGATGGTCCCCAGAATCAACATCCAGCCCAGTCGGCCTGGTGCGTTTGGCTGGCCGCGCAGGGTCGCCAGCCAGCCTCCAATGATTCTGACCCATTCCCGCCAGAAATAGATAATGAGGGCGGTTGCGGTTCCCACGTGCAAGGCGACCAAAAAGGGCAGATAACTGGTGCCCGAGGTAGGGACGGTGAGGTGCATCAGGCGGGGAAAGATCACCAACAGGCCTAAACTCGAAAAGGGGAATAATTCGGTCAATCCTTGTAAAATTCCTAGCAAGCCGGCATCCAACAAAGGCACTTAGTGGTCCTCCTAGTCGTTTCCGTATCCTACACCATGGGCGAGGCGGCCACCCCGCAAACAGGCATGGTCTGCGACCGACGGTCAACCGTATCCTCCCAACCGTGCAAAAATACTGTCGGTGGTCGGGGCCCGCAATCCCGTCCGGAAACGGGCGCCATGGCAGTTCGTCTTATTTTGAGATAATCGCGCCACGATGACAAGCACTTTGCCCGGCGAAAGTTCTGAATCCGGTGCCAGCATTTGAGGATCCGCTGCCACCTGAACCCATGAGCCGAGCGGCGGCCGGCGCCGCTCAGCTGTGAGTTGGGCTGAGTTGGGCGAGGAAGAGGTCAGGCAGGCCGAGAGGCGACTCCGTGCCCCGAGGCCGGAGAAGCGCGCTTAGAGCCTGTTGGTTATGGTACAATGGCCATGCTCAGCGGTGGTCAGGAAGGTTCCTGGCGCCCAGCAGATGCACCAAAAAAAGGGGAGGGGCGACTGGTGCCTTTTTGGCCAATGGGCAATGTCGGCCGCACGTAGTTGGCATGGTCACCGAAAAGAGAGATCGACGGCAGGATTTAATCCGCTCCGCGATTTCCGTATTTGCCCGCTACGGCTATCATGAAACTGGCATTCGGGCCATTGTGGAAGAGGCCGAGTGTGCCATAGGCACCTTTTATCTTTACTTTTCCAGTAAAGAGAATTGTTTTATCGCCTTGATCGACGCGCTCTACCAGCAGACAATGCACGCTGTCATGGATCATCGTGGCGAATTTGCCACGGCCGAGGCTAAACTCAGAGGCTCGCTGGGAGCGGTGGTGGAGGTGCTGCTCCGCGAACGTGATCTGACGCGCGTGGTATTGGTGCAAGCGGTCGGAGCCGACCCCATGCTGGAAACCCATCTTTGGCATATTCACCAAACCTTTGCCGATCTACTGACGGGGGAACTGGAAGAGTGTGGTCTTCCCCGAGAGCGCTCCAGTCTTGGTGCCTGGGCTTTTGTAGGTGCGCTAGCCGAAGTCTTCGGTTTATGGGCCCGGGAACCCGAACGGAACCTGGAGGAAATGGCCCGCGGCGTGCGCGCACTGTTCTGGACTGCGTGGGGGTTGGAAAGCGCGGATGAGAACAAGGTGTGAGCATCGCCTACGGGTTATTGGCGGCTCAAGATTGCTACCGTCAGCAAGATCACCGCTGCGATGAGCAGCGAATTAAAGAGCGGCTCGTCGGGATGATCGGACTTCATCCGCTCGGCCAAAATCTTCATATCACGGGCCTGGCTTTCGCTGAGTAGGTGGCCCCCGGCTAGCACGTCGTGGTACTGGCGCAAGCGGTTCAAGTCGTCTTCGGAGAGGGGATTTTGCAGGGCGGTTTCCAGCAGAATCGAGTCCCGCACAATGCTCGTCAACTGTGTCTGCAGGTCTTGAATGACGTCTCGCATGTCGTGTCCCTCTTTGATTCCGAGCGAGGGCAAGAGTTGTGAAAATCCCAAAGCCATGATATTTATGTTCCCATCCAGTCGATTCAGGTGCTGGTGCATGCGGTCGACGCGCCCGTCTACGCGACCCAGTTGGTCCATGAGTCGGCGGTCCAAGCGATGGAAATATCGTTTCGTGCTGGCTGTCAGCCAAAGTCCGAGAGTCGCCAGGGCCACCACAATGCCTGCGATGTCGGCCGCGATATTGAGTCCCGACACGGAGATCACCCTTTCGCCTGGTCATTATATGCAGGGCCAATGTTCAAGGAGTATGGAATCTCAACTTTTCCAGGGTCAAAACAACCGCGAAAACCGCACCACGAGTGGAGTTAGCCCGCTCTTAATAACTCGATTGACGCGTGTCGCGTGATTCGTTCATGCAGTGGCTGAGGAATTCTGGAAAGAGCGAAACCACTGTTCGCTTTGATCTTCGGAAATATCCAGATCTTCAGCTGAGGTAGCGGCGAAGGCAGCCAAGATTTGGTCCATCACCGCACCCAAGGTGATACCTTCAAGTTCTTGGCATTGCACATAGAACAACTCGCCCACCGTGCGCACGTCTTTTCCCTTGCGGGCTTCCAAGGCCAACCACTGATAGCGAATACAGACCAACGTGACATGCGCGACACAGCCTTCGTAAGAGCGGCCTTGGATATTCAATCCCGAGGAGACTTTTGGCGACTTTGAAAAAGGTTTCGATGGCCCATCGCTTGCCATAGATGCGGACGACTTCGTCAGTTAAACTGTGCGTCTCGGTCCGGATGATCGGCTTTGCCCTCAGCGCGTTAATCATTACCGCCTGCGTCCTGAGCTTTGTGTACAGTGCGGCTCCGGGCGCGGTGAATACGGAGGCCGTACGTCGGGGATTGCAGCGCGGTTTTGTTCCGTCCTTTTTGGTTCAAATTGGGGCGGTGTTAGGGGATTTGGTCTGGGCGATGATTGGTCTGGCGGGCGTCGCTCTGCTCTTGCAGGTGTTGCCGGTCCGCATTATGCTGGGCATCGCCGGCGTTGCCACCCGGCAGCGGAGTGTAGGCCTCCGGATAGCCAGACGAAGGAAGCCCCGCCGATAGAGGAACAGCTATCGACTCCCACTTCTTTTGGAATTTCCTGTTCCTATTTGTATGACTTGTCATTAGTGATGATAAGTCATACAATCAAAGCGGAGGTGGTCGAATGGCCAAGCACGCCGTGACCATGCGCTTAGAGGACGCCGTCATCACGGACATCAACTATTTGAGTTATCTCATGCGGGCCAAATCGTCGGCTCATGTGGTCTCCCACGTCATCACGTTGCTGGCCCAAGCGGTGAAGGCGGTCGTATCCGATGACCCGGAGTTGCTGGTGAATGGGGGCACGGTGCTTAGCCGCGACGAGCAAGCCGCCTGGGCGGCCGTCCAGCGGTGGCTGCACGATCAGGCGACCGGAGCTGGCTAATAGGCTTACGCTTATGGCATTGACGGGCAGGAGTGCGCCGTAAGTAAGGAAGAGAACGATTCTAGCGCTGAACCAAGATATGGCAGTGCCTTTGAGTTATGAAAAACCCTCAATCTAAGACAGAATCGGTGAAACCAAACGTCCTGGTCGCACGTTATATCTTGTAACGATTACCCGTACAGGAGGGAATGAGCGTGCGTCATCATCATGAGATGCACCCGAATCAGCGTCGACGAGGTCGCTGGGATGCGGGAGTCCTCGGGGTCGTCGCGAGTGCATGCCTCATTGGGGCTTCCAACGGTGTTCAGGCGGCTAGTGCGGGCACGCCCATCCATTTGGCCAGCGTCACGATGCAGTCCACGACGGTTGGTTGGGGTATCGACCGCCATTTGGGGGGTCAGTTGGTGCATACCGTCGATGGCGGGCGAACCTGGACCAACGTGACGCCTCCCGGCGTGACCTTCGACGAGACCACCAACGCGACCCCGGACGTGAACGTCCCGCCCTCGCCACCCCACAATACGGTGACCTGGTACCAGAGAGCAATGGCGTCAAGTTAACGACGAGCGAATAGTCCAGGAATTCAGCAAGGTACGAGGTCGAGGGAATATTGGGACGTATACATAGCCTAGAACGACTCGGAATCGCCAGGAATGCGTTCGAGTACTGTACCGGGAGTCGGATGGTGCTTCGGAAAAATCGATTCCCTCGGAATTCACC
>JAJZXC010000156.1 GCA_021846365.1 Bacillota bacterium | reverse complement strand
ATCTTGCGTTGATATCTTGCCATAATGTCACGACGCTCCTCGGTCGAGAGATAGTACGCCAAGCCGATCACCCTTCTACTGGAATTTACCATCAAAAACGGTTATTTCTCATTCCCCGTAACCTAGGAGCTTGTCCATAAATCCCCATGAGCACGCGCAAAACTACAATATATTCCACGGTTTCTGAAAACGGTACCATATATTGTGGATACGGTTGGCATGATTCGAATAAATGGACAAACTCCTAGCGGGAATTTAGGTGGCTTGAGTTTCAGCGTTATTCGAGAACACCCCGAACCAGGTCGGGCACTGTCCGCGTCCGCTTCACCCAGCGGATCTGTCTTCGCTTAGAACCCTCGCCATGCTGGATCCGAGTCGCTCGGGTATGCGGCTCAGGCAAGGTTTGGTTCGCCGCAAATGCTGGGTGATTCGCGACTTGTCTGCGCAATCATTGGCTCCAGCGACTACCTTGAAGGCCATCAAGTCACAGGGCGCATTATTCCAGCCGCACGCTGCCATCGGGCGGCAGGGCGGTACCTGCAGTCGATACAGTCGCACCTTGGACGGGACCGCATCTCCACCGACCCGCAAACCCGCCTGGATTCTTCAGATTCTTTCACGATGCAACCCATCTTGGGGAGTATGTCGAGAAATTCTCGACTTCCATTGCCATCCTAGCTGACCCCGAACCGGCAGATTAGATAGCCAGGGCCTCTGGCCCCGCGTTCTTGGCCAGAACCGCGACTCGGTGAACTCCCCCGCCCCGCTGACCTGCTAACCATTTCTTAACCCAATCCCAACTCCCATATAACGCGCGGTTAATTCCGCTCGCGTACGATCTTTTCGAAAAGGTGTTGTCGCCAGGACCGCTCTCTCAGGCTTGCGTCCATGGCAAGGATGAGTCGAATTCCAAGGAGGCTAACATGCAACCCACGTTCGCCGTATCCAGCCGGGTTTCCGCCTTGGTCGGACTCGCGCTGACCAGCCTGATTATTCCAGCCGCCGCCTATGCCCGCACCGCGGCGCCCAAAACGGTAAGTATAACCTACTGGGCAGGCCACAGTTCCGGCGTCCTGCACACCGCCGTCGAACACGAGGTAGCCTGGTTCAATCGAACCCACCACGGAATCCATGTCATATTTCACCCAATTGGCGCTTCCCACCACGGTCTGGCTGCCTTTGAAGCCGGCAAGGCTCCCAATGTTGGCATGGTCAGCGGTTATATTGTTTCCCAGCTGGCTCAGGCGGGGGCCATCCTTAACCTCAACCCATGGATCAAGGGCAAGGCGGGGCTTTCCCCCGCCGCCATCCGAAACCGTTACTATCCCGTGGTTTGGAACGACATGCGCCAGCCCAACGGCAGTCAATACCTAATGCCGTTGGAAAAGAAGTCCCTGCTCGTGCTCTACTACAACCAATCGCTCTTTAAGCGGGCGCACATTGCGGCTCCGCACACCTGGGCCCAAGTCGGACTCGATGCGGCCAAGATCAGTCATTTGGGAAGCCTATACCACGGCATTGCCTGGACCCCGTCGCTGGCCCAGTTTTTTGACATGGTGCTGGCCAACGGCGGCGCTATCTTCAAACCCGGATCCCATCGCCGCGCATTCGCCTTAAACAGTCCGGGCGCCGTCCGAGCCTTAACCATGCTCCGCAGTTGGGTACACTCCGGCCATCTGATCCTCACCTCGGGCTATCAGTACCAGCTCGACTTTGGCACCGGCAAAGTGGGCACTCTCATCGACGCCTCGGCCGGTTACACGTATGACAAGGGGTCGGTCGGCGGCAAATTCACCATGGCTGGCGTTTCGGCGCCAATCGGCACCAGCGGGCATTCCGCGCAGTACATCAACGGCGCCTCGTTGGTCATGTTCAACACCGGTAGCACGGATCAGAAACGCGCCGGTTGGACCTTCGTCAAGTGGCTCTCCTCGCCCGCGGTCAACGTCTATTGGGACACCCACACCAATTACCTTCCCTTGGGTCCCGCCGAAGCCAGCCTGATGAAGGGCTTTTACAGCAAACATCCGGCTGAGGCGGCCAGTGTCTCGCCTCCCCGCTATTGGTGGTACAAGCCGCGCACCGCCAACTATCGGGCGGCCGAGAGCAACATGGCCTCACCGTTCGAGAAGGCTCTGTCGGGTCAGCTGTCGGTGACGGCGGCACTCAAGCAGATGACCCAAGTAGGCACCGCCTACCTGTCGGGCAAGGTCCGGGGATAGCGGAAATGCCAACAGTGGGCCACCGTCCTTCGACTTCAGTCAAACGGTGGCCCCGGGTCGGCTTGGCCACTTGCAGAAAGGAAGCTGACGATGCAGGCACGTATCGCGGAAAGCGACTGGGCAGCACGCGTGGGACGGAACGCAGCCCGGAGTCGACGCCGATCCAGGGAGGGTTGGCGGGCTGTCCTGTTCCTCTTGCCGACCGTCGTCTTCGTGGCCGTCTTCGTCTACGCCCCGGCGGCGATGTCGTTGGCCCTCGGCTTCTATCACTACCATCTCTTGGGGGCAAGGACGACATTTGCCGGGCTGGCCGATTTTCGCTCCGCGCTCACCTACCCCATCTTTTGGCTGGCCCTCGAGCATACCCTGCTCTACGCGCTGTACATGGTCCCGTTGACACTGGCCGGAGCGGTCGCGATAGCCCTCCTGATCGACGCCCAGGGCCGGTTTTATGCGGCGATCCGGACCTTGGTGCTTCTCCCTTACATTACCCCGGTGATTGCCACCTCGATCGGATGGCTGTGGATGTTCAATCCCCAATACGGCGTCCTCAATGCGGTTCTGCACTGGTTTAACCTGCCCCCCTCGCAGTGGCTTTTGAGTTCATCCATGGCCATGCCCTCGGTGGTTTTGTATAGTCTCTGGCACGGGTTGGGGTTTAACGTCGTCATCGTTTTGTCCGCCTTGGCCGGCGTCCCGCGTCCGGTCTGGGAGGCGGCCGCGGTCGACGGCGCCACCGGATGGCAAAGATTCTTTCGCGTCACTTTGCCCCTGCTTACGCCCACCCTCTTTTTCCTGGCGGTGGTGACCACGATTGGGTCGTTGCAAGCCTTCTCCCAGATCTACGCCCTCTCCGGAGGTACGGGGGGCCCGGAGTACGCCACCACCACCCTGCTCCTTTTGATTTATCAAACCGCCTTTCAGTATTTCCACTTCTCCTATGCAGCGGCCATGGCCATGCTGCTCGTTGCGCTCATCTTGATGCTGACCTTCATCCAAAACTGGCTTTCGAAACGGTGGGTGTTCTACCAATGAGTCAAGCAGTGTCGGCAGAGCGCGAATCGCGCCAGCCCAGAACAAAAATCGGTCGCAAGCTGGGACGAGCCTCCCGCGCGGGTTTCGCCCTCCTGGTCGGCTTGCTGTTCTTGTTCCCTTTGTACGTAGCCTGGGTAACCTCCCTTGACACCGCCGCCCACGTTTTTACCGTCCCGCCCCATCTCATCCCGGATTTCGACTTCAACGCGTACCGTCGCGTGTGGCACATGGCGCGATGGTTGATGTATCTGGGCAACACGGTCTTCATTACCGCGGTCACCCTGGCCATCGCCCTGAGTTCGAGCGTGCTCTCCGCCTACGCTCTGAGTTTTTTCCACTTTAAGGGAAGAAACACCGTCTTCATGTCCGTCCTGATTGTACTAATGATTCCGGCGGAAGCGCTGCTCATCCCCAATTACGTGATCTTACAGGCCTTCCACCTGCTCAATACCTATTGGGCACAGATTCTGCCCTACGGGGCATCCGTCTTTGGCGTATTTCTACTGCGTCAGTTCTTCCTTTCCCTGCCAGACTCCTACCGCGATGCGGCCAAACTCGACGGGGCGGGTCATCTCCGCTTCTTGTGGTCGATTGCGCTGCCTGTGGCCAAACCGGCCCTCTTCACGGTCGGGCTTTACATCTTCATCGGCTGCTGGAACTCGTTTCAGTGGCCGCTCATTGTCAGCACCAGCCACTCCGTGCAGCCCGTCGAAGTGGCCGTCTCCCGGTTGATGATGGCCCACTCGGTCGACTGGCGGCGACTTTCGGCGGCTGGCATCATGACCACGCTCCCGCTCGTCATGGCCTTTTTCATCCTGCAACGCCATATCGTTCGTGGCATCCGCCGTGGGGAGGGCCTGCAGGAATGACCGCATTAGGCGGTGGCCAACCAAGCACTTGTCATTGGCTTGAGCGGAACAACCAGCCCGCGATTTTGCATTGAGGAGGGACCCGAGATGACGACGCCCATCTTGATTACCAATGACGACGGGTACGATGCCTTTGGCCTAGAAGTTCTGACCACGGTGGTGGCCGTCCACGAGGGCTACTCACCCACGGTGATGGCCCCCATGCGCGATCAGAGCGGCAAGGGTCAGGCGATTAGCCTGCGCCCTTTCAGCGTGCGGCCCCATGTTCTGGCCCGGGCAGAGCGCGCGCTGGTGGTCGACGGCACCCCGACCGACTGCGTTCGCCTCGCCTTGACCGCCCAGCTGACCCCGCCGCCCGCGCTAGTGCTGTCGGGAATCAACCAGGGCTGGAACCTGGGTTCGGCGCTGTATTCCTCGGGGACGGTAGGCGCGGCGCGGGAAGCGGCGGTGCATCACGTGCCTGCCATCGCCTGGTCGGGACCCCGAGAGGCTTCCTGGGACCTCTTGTTTCCCATGATCGATCGCTTTTTCGGCACCTGGATTGCCTGGGTCCTCGCCCATCCCGGCTCTTATCTTTCCATCAACTTACCTCAACGTCCTGCCGCCGAGTGGACTTGGACCCGCCCAATGCTGGTCGAGCCCCCGAAATATCGGACGGGTCAGTCGCCTTCGGGTGACCTGACGGTGGAGTGGACCTATGATCCCGCCATCGCAGAAGCTCCCGCCGATACCGATGCCGCCGTGGTGCATCGGGACGTGATCTCGGTCACCGCCCTGCGGCCGGATGCGGCCCTGCCGGTTACTGAAACGGCCCCCGCGGTCACCATCCTGCGCCAACAACACGGCTGATGGCGGCCCTAAGAGCGCGATGCGGCGCACAACACCATGCTGCGCCGTGGGCACAGAGACCAGCCTCCACTTGAGTATCCCCATCTCGGCACCAACAGCAACCTGCGACGTGAAGACTCCGTGGCCGAGCAACCCGGCACAAATCGCCTGGGCAACCTCTCCCCTGCCCATGGCGAGGAGGGTGAGGGCGAGTTTGCGTCGGCAAATACCCGGCTGACCGGGGCCCCGTCCTTCCCGAGGGGGCACAACACCGCTGCATCAGGGTCCAGCGGTCCTTGCGCGCTTCCCTGCGATGAGTGTTAACATGGATTAAATGGCGCTCATCGGCTCTTAAGGGTGGGAATCAACATGGCCAAGAAGTTATGGCAAGCCGCCGCTCCCGCCGGCGACGGCGCCCTGGTGCTCAAGTTTGGCGAGCATGCGGACCCCGAGGTCAACGACCTCGTGCATCGGGTGGCCGCCGCCGTGCGCGCGGCCGCCCTGCCGGGCGTCTGGGGTGTGGTTCCCGCCTATACGACGTTGTTGATAGAGTACGACCCCCTGCTCAGCGACGATCAGGAGTTGCTCTCCCTGCTCGGCCATCTGCCCATCCCGGCCGAACAGCGTGTCCCCAGATGCTTTGTGCTCCCCGTACTCTACGGTGGCGACGCGGGTCCCGATTTGTCCTCGGTGGCAGCCGCCTTGCGGCTAAGCCCCGACCAGGTCATCTCTCTGCACACGGCATCCCCGTATCGCATCTACTGCCTGGGATTCTCTCCCGGGTTCCCGCTCTGCGGAATGCTGCCTGTCGAGTTGCGCACTGCCCGGCGTTCGTCTCCGCGGACGGCAGTACCCGCCGGGTCGGTCGCCATGGCGGGGGCACAGACGGGCGTGTATCCGCTGGAAACCCCCGGGGGGTGGCATCTTCTGGGGAAAACTCCGCTCAACCTCTTCGCCCTCGGCCACGATCCCCCCACCTTTTATCAACCGAGAGATTCGCTGTGGTTTCGGGCCATCGATGCCGACCAGTTTGCACGCCTCGCTGAGCGTGCCCGCACTGGCTCGGCGGTAATCGAGGAGGTGGCCCTTGGCTCGCCTTAAGGTGTTGCACCCGGGACTGCAGACTTCCGTCCAAGACGCCGGCCGACTCGGCCATGAGCACCTGGGGATTACGGTCGGCGGCCACTTGGACGACTACGCAGCGGCCTGGGCCAACCGTTTGCTGGATAATCCGCCCGGGTCGGCGGTGTTGGAGATCACGCTCTTGGGTCCCGAATTGCAGGCGTTGGACGGCGGTTGGCTGGCGTTGGCGGGAGCCGACCTGCGAGCCCTAATCGGCGACCGCCCCTGGCCTCCGGGGAGTTCGCGCAACCTCCGGGCCGGCGAGCAGGTGCGCTTTGCCGGCGTCAAGCGGGGCGCCCGAGCGTATCTGGCCTTGTCGGGCGGGATACAGGTGGCCGAGGTTTTCGGCAGCCGGTCGACCGACCTGAGCGCGAAATTTGGCGGGTTCAAAGGTCGCTGCCTTGAGGCCGGCGATGTCCTGACCTATCCCGGCCTGCCCGCGCACCCGCGGTTGGCACCGGTAGAAACCTGTCTTTGGCGCGAAACGGTGCGGATCTTGCCCGGCGTTCACTTGGACCGGTTCCCTGCCACCGCTTGGGAACGCCTGCTAGGCACGGACTTTCAGGTGAGCCAACATTCGGATCGAGTTGGGATCCGGCTCGAGGGCACGCCGCTGACAGACAAGGGTCTGACCGCAGACACCATTTCGGAGGCGCTGGCGATTGGGTCGATTGAAGCGGCCCCCAGCGGCGAACTGCTCATCCTCCTAAAGTCCCGCGGCAGCATAGGCGGTTATCCCACCGTCGCTCATGTCATTCGAGCCGATTGGCCGGTGCTGGCCCAATTGAAGCCGGGTGATACCGTACGCTTTCAAGCGGTAAGCCGTCAGCAGGCGCGGGCCGCCTGGCAAGAACAACAAAACCGGCTGAAGCTAACCCCGCGCGAGCTGCCGGCAGCCGGCGGCGCACCGGGGCATGGCTCCCCGCCACGGCGGATAGCGGTGACCGCCCCGGTGGGTGGCGTGCTTCACCTCACCGCCCCGTCGGCAGCCGGGCAGCGGGTGCAGGTGGGTCACCTGGTGGCTCTGCTGGAAGTCAGCCAGCAATTCTACGACCTCGAGAGTCCGGTGGCGGGAACCGTGGTGGTGACCTACTTCGGGGAAGGCACCAGCGTCGAGACGGGAACCGTACTCATGGAGGTGGAGACCGATGCTCCCTAGCTGAGAGGCGAAATCCGGTGAAAACCAAGATCTGGTCGGGAGGCTCAGATATGGCTGACGTAGTGGATATTAATTGCGACCTGGGGGAGAGTTTTGGCGCCTGGCAGATGGGCGACGACCAGGCAATCATGCGATATATTTCGTCAGCGAATATTGCCGCCGGATTTCATGCCGGCGACCCCTTGGTAATGGCGCGTGCGGTGGCGCTGGCTAACCAGCACGCCGTGGGTGTGGGCGCCCACCCGGGGTTTCGGGACCTGGTCGGCTTCGGCCGTCGCAATCTCGAAGTCACCTCCGAACAGGCCAGGACCGACGTGCTATACCAAGTCGGCGCTTTGGCCGGGTTCTGCCGGCGGTTTGGCGTGCCCTTGCAGCACGTCAAGCCGCACGGGCAACTGAACAACCTCTGTATGGTCGATCGCGTGCTGGCCGAGGCGGTGGTGGCCGGAATCCGGGACTACGACAGCTCGCTCATCGTCGTCGCCTATGGCGGTGAATTGGCTCAAGCCGCCCTAGCCGCCGGGATGTCGGTGGCCTACGAAGTATTTGCCGACCGAGAATACCATGCCGACGGAACCTTGGTATCCCGACAAAGTCCCCATGCGGTAA
>JAJZXC010000155.1 GCA_021846365.1 Bacillota bacterium | reverse complement strand
GATGGCTCGGCGAACTTCGGTCCCATCGCCGCTGTGGTGCCCGGATTTCCGACAGATTCGAGCGGAGTGAGGGGTTTCAGCAATCACCAATCGGCGCGTTGTTGGGCGATGCACGTTTCTGAGGGGCTAGCTGGGTGATCGTCACGCATGATCCGGGTCGGTTTTCGGCACCGCGATGGCACCATACCACATCTTCGGTACAAGAACCTGGTTCGTTAATGCGTCCCTCCAGAAGAGCCACACCCATTGACGTTTATGTTGCGTAAGCCTGTAGCGCTCTTCTGTTCTCAACGCCACTGCCTCAGCTACTTCTTTGCCTTCGAGGTAATCATCGATTTGGTGATAGCTAATACCCAGTTCGTCCTCATCAAGCTGTCCAGGACGACTATCCAAAAGGTCCGCCGTCGGTGGTTTCCGCTAGAATCTTTCACTGGATCCCAGAAATTGCAATAGCTGACGGCCTTGCCGCTTGGTTAAGCCGGAGAGAGCGGTCAGGTCAACGCCACCGTCCCCGTACTTAGTGAAAAATCCCATCACCGCTTCAGCGGCATGGTCGGTACCGGCAACCAAGACGTTGTCCCAATGAGCAAAGCGATAGTGGGGTATGCGTGGCCACATGGTGCCATGGGCTTTCATCCCGGAGACACAGGGTTTTCAACGACCGTGTCGTGGACACGCCCGGCCAAGGCGCCAACGACCCCAGAAATAAATTAAATTTCGGGGTCTGCCGTCAACGACGCCCTTCTGATCACGAAATACGGATACCCGACTAGTGTTGTGGCCGAACGCCAGTGCTTTACCGAGGGTATTGTGTTGTCAGCTTGAAAGAGCTTGGGTGCGGACGCTATCATTGACATCTCGGGGTTTTAGTCAAACTTACCCATACCCGCACAGTTTGCGGGGCTGACTTGCCCCAGGTAACAGTCGGGGGACTTCGAGGCCGAAGACACGCCAGCAGCACGCCGGCAGCGTTCTCCGTTATTGCTTGAGCCAAGCCGCGAATAGCGTTCGACGGTACGATGCGAGGTCTTGCGCCAAAAAGTCCCAGACAAGGCATAGGAAGTGGGTATGACTGTGGCGCGCCACGATCCTGATCGAGCCAATTTCCAGCACAGGTTTGATAAATTCAGCCGACCGTCGGTCCGACCCCCTTGGCCTGCACGGTTGTTCACCGGGTGATCTGGTTTAGAGCCAACATGTTCAGCAGATGGGCGAGGCGCATAACGATGTGAAAGCCGTTCATCGCCTATCTACTGTCGCGAGTTGAGTTGATTCAGTACATATAGTGTATTTCCGGTAAAAGTCTTGTTATAATATCAACAGACATCATATCCCCTCGGTTGACGTCCTGACACGCCGGAGTCGGGGAAATCCTTCACCGCCCGGCGAGAAATTGAAGGCGTTGGCGTCCAAGGGGCGGGTGCTCTATTTGGTCGGCTGGGTTTCACGGTCCCTGGCAAAACCCGAGGAGAGTCGCTACGGTGCCCGCGACAAGCAACATTCTGGCTGTTCAGGCGTGAAAAAAACCTTGGGCTTGAGCACCACCCAAGGGAGGCCG
Source organism: Bacillota bacterium (assembly GCA_021846365.1). GTDB lineage: Bacteria > Bacillota > Sulfobacillia > Sulfobacillales > Sulfobacillaceae > JAJZXC01. Next base: position 6,289 of record JAJZXC010000155.1, on the reverse strand, counting down.
CAGAGCGGCAGGAGGTTCGGGCGCGGGGAGGGGCAACCAGAGACCCACTACCCGGGATTGCTAAAAAGCAAAGGAGGGAAGGCGGCCGGCGGCCGACCCGGCGCCAACGACAATGGACCAGGACCAGCATACAAGCCGAGGGCAATCCACCACCGTGGACAAAGCGGTGCGGATTGTTCAACTGTTGGCCGAGCATCCGGAAGGATTGGGGATTAATGCCCTATGCCGGCAACTCGATACCCAAAAGCCCGGCCTGCTGCGAATCATGGCGTCGCTCACGACCCCCGGCTGGGTGCTGAAGGATCCCCATTCCTTGCGCTACCGGCTGGGATACCAGATGTTGACCTTGGGGGCACGGGCGCTGTTGGGACCACGTTTTCAGGAAATTGCCCATCAAGGCCTGCGTCAGCTTGCGCACGAGACGCGAGAAACCGCCAATCTCGGCGTACTGGATCAGTGGCAAGTCGTCTTTATCGACCAAATGGAGGGTATCCAGGCCATCCGCCTGCAGGTGCGGGTGGGTTCCCGGGCCCCCGTCCATTGCACCGCTTTGGGCAAGGCGCTGGCTGCGCATGCCCCTCAGGACGCACTCAAAACGCTATGGGCGATGGCGCCGTATCCACGCTTTACCCCCCATACGCTGTGCAGCGACCGTGAACTTAAACCTGAATTGGAGCGCGTGCGGGAGCAGGGCTTTGCCCTCGACGACGAAGAACATCGCGAGGGCATCTGCTGCATCGGCGCCCCGATTCACAATTATGGTGGCGACGTGGTCGCCGCCATCAGCATTTCCGGGCCTACAACCCGAATCCCCGCCGCTGCGGTACCCGATCTCGCGGCTGCCGTCATGCGCATTGCCAACGACGTGTCGCGGCAGCTCGGGTACGACGCACGATCTCCCCAAATGGCCTGCCTTCCCGGCAATGGGTAGCCCGCCAAGGCGGGGAAAAGTTATCAATCGGCGTGCAATCCGCACTCGGTCTTGTCGAAACCCGACCACCTTCCCGCGCGCGACGGCTCGCCGGGCTGCACGGCGCGGGTGCAAGGTGCGCAGCCGATGCTGGGATAGTTTTCGTCATGCAGGGGATTGTACTCCAGACCACGGCGCTCGATGTATTCCCACACCATCTCCTCACTCCAATAGGCTAAGGGGTTCACTTTGACCAGGTGATGGGCCTCGTCCCATTCCATTAGCTGGGCGTTTTTCCGCGTTGGCGACTGGTCACGGCGAATACCGGTAATCCACGCCCGCTTGCCATCCAGTACCCTCAGCACCGGCTCTACCTTGCGCAAGCCGCAGCAGGCGGCGGGATCACGCGCCCAGAGCTCAGGGCCGAACTCACCTGCCTGTTGCGCTAACGAAAGACGGGGCTGAACAGCCCGGTACCGAATGGGATAGCGGGCCACTATCCGCTCGATTAAGGCATACGTCTCGGGAAAAAGCAGCCCGGTATCGAGACAAAATACCTCGGGTGCTGCCGCAACTTGGCAGGCCATATCGATAAGAACCACGTCTTCGGCTCCAAAGCTTGAAGCCAGGATAACCTCCGGGCCGTATCGGCGGTACACTTGATCGAGGAGCGCTAAGGGATCCCGGCCCATGAAGTCCCGGTTCCACTGTGGGTCCAGCGTCAATGCGTCTGCCATATGAATCCTCCTACCTCAGGCTGTGGGTGACGGCGCAGCGCACTTCCGCCCGGCGCTAACATGGGCGACACGCGCCCGCGGCGGGACGGAGCTCTGTCGACGGCGCCTCCCTATCGTATCAACTTTACCCTTGCCCGCGATGAAACGGGCTCTGCGAATACGATCTCTATGATAGACATTATCTTCTATGTAGTCTATACTCCTATTTAGCAAAGCGTACCACGAGGAGGATTCCTGTGCCGCCTTCGGTCGAAGAAATTAAGATCCAAAGCCGCCATCTGCGGGGCAATCTCTACGAGAAAGTCTACGGCTCCCGCGATTGCAAAGCTTCTGCAGCGGGTGGCCAGCTCCTAAAATTCTTCGGAGACGACCGCGAGCAACGCTGGCGCCTTTTAGCGAACAAAATCCCCCTGGATTACCGCTTTATGGTCCGCCTCCCGCTGGCCGCCGACCAGTACTTGGCTATTGACTCCCTGGCCGATGACGTGGGGTCGGAGGCGATCAGGCTCACCTCCCGGCAGGCGATTCAATTGCACGGCGTGGTGAAGGATGATTTGGCCCCCCTGGTGCCAAACCTGCAGCAGGCCGCGATGGCAAGCCTGGCCGAATGCGGCGAGGTCGAACGCAACATCATGAGCTGCCCGGTGCCCGACGGTGGGCAGATTCGCGATCAGACGGCGGCGTTGGCCAAAGCCCTGGCCCACCACCTTAAGCCTGCGACCGCGGCCTACGTCGAACTCTTTGTGGACGGAAAAAAGGTGTACGACGTTCGCCAAGAGGAGCCCCTCTACGGATCGTCCTATCTGCCGCGCAAGTTCAAGACCGCATTTGCCGTCTGGGGCGACAACTGCACCGACATCTATTGCCATGAGCTTGGCCTGGTCACGTATCCCCCCGCTGAGGGAGGGACCGAGCGCTGGGCGGTGTTGGTCGGCGGCGGTCAGGGAGTCGCCCGCACCCATCCCCTGTTGGCCAAGCCACTAGCCTCGGTGGACCGCGATCAGCTGACCGCGGTCGCGGAAGCGATTATTACCGTGCAACGCGACCACGGCAACCGCACCGACCGTCGTTACGCGCGGATGAAGTACCTGATTGAGGAGTGGGGGCTAACGCGCTTTCGACAAGAGGTCGAGCGGCGCACCGGGTTTCGCCTGGACCCACCGCTGCCCCTCCGCTGGGCGGATCCTGATGACCATTTGGGTTGGCACTCCGACGGTGCGGGCAAGGGTTTTCTCGGTCTTTACGTTCCCCAGGGCCGCATTGCCGATTTCGCTTCTGCCTCCCTCAAGACCGGACTTCGCCGCGTCGTCGAGCAGTATCGCCCTCAACTTCGCCTCACCGCGCAGCATAATCTGCTCTTGGTCGGCCTCACCGGAGAGGATAAAGAGGCTATCCTGCACATTTTTGAGCGGCACGGACTGGGCTCCCCAGGCCAGAGGACGCCCCTGGAACGGTCGGCGATGGCTTGTGTGGAGCTTCCCACCTTTGGGTTGGCATTGACCGAGGCCGAACGCGTCATGCCCGCCGTACTGGAGCAGATTCGCCGTTACTGGTGCGCCCTCGGCTTGGCGGATACGCCCCGGGTGGTGCGTATGACCGGATGCCCCAATAACTGTGTGCGTGCCGAACTGGCCGAGGTCGGGTTCGGCGGGGCTGGACCCGACAAATACCATATCTACCTCGGCGGAAACCGGGCCGGTACCCGCCTGGCCCAAAAATTCTTGGAACGGGTGTCCTCGCCGAGCTCGGGTCGACGCTGCGCTGCTAGCTAGGTACGCCGCCGAGCACAGGGAGGGCGAAGGGTTCGGCGATTGGGTGGTCGCCACCGGTATTGACGGCCTGCGAGTTCGTACCGCCGTCGGCAGCGGGGATCCGCACCAACTGCGGTGAAACAGAAGAGGAAGGCTCAGGTGTCGTGCCCGATGAGCACGCGAGCCGCCTCCGCTGGGGCAGGCGACAGCTAGGAAACAATGGTCCACACGCGGAAAGGAAGAGGAGTCATGGGATATTATCCGGTGATGGTAGATGTGGGACAACGCGCGGTGGCGGTGGTCGGCGGGGGTAAAGTGGTGGCTCACAAGATTCCGGGCCTGCTCGAGGCCGGGGCCAAGGTAGAGGTGTATGCGCCCGAACTGCATCCCGCTTGCCGTATCCTGCTTGGCCAGCAGGTCCATTGGCATGCGCGCTATCCGGAGACTTCCGACCTGGTCGGTTGCGCCTTCATAATTGCAGCCGCGCCCGCCGATATCAACCGAACCGTCATCGCCTGGGCTGAGCAGCTTGGACTATGGGTCAATGTCCCCGACGCGGCGTCCGCCTGCACTATGATGATGGTGAGTCAACTCCGCCGTAACGAATTCGTGCTCGGGGTATCGACCGGCGGGCTAGCCCCAGGCCTCGCCCAACGAATCCGCAGGAATTTGGAATCCCTTTTCCCGCTCGATTTTGGTCTAGCCCTACGGGAGTTTGCCGTCGTCCGTCGGCACATTCTGGCCACCACCGAGGGCCCAAGTCGCCGGAATCAACTAGCCGCCGCGGAGGAACAGTTCATACAACATTGGCTGGCCGGGCCGGGTCAAGGGAGGATTACCTCATGAGCGGCATTGTCTATTTGGTCGGCGCCGGCCCTGGCGACCCCGAACTGTTGACCCTGCAGGCGGTCAGGATCCTTGAGCGCGCCGAGGTGGTCCTTCACGACCGCCTCGTCCATCCGGACGTGCTGGGCTGGGTGCCGAAAGCGGCCTTGGTCACCAACGTGGGCAAAGCCCCAGGAGGAATCGGGTGGAGCCAAGCCGCCATCCATCGAGCGCTGATCGACTACGCCCAGCAAGGCAAGACCGTCGTACGCCTCCAGGGAGGCGATCCCTTCGTCTTCGCTCGAGGCAGCGAAGAGGTGCTGGCTCTAACCGCCGCTGGCGTCTCGGTGACGGTCGTCCCCGGCATCTCCTCGGCACTGGCCGCGCCGGCCCTGGCCGGCATCCCGGTAACCAGTCGCGGCCTCAGCGCCGCCGTACACATCGCCGAAGTCCACGATCCCGCGCGGATGGAATGGGACCTGCTGGCCTCGACGGCGGCCACCCTGGTTTTGTTGATGGGCATGGCCCACCTGAAAACCATCAGCGCGGCCCTCATCGCGCATGGCAAACCAGCTAAGACGCCAGCGGCCGTCATCACCTGGGCATCGTATCCCGAGCAGACCGCCGTGTGGGGCACCTTGGCCGAACTGCCGGCTCTGGCCACCGGTCATCGATTAGCGGCTCCCGGGGTGGTCGTGATTGGGCCAGTGGCAAAGCGTCTGCCAATTTTGGAAGTCCCCCGTCCCCGAGTATCCGATGCCCATGAGGCATCGAGCACGTAGACCGCGATTCTCGGCGCGCAGGCGTGCCACCTCATTCTGGAGTGCATCGTGGGCCCGTTCGAAATCCCGCACCGTATCCCGCAGGGACAGCACTTGGTGCACCAACCCGGGGGCCGAGTAGGCCGGAGGAATCGCACCTCCAGCCCCTCACAGATTGCGTACGTAAGTCTCTCGACTTATACGACTCGTGCGAACTCTTCCTCGGCGGCGTTGCCGCCGGCGGGCGACGCCGAAAACCACCGGCTCCTCCCCAAAGCTTGGCCAGGGTCTCCTTGAGTTCGCCCCTCCCCTTCGCTCCAGGCGCATTACACGCCTTTCCTCACTACTACGGGACGGTCCGCCCCTGATCGGTGCATCGATACTTTCCCCTTTCGTGGGCTCCACTTATAGGCTTTTCTCTTCGCATCACCGGCCAGGTTCCCACGTTCCTCGACAGAGCCCGGACCGACCTCGTGCCCACTTTACGCCGGATGCCGCCTAGGCAGTAAACAGGTGTCCCCTAGACTCCTCTTGAGGGAGAATGCACCCCTCAATTTTGACATCGGCTACCGCTTTCGACGCTTACGTGAGATCGCTCATCGCTCACCTTCTTGGTCCACACCTGACACCTTGACGATGCCTTTTCCCCAACGCTCACGACCAAGACCGTTGTGTCTCAGCCGTTTGGGGCGGTTTGACGGCTCCTCCTGTGAGGCGCGGTCGAGGGGCCTCCCCTCTCCGTCGACACTTCGTGGCGCAAGCAGTCGTGCGACCAGCTGCTCACCATTCCAATATTTGCGGGTAGTCGGAGGACGAGATGTTCGCTGTTCATGGATCCTTCGATGCTTCGCCAAATCTTGCTTGTCCATCTTTTTTTCGAAACAACGGAAACGAAGGGGATATTTTTTAAAGCAAAATAACCCTCATTTAAGAGCGCCTTTGGTGAGTAACTTCCGGGTCTACCGACTCTTGCACAGCGAGTGATACGCGGGTATTGATTGAGCACTAACGTGCGCACGTTTGACGGGAGCTAGGTGATCTTGTAGGCATTGTCACATCATCCTTCCACTCTCGTTGGTGCTTCAGAGCTGGTTTCCCTGGATGCTAGAGATCACCAAAAACGCGCCCCAGATGGCCATCATGCATTTGGACCGAGCATTTAAGAATTTTTTTGCCGCAATCGCCGAGTATCCCACGTTCAAGAAAAAGGGCCGTCACGATAGCTTCACCTTGACCAATGATCAATTCACGGTCAAAGGACATAAAGTGCATATTCCAAAGTTAGGCTGGGTGCGCATGCACGAG